>JAURXV010000052.1 GCA_030654195.1 Syntrophales bacterium | reverse complement strand
GTTCCTGAGATATGCGTGTCCGTCTCCAGGATGGATTGGAAACAATTATCTCTCGAACGATATCGATATCGTCGCTGCTTAGTAAACGCCCCTGGATGACCATGCCATTGCTCATGGCCTTCCGTATATCTCAAATCTTTCGCCGAGTCCAGTGAAATATTACATACCCCCCCACTCGAGACTGAATCGTTACGTCAGTCACCCCTGAAGAAATTCTTGATTTCATTCCTATGAAATGCAAGAATTTATTTCATGCGAGTCGCGGTGGATAAACCCTGAGAGGCCGCAACGTCAATGACTTCCTCAAAAGCCCTGTTCTTTCTCCTGGAATTAATCAATTGCTACGCGGTTGTATATTATTCCAACTTTCTGTTTTTTTACATGAAGGCCATGTTTGGTTTCGGCGAGCTCGAAAACCTGCTTCTGGCCGCGCTGAACGGTATTGTCTATGCCGTGGCCGCCTGGCAGGGCGGGGCATTCGCCCAGCGGTTCGGATGCGTACGGTCGCTTTACATCGGGTTCGGTGGGCTCGCGGCAACGCTTCTCTGCGCTCTGTGTCTCCACGCCGCGCTTGGTCAGGTGGTCGTCTTCGCGGTGTGGTCGGTCTTCGTATGCTTCACCTGGCCGGCGCTCGAAGCGATCGTGAGCGATAAGGCGGGATCGCGGCTCTCGGACATGGTCGGGATATATAACGTCACCTGGGCGGCGAGCAGCGCAGCGGCGTATTTTACCGCGGGTATTCTGCTTGAACAATTGGGGATGCAAAGCCTTTTCTGGGTTCCGCTCTGCCTGCATGCGCTGCAAATCGCACTCCTGCCGCTTACCGTGTATGTTGCGAAAAGGGAACGTCACCCCGTCCCCTCCGCCATCAACGCCCCGGAAGCCATCACGTCCGAACATGCGGGACGCTTTATGCACATGGCGTGGATCGCCAACCCGCTATCGTACGTGGCCATCAACACCATTCTTCCACTCATCCCGTCAATCGCCGGGAAGCTCGGGCTCTCGACCGCGACCGCCGGCATCGCCTGCTCGGTCTGGATGTTCGCGCGCCTGGGCGTTTTCGTCCTGCTCTGGCGATGGACCGGATGGCACTACCGCTTCAGGTGGCTTGGTGGGGCCTTCGTGCTCATGGCCGGCTCGTTCGCCCTCCTGCTCCACCCTGGCACCCTGGCCGCGCTTATTGCCGCGCAAATCGCTTTCGGCCTCACGGTAGGACTGATCTACTATTCATCACTCTACTATTCGATGAACGCCTCCGAAGAGAAGGGTGTGCACAGCGGTCTGCACGAGGCGATGATCGGCGCCGGGCTTTTTGTCGGTCCCGCGTGCGGCGCCACGTCCTTGCTCCTGTTCCCGGCCGTGGGAAGCGCAAGTACTCTTGCGGTGAGCGGCGTGCTGCTTGCCGGGTTCTCCGGAATTCTCTGGCTGGGAAGGTTTAGAATAAAGACGCTGCGGGGGCGACAGTGACCACGAATGCAGGATGACCGGGGCACTGGCGGAGGGTGGAAGGCGATGATTACCGGGTTACTCCCTCCGGCATACCACGAGAATGGCCGGCATATGGTCTCGTCAGCGCTTCGTTGTCCAGTGAAGACCCATTCAGTCACGCGGAAGGCTGTGTCGCCTCAATTGCTGACGTTGCTTTCTTTCAATGGCTAATTCTCAGTTCTGAAAACTGCCGACCACTGAAGGGTAGGTAGGTGTGCAAGAGCCCGGCTTTATTTATATTTTGTCAATATCATCCCTATTGATAACAAATACAAGTCTTAAGGCGGCTGATCGGGCAGATCATTGAATTCGGTTTAAAAAGTGCAAAGGCTTGGCAGATAATTTTCGGGTTATGCAAAATGCGCCTGTTTTCCTGTAATCCACAATCAGGCCAACGCCAAAGAAAAATTATGATCATAAGTGGCAATAATCATCCGTACGCTCAAATCGACAGAATCTGATACCGTCTATCGATCGAATGACCCGATTCTCGCTGCGTTTTCTATCCAACATGACCGCATGATGCGCCATAGGTTCAATTTATATCTTGATTTCATAGAGATAATTTTCCATAGTGGTTGACAAACAAACATGTGGGACTTTTAAAATTCCATAGAGGAGTAAGGCCGTTTTCATAAAAAGCAAAGGATTCTGGAGCGAATGATAAGTACAAAAAAAGAAAGGCGTGATCAATCTTATGCTCACCGGTGAACTCCGCAATCAAATCGACCGCATCTGGGACGCCTTCTGGTCCGGGGGGATCTCCAACCCGCTCGAAGTCATCGAGCAGATCACCTACCTGCTCTTCCTGCGGCGGCTGGACGACCTGCACACGCTGGAGGAGAACAAATCCACCACGCTCAAACAGCCGATGGAACGCCGCGTCTTCCCCGGGGGAAACGACCCCAAGGGCCGCCCTTACCAGGAACTGCGGTGGTCGCGTTTCAAGAATTTTCCCCCGGCCGACATATTCGCCGTCGTGGATGAGCACGTCTTCCCCTTCCTCCGCACGCTGGGTTGCAACGGCTCCACCTACGCCAACCACATGAAGGACGCCCGCTTCACCATCCCCACCCCGGCGCTCTTGGCCAAGGTGGTGGACCTGATCGACCAGGTGCCGATGGAGGAGCGCGACACGAAGGGCGACCTCTACGAATACATGCTCGGCAAGATCGCCAGCGCCGGCCAGAACGGACAGTTCCGCACCCCGCGCCACATCATCCGCCTCATGGTCGAGCTGACCGCGCCCACGCCGAACGACATCCTCTGCGACCCGGCCGGCGGCACCGCGGGCTTTCTCGTCGCCGCCGGCGAGTACCTGCGCGAGCGCTATCCGGATCTCCTCCACGACCCGAAGCTCAAGGAGCACTTCCATCAGCGGCTGTTCCACGGCTTCGACTTCGACAACACGATGCTCCGCATCGGCTCGATGAACATGCTCCTCCACGGCGTGGAGAACCCCGACATCCGCTACCGCGACTCGCTGGCCCAGGACCACGCGGACAACGAGGAAAGCTACACCCTCGTCCTGACCAATCCGCCCTTCGCCGGCTCCCTGGACTACGAGAACACCGCCAAGGACCTCCTGCAGATCGTCAAGACCAAGAAGACGGAGCTGCTCTTTCTCGCCCTGTTCCTCCGCCTGCTCAAACCGGGCGGCCGCGCCGCCGTCATCGTGCCCGCCGGCGTCCTCTTCGGCTCCAGCAAGGCCCACACGGAGCTGCGCCGCCTTTTGGTGGAGGAGCAAAAGCTCGACGGCGTGATCTCGCTCCCGAGCGGCGTCTTCAAACCTTACGCTGGCGTCTCCACCGCCATCCTCCTCTTCACCAAGACCAACTCCGGCGGCACCGACCACGTCTGGTTCTACGACGTCGCCGCCGACGGCTGGAGCCTCGACGACAAACGCACCGAGCTGCTCCCTCTGGAAAAGCTCGGCCCCGTCCCCAAGGAACCGCTCACCGAAGCGGAACACGCCAAGAACAATTTGCCCGATATCCTCGCCCGCTGGTCCCAACGAGACAGCACCGAATGCGCGCGCCCCCGGACCGCCCAGAGCTTCTGCGTCCTCAAGGCCGACATCGCCGCCCAGGGCTACGACCTCAGCCTGAATCGTTACAAGGAGGTGGTCCACGAAGAGGTCCACCACCACCCGCCGAAAGAGATCCTCGCCGATCTCGCCACACTGGAGGCGGAGATTCAGGAAGGGATGAAGGAGTTGGAGGGGATGCTGGGATGAGTTGCTATAAAACAGTCACGATTGGTGATGTGGTTGACTGTGCTAACACGTGGAACCCTTTGCGCTCCGTGTCGGATGACGTCTTCAATTACATTGACCTGAGCGCAATCGACCAGGACACAAAGTCGATTGTTGGTTCACGAGAAGTCGTATGCGGGAACGCGCCAAGTCGCGCCCGCCAACTCATTGCGAAAGGTGATGTTCTCGTCGCAACTGTACGTCCCAACTTGAATGGCGTGGCGCTAGTGCCTGAAGAACTTGACGGATCAACAGCTTCAACGGGCTTCTGTGTCCTTCGACCGTGCAATAATTCTATCGATGGCGCCTATCTATTTCAGTGGGTTAAATCGCCAACGTTCGTGAAGAACATGATAAAAAAGGCGACAGGAGCAAATTATCCTGCTGTTTCCGATCGCATAATTCTTGAGTCCCGAATCCCCCTCCCCCCCTTGCCCGAGCAGCGGAGGATTGCAGAGATTCTGGACCGCGCGGAGGCCCTCAGGGCCAAGCGCCGCGCCGCGCTCGCCCAGCTCGACACCCTCACCCAAGCCATCTTCCTCGATCTCTTCGGCGACCCTACGATGAATCCGAAGAAATGGCCAATGCTCCCTTTCGAAGAAATATGTGAGTCAAGACTGGGGAAAATGCTTGATCAAAAGCAGCAAACCGGAAAGCACCTCCGTCCCTATCTTCGGAATGCAAATGTCCAATGGTTTCATTTCGATCTAACCACCCTTTTAAAGATGGATTTTGGTGCATCAGCCCGCGAAGAATTTCGTCTGAAAAATGGCGACTTACTTATTTGTGAAGGCGGAGAACCAGGCCGCGCGGCAATTTGGAGAGGACAGCTTGCCGAATGCTATTATCAAAAAGCACTGCACCGAGCCCGGCCAAACAAGACTTTGGCGAATCCAGAATATCTTGCATGGTTGCTCTTTTTTCTTTCAAACAGCGGGGCGCTTAGAGATCATGTGACTTCTGCTACTATTGCCCATTTCACGGGTGAAAAACTGAAAGCCATGCGAATTCCCCTCCCGCCCCTCGATCTCCAACGCGAATTCGCCCGCAGTGTCACTGCCGTGGAGAAGCTGAAAGCAGCACACCGCGCCTCGCTGGCGGAGATGGATGCCCTTTTCGCCAGCCTCCAGCACCGCGCCTTCCGGGGGGAATTGTGAGGAGATTTGCCCGATGATTTCCCGAAATTGCCACAACAGGAATAGGGGATTTGTGCCTAAACCATAGAAAAATGATTTGCCTTTTGTCAGAAAAACTGATTAATATTTCTGACAAAAATGAATGGTCATACGCCATGCAAAGCATCGATTCAAATATACTTAGCAGGATTTATGGGTCCGGAAGGGGTTCGGTCTTCACCCCAGGTCGTTTTCTGGACCTTGGCAGCCGCAACGCCGTGGACAAGGTGTTGTCGCGTCTGGTTCAGAAAGGCACCCTCCGCCGGCTTGCCCGCGGCCTCTACGATTATCCGGAGCATCACCCAGTCATGGGCATTCTGGCGCCGAGCCCCGATGCAATTGCCCGGGCTCTGGCCGGCAAAGAAGGTATCCGCCTCCAACCGTCCGGGGCGTACGCGGCCAATCGGCTGGGTTTGTCCTCGCAGGTGCCCGCCAGGATCGTCTATCTGACCGACGGCCCCTCCCGCACGGTGCGGGTGGGAAATCAGGAGATTCGCCTCCAGCGGACGACGCCGCGGAGCATGGGACCGGCCGACCGCATCAGCGGTTTGGTCATCCAGGCGCTGCGGCACCTGGGCCAAAAGCACGTGGACGATGCCGTGATCCAAACCCTGCAACGCAAACTGAGTGATCAAGACAAGAAGCGGCTGATCAAGGACATCGCTTACGCACCCGCGTGGGTGGGCAAGCATTTGCGGGAGATTGCCCGGGGAGAGGCCTGAATCATGGATCGGTTGACCCCGCACCCTGGACGTATCCGGCAGCTTGAAGAGGATTATGACAAGATGCGGGAAATGTTCTTTTCCGAACAACCCGTATTTGCGGAGGTATTGCAAATTTTAGAGGAGTGGGAAACTCATTTCAACCAGGGGGTGTGATGTCGAACTTCCTATTTCTTCAAGTTGAATGGTCCGCCGTTTTCGAAGCCGCTGAAAAGGCCGAAGCGGCCGTGCACCCCGACCCGCGAACCGCCTGTTTCTATGCTCGCCGCTCCCTGGAGCTGGCGGTGGCCTGGCTTTACAAGCACGACCCCTCCTTGAAGATCCCCTACCAGGAAAACCTCAGCGCGCTGATCCATGAACCAACCTTCAAGGAGCTGGCGGGCGAGGCGGTGTTCAACAAGGCGCGAATCATCGCCCGTCTCGGTAACCAGGCGGTGCACAGCTCGCGTCCCGTTCCACCGGCGGACGCGCTCACGGCGGTCGGCGAATTGTTCCACGTCGGCTACTGGCTCGCCCGTACCTACGCACGGGGCGCGAAGCCTTCACCGGAACTGGTCTTTGATCCTGCCGCGCTTCGAGAATTTCCGCCCATCCCTGGGCAGACCCTCGATCAGTTGCAACGGTTGGAAGCCGAACTCCATGAACGAGATGAAAAACTCACGGCGCTTCTTGCCGACAAGTCCCTGCTGGACGAGGAGATTAAACGCCTGCGGGCCGAGGTGGCCGCGATCCGAAAGGCCGGTCTTGCCCAGCCGGACGCCCACGACTATTCCGAAGCGGAAACCCGCGATCATTTCATTGACCTCCTGCTTCGGGAAGCGGGTTGGTCACTCACTTCGCCCCAGGACCGGGAGTTCGAGGTCAGCGGCATGCCCAACGCCGAGGGGAAGGGATTCGTCGATTACGTCCTCTGGGGAGACGATGGCAAGCCGCTCGCCTTGGTGGAAGCCAAGCGCACCAAGCGGGACCCGCGGGTCGGACAGCAGCAGGCGAAGCTCTACGCCGACTGTCTGGAGTCGCGGTTCGGCCGGCGGCCGGTAATCTTCTATTCCAACGGCTATGACCACTGGCTGTGGGACGACGCGAACTACCCGCCCCGACAGGTGCAGGGATTCTACAAGAAGGAAGAATTGGAACTTCTCATCCAGCGGCGTTCCAGCCGAAAAGTGCTCTCCAAGGCCGCAATCAACGAGGCGATCGTCGAGCGATACTATCAGACGCGCTGCATCCGGCGAATCGGCGAGGCCTTCGAAAGTGATAGTGACCGCAAGGCACTGGTGGTGATGGCGACCGGAGCGGGGAAGACCCGAACGGTCATCGCCCTCTGCGATCTGCTGATGCGGTGTCATTGGGTCAAACGCGTTCTATTCCTGACCGACCGGGTCGCTTTGGTCAGGCAGGCAGTCAATGCCTTCAAGAGACACCTGCCCGATGCGGCGCCTGTGAACCTCGTCACCGAGAAGGATGCCGAAGGGCGCGTGTACGTTTCGACCTATCCGACCATGATGGGGCTGATCAACGAAACCCTCGACGGCTGGCGGCGCTTCGGCGTCGGCCATTTTGATCTGATCGTCATCGACGAGGCGCATCGTTCGGTCTTCCATAAATATAGATCCATCTTTGATTATTTCGATTCTCTGCTGGTGGGCCTGACGGCCACACCCAAAGACGAGGTGGACCGCAATACCTACCGGCTGTTCGACCTGGAAAACGGTGTTCCGACCGATAATTATGGATTGCAGGAAGCCGTGGACGATGGGTACCTTGTGCGGCACAAGGCCGTGTCGGTAACTCTCAAATTCCTGCGCGAGGGGATAAAATATGGCGACCTCTCCGAGGACGAGAAGGATCAGTGGGACGCACTGGAATGGGACGAAGAGGGGCAAGTACCGGAGCGCGTGGAACCTGAGGCTCTCAACTTGTGGCTTTTCAACAAGGACACGGTGGACAAGGTGCTGGCGCATCTGATGACGAGGGGACTCAAGGTGGCCGGTGGCGACCGGCTGGGCAAAACGATCCTCTTTGCCAAGAATCAGGCGCACGCCGAGTTCATCGCCGAGCGGTTCAATGTGAACTATCCCCACTTCAAGGGCGAGTTCGCCCGTGCCATCACCTTCAAGACCGAGTACGCCCAGAATCTGATCGACAACTTCTCTGGCAAGGAGAAGGCACCGCACATCGCCATCTCGGTGGACATGCTCGATACAGGCATCGACATCCCAGAGGTTGTCAACCTGGTCTTTTTCAAGCTGGTACGATCCAAAACGAAGTTCTGGCAAATGCTGGGACGCGGCACGAGGCTTTGCCCGGATCTGTTCGGGCCGGGAAAGGACAAGAAGTTCTTCTTCATCTTCGACTACTGCCAGAACCTGGAATTCTTCAGCCAGAATCCGGAGACTACCGAAGGAGCGCTTGTGGAATCTCTGGGAAAGAAATTGTTTACGACGCGGCTGGAGTTGCTCGGAGAACTGGATAAAAGACGCTTCGCTGACGGAACCGTTACGGGGATCCAGGATCCTCTTGACCCTTACGGCGATCCGGCCACCGAGATCGGGGTGCGACTCGCCATTGCAGACCAGCTTCATGGCGAGGTCACGGCGATGAATCCGGACAATTTCGTCGTTCGCCCCAAGCGGCGGTGGGTGGAAAAGTACGCCAAGCCGGATCGTTGGACGGTCCTGACGGTTGAAGAACTCCGGGAACTGGCCGCCGAAGTCGCAGGACTCCCCTCGGAGCTGGATGCCGAACCGGAAGAGGCCAAGCGATTTGACCTGCTTATCCTGAACCTGGAATTGGCGCTCCTGCGTTCAGAACCGGCCTTCGAGCGACTGCGCGAACAGGTCCGGGCTATCGCCGGTTTGCTGGAGGAGAAATCGGCCATCCCCATGGTGCGGGAGCAGATGCCGCTGATTCAGGATGTGCAGACGGATGAATGGTGGCAGGATGTGACGATTCCGATGCTGGAGCGGATGCGCAGGCGCCTGCGGGCGCTGGTGAAGCTGATCGATAAACAGAAGCGCAAGCCGATCTACACCGACTTCGAGGACGAGATGGGCGGCGAGACGGGCATCGAACTACCCGGCTTCGCCGCACCCGGCGATTTCGAGAAGTTTCGCGACAAGGCCCGCGCTTTCCTTCGTGAGCATCAGGACCACGTCACTATTCATAAGCTACGCTTGAACAGAGTATTGACAACCACGGACCTTGTGGAGTTGGAGAGAATGCTTGCCGAGAGTGGCATCGGCGCCGCCGAAGAACTCGCACGGGCCAAGGCCGAATCGCACGGCCTAGGTCTGTTTGTGCGGTCACTGGTAGGTATGGATCGTGAGGCCGCAAAAGAAGCACTGGCCGGGTTTCTTTCCGGCAAGACGCTGAGCGCGAACCAGATCGAGTTCGTGGATCTGATCGTAAACCACCTGACCGAACACGGGATCATGGATGCCACGCTGCTCTATGAATCACCCTTTACCGACATTACCCCAACAGGTCCCGACGGGCTCTTCACGTCCGCGCAAGTGGACGAACTGGTGCTCCTCCTCGACGAAGTGCATGCACGGGCGGTGGCTTGAGAGGGCAGCGGCTATAATCAAAAATATCTCATCTTGAGGGTTGCATGCAGGTGACGTCAAGATCCGGCGAATGTTATTTCTTCTTCAATCATATTTGCGGAGTACGGGTTGAAATCTGCTACACAATCGCTTTCACTCATATTATTGACTACGAATAAGCGTCAATCCGAAGTTGTTAAAAGGAAGAATATAAATATATCAAGGCATAGCAGACAATTTTGGATTGACGCATGAAGGACTGAGCCGCTGTGCAAGGAAGGCATGCATCATACTATGGAGTTTCAATACACCTATGGGGTTTCAATCAGGGTATCCCCCATAAATTTAGCGATAAAATATCAATATGAGCGGGATTGTCAATCATTATTTACCACTAATACAGGGCTCCAGATCTACCGCGCAGCGGTTTAGTTCTTCAATAAATAATCAAGATGATAGACGTTATTGATAAGGCGGAGGCGAGTGTCATATGCTGTCAGTATAATCTCTTTTGAAACCAGAAAGTACGTAAGAACCGGATGAAGCTTTCTTTTCAGCTAAATATGGCGATATTCGTTTCTATTTTGAAGCAAAGAGGCGCCGCCGGAGAACCGGGGCGCCTCTCCTTTTGCGATGACCACCGGCGGGCATCAGATCTTGATGTCCAGCTCCTTGATCAGGTCGCCGTAGTCCTTGTACGCCCTCTGCATGAAGGCGGTCCAGTCCTTCGTGTTCAGGTAGTCGATCGGTTGGGAGATCGAGGCCATCGCCTTTTTGAACTCTGCGTCCTCGCAGACCTTCTTGAGGGTCGAGGAGAGGTATTCGATGATCTCGGGCGGCGTGCCGAGCGGGACGGCGACACCCTTCACCGACCCCCAGGTGGCGACATTGATTCCCTGTTCCTTGAGGGTCGGGACGTTCGGGAGGGTCGGGTCGCGACGGTCGAGGGCGACGCCGATCGCCCGGAAGCGGCCGGCCTTGATGTGCGGCATTACCTCGGAGGGATGACCGCCGCCGATCACGAGGTGACCGCCCGCCAGGGCGGTGGTCGAATCGGCGCCGCCGGCAAAGGGCACGGTGGTGATGGGGATGTTCGCCCGCTTGGCGATGGCCCTCATGACGAGGTCCACCGATCCTGCCGCGGTGGAGACGGCAGCGGTGATCTTATTCCCCTTGTTTGCGTACTCGATCAGGTCCTTCATCGATTTGATGGGTGATTTTCCGCTCACGCAGATCACGATCGAGTGGATCGAGAGCCTCGCGACCGGGGCGATGTCCTTCAACGGGTCGAACGGCATCTTCTGCAGGTGCGGCATGACCAGATCATGGCCGGAGCCCTGTCCGACATAGAGGGTGTACCCGTCCGGCTTGGAACGGACGACGTATTCTTCGCCCAGGACGCCGCCGGCGCCCGGCTTGTTGATGATCAGCATCGGCTGTGGGCTGTACTTCGTCCAGAACTTCTCCACGGTGCGGGCCGTAAGATCGCTGGAGCCGCCGGCTGAGAAGGGGACGATGACCTGGATCGGCTTGGTCGGGTACTTCTCCGCCCCGAAACAAAGGCCGCTTGCGATCAGGATGGAAACCATCGCCAGGGCCGCAAACAGGGTGACTTTACGCATTTTCGTCATAGGATACCTCCTTCTTAAATGGGTTAATGGGACTCTTTCTGTACACTTATCCTTTTTTTGTTTATATTGCCGCTGTTTTCTTCCCTCCCATTTTCCGTTTGATATAAAAGGCCGTCTGCCCCACGACCAGAAGCACAAAGATGGCGACCAGAGTCCCCGAGATCGGCCGCGATACGAAGATCGTCAGATCCCCGCCGGAGATTAGCAGCGACTGGCGGAGCGACCGCTCGACCATCGGACCGAGGACAAAGGCGAGCGGCAACGGGGCCGGGTCGAAGTTCAGTTTCCGCATCCCGTAGCCGAGGGCCGCGAAGAAGAGCATCGAATAGATGTCGAAGACCTGATTCTGGACGCTGTAAACGCCGACCGTCGTGAACAGGACGATGATGGGCGCAAGGATCCCGTAGGGGACGCGGAGCATCTGCACCCAAAGCCCCACCATCGGGAGATTCAGGACGAGGAGCATCGCGTTTCCAATGTACATCGAGGCGATGACCCCCCAGAAGAGGTCCGGATGCTCCGCGACCAGGAAAGGCCCCGGCGTGATCCCCTGGATCATCAGGGCCGCGAAGATCATCGCGATCGCGGCGTTTCCAGGGATCCCCAGCGTGAGGAGCGGAATGAAGGAGGAGCTCGATGCGGCGTTGTTTGCCGACTCCGGTCCGGCCACCCCCTGAATGGCGCCGTGTCCGAACTCCTCCGGGTGCTTCGAGTATTTCTTTTCGATGGCGTAGGAGGCGAGCGACGAGATGACGGCGCCGCCGCCGGGGATGATCCCGATAAAAAACCCGATGACCGATCCCCGGAAGATCGCCCACCTGGAATCCGCCCAATCCTTGAGGGTCGGGAAAACCTTTCCGATCTTCGTGGTGACGATTTCCGTCTTCAGCGTGGATTCAAGATTATAGAGAATCTCGCCGAGGCCGAAGACCCCCATCGCGAGGGTCACGAAGTCGAACCCGCCCTGGAGGACGATGCTCCCGAAGGTGAACCGGATCTTTCCCGAGATCGGGTCAAGCCCCACCATCGCCAGCAGGAGGCCGACGAAGAGGATGATCATCCCCTTGATGATCGAGCCGCCGGAGAGGGTTACGGCGAGGAGGAGCCCCAGCGTCGTAAGGGCGAAATATTCGGGGGGGCCGAAATCGAGGGCGAATTCGGCGAGCGGCGGGGCGAAAAAGGTCAGGCCGAGGACGGCTACCGTGCCGGCGATAAACGACCCGATCGCGGAGATCCCAAGGGCCGCGCCCGCGCGCCCCTTCTTGGCCATCTGGTAGCCGTCGATGCAGGTGACGACGGAGGCCGCCTCGCCGGGGAGGTTCAGCAGGATGGAGGTGGTCGATCCTCCGTACATTGCGCCGTAGTAGATGCCCGCCATCATGATGATCGCGGTCACCGGGGAGCCGATCACATAGGTCATCGGCAGCAGAAGGGCGATCGTGGCCGCCGGACCAAGGCCCGGGAGGACGCCGATGGCGGTGCCGATCAGCGCCCCGAGGAAGCAGAACAGGATGTTTGTTCCCGTAAGGGCGATGGAGAAACCGTTGATCAGGCCGGTAAAGATATCCATGGGAGCAACTCCTTTATCCGGCAAAAAATTCCGGGGGTATGGGCACCTTCAGGAGGTAAACGAAAAGGGCGTACATCGCGAACGTCCCCAGAAGTGCAATGATCATCGTTTTTAACCACTTTTCGCGTTCGATGACCTTCTGCCAGGCGATCACGAAGATGAGCGTCGAGGTGACATAGCCGACGGATTCCATCGCCCAGCCGTAAAGCACCATGAGGACCAGGGATAAAAGCGGCCGATGCCACAGGCGCTGCTCCGCCGGCTCCCCATCTTCCCGTTCTTTTTTCCATTGGAGGATTACGATCCAGACGATGCCGAGGATCACCAGGCTTGCCCCGCACAGGAACGGCAGAAGGCCGGCATCGGGCACATGGATCGAGCCGAGTTTCAGCGTGTGCCAGGCGTAATACATGATCCACACGCCCCCCAGGGAGGTGATGATCGCCGTGATGCGTTCATATTTTTTCACGGATTCTATTTCCTCCTCTTTCCCTCTGCCTCAATCTATCCGTTCGGCGCACAGTTTTTCGACCGCGTCTGGTCCGGAAAATAGGGGGAGGGCGCCCCCATTTCCCGTTACTTGTTAAACACCTCCGGGTTGACGACGAACTGGGGTCGCCGGCCGGAAAGAACGTCCACGACGCCCTCCGCCGCGCCGGTCGCCATGCGGATCACGCACTCCTGCGTCAGCGCCGCGCTGTGGGGTGACAAAAGGATGTTCTCCAGCGCGAAGAGCGGGTTGTCCTTCAGCGGGGGCTCCGGATCGTAGACGTCGATCGCCGCCCCGGCGATGACGCCTGACTTCAGCGCCTCGCAGAGGGCCTTCTCGTCGACAACCTCCCCCCGGGAAAAGTTCAGCAGGAACGCGGTGGGCTTCATCAGGCGGAGCTTCGTTGCGTTCACGAACCCTCTCGTTTCCGGGGTCAGCGGCGTATGCAGGGAGATCACGTCCGCCTGACTAAAGACGTCATCCATCCGCGCGTATAGGGTGAGGCCGAGCTCTCGTGCCGCCTCCGGCTTCACGTAAGGATCAAAGGCGATCACCTTCATGTTGTAGGCCGCGGCCGCCCGCCGGGCAACCATCGAACCGATTCTCCCGATTCCGACCAGTCCGAGGGTCTTGCCGTCGAGATCTACGGCCCCATAGCTGTTGCGGAGTTCCCAGCGACCCTCACGGATGGCGCGGTCGTAAACGACCACGCGTTTGGCAAGGGCGCCGATGGCGGTCAGGGTATGCTCGGCGACGGACGTCGCATTCGCGTTCGGCGTGTTCACGACCACGATTCCTTTTTCGGTAGCCGCCTGGAGGTCAATATTGTCCACGCCGACCCCGTGCCGGCCGATCACCTTGAGTGCGTCCGCCGCCTCGATGATCTCCCGCGTAAAGGGGGCCATACGGACGATGACGCCCGCAACCCCCCGGATCTCTTTGATGACCGTCGCCACGGACGGATCGGAGGCCACGCAGACCTCGAACCGGTCGTCGAACTTCTGGACGCCGCGTTCGTGAATCGCCTGGACGATCAGAATCTTCTGTTTCATCTCTTCACATCATTTCTTCAACATACCCATGTCTGCAATCACTTTGCGAAGCTTCTCACGGTTTTCCGGCGTCATCGGTCCGACCGGGAGGATCGCCGGCCCCGCCTCGATGCCGATCATGTTGAGCGCCTCTTTGACCACAACGGGGAAAGTGCCGAGACCAAAGGCAACCCGGAGCGGCGCCAGCCGATACTGGGCGTCCAGCGCCCGCTTGTGGTCGCCCGCAATGAAGGCTTCGTAGATCTCGACCGGCACCCTGGGGTCGACGTTCGCCGTCGCGCAGATCGAACCGGCGGCCCCATAGCAGAGCGCGGCGTAGATCAAGGTGTCGCGTCCCATCAGGACATGGAAATTCATCCCCCGGGTGAGGCGGATGTACTCGCCGGTCATCGACATGTCGCCGCTCGAGTCCTTGACGCCGACGATGTTGTCGACGGCGGCCAGTTCCAGGACCGTGGAGGTCGGGAAGGGAACCTGGGTCCGGTCGGGGTTGGAGTAGAGCAGGATCGGCAGGTCCGGGCAGGCCTTCGCAATCGCCGTATAATGCGCGATCAGTTCCTTCTGGCTGGGAACGAGAAAATAGGGGGTGATGACGGAGACCGCGCTAACCCCCCAGTCTTGCGCCATCTGCGTCGTTTCGATCGCCTCGCGTGTGGTGACGGCGCCGGTTCCGGCATAGACGGGAACCCGGCCACGGGTCTCGTCAACGACAATCCGGATGGCCTCTTTTTTCTGTTCGAAGGTGAGGGAGAAAAATTCCCCCTGGCTTCCGACGGGGAAAAGACCGTGAACGCCGCCGTCGATCAGATGATTGGTCAGTTTCCGGAGTGCGCTTTCGTTGATGCGCCCCTTCTCATCAATGGGTGTGACCATTGCGGGGATGATTCCTTTCGGTACAAAATTCTTCATGTTAATCTCCTTCTTTGCGGCAGATTTCCGCTTTTCCGGTAACCGGATCGCAGATCCACTTGGTGCTGCGGAATGCCTTGTGTGGCTTGCCTGTTATGAATGCAGAAATGGTCACTGCTTCCGCGCGGCGCATAAACCATAGGAAAAAGAAGGGCTTCTGTCAAGGGTAAAAGCCTTCCGGTTTATCAGAAACCCTTTCCAATCTTTAGATTTCTCTGCTAAAATATCCGGCGTCTCTTCACCCATCCCCGACGCTCTTTCGCCCCGGGAGATGGAAAAGGCGGGAGATGTTTATCGGGGACTTACCGCAGACGGTTCGGAAACAACGGCTTTCAGCTTTTTAAGGACGTCCATGTCGGAGAGGATCGGGAAACCCACGAAGTCACAGCTCAAGGGGTGGGAAAAACTGACGATGGAGAAGTACCGCCGCCGGGAGGGGCTTTGCCTCGCGGAGGGGGTCAAGGTCGTCGGCGAACTCCTCCGGAGCCTCTGGAAGACAGAGGCTCTGCTGATTTCCGCCGAAAAGTCCGGGCGGTGGGAGGAAATCCTTGCCGGCGTTCCGTCCGGGATCCCGATTTACCGGCTGACGGACCGCGAATGGGCGACCCTGGGCCAGGATCCGTCCCCGGAAGGGGTGATGGCGGTGGCCGCCGTTCCACCGCCCGCCGATCTCGCATACCGTCTGGAAACGGAAGGCGGGCCGCTTCTGCTTCTCCATCAGGTGAACAATCCCAACAACCTGGGCGCCCTTTTCCGGACGGCGCACTGGTTTGGCTTCCGGACGGTCCTGCTCAGCGATGGATCCTGCGAGGCGACGAATCCAAAAGTCGTCCGGACGTCGATGGGGAGCCTCTTCCATCTTGCGGTGATGGAAAATCTTGATTTTGATAACATTTTGCCGGAGATCCGGGGGCGTTTCCGTGTCGTCGGAAGCGAGGTCCGGGAGGGGGGCTCCCCCCATCCCTGTGCGGCCGGGACGGCTCTGCTGATGGGGAGCGAGAGCCACGGACTGCCGGAAAAACTTCTCGCGCAGGCCGACGAGCGGTGGCGGATCCCCGGCGCCGGAGATGCGGAGTCGCTGAGCCTGCCGCAGGCGGCGGCGATCTTGATGTACGAATGCGTGCGAAAGACAGGCTGTTGAAAAATGCCCATCTGCTCAAGTTTCCCTCATCCTGAGCCGTTCAACGTACTAAAAAGTACGCCTCACGGCGCAGGATGAAGCGCAACGCAGCATCCGGGCTTTTTACGAAGCCGTGAGGTGAGAAGATGGAAGGGTTCATCCAGGTGACCACAACGACGGAAACCAAAGCGGATGCCGAGCGGATTGCTTTGGAACTCGTCGAGGCGCGGCTCGCCGCCTGCGTACAGATCGTGGGGCCGATCGAAAGCATTTACCGCTGGAAGGGCCGGATCGAGACGGCCGGCGAGTGGCTCTGCCTGATCAAGAGTCGGGAGGAGAACTACGGGGCGATTGAACAGACCATCCGTTCCCTCCACCCCTACGAAACGCCGGAGATCGTCGCCGTCGCGGTGACCGGCGGCAGCCGCGACTATCTGGACTGGCTCCGGGGGGAGCTGGCGGCGCCTTGCGAGGAATGAAGGCAGGAAGGGATCACGGGGAAGGGGACCACCCTTGCCCCGAACCTCTCCCGTCAGCGGGGTGGAAAACAGGGTTTACGAGACCGTTGAGGTGGGATCATGCTGTTAGCCGGGGATATCGGCGGCACGAAGAGCCGTCTGGCGATCTTTGCGGACGACGCGGATCCACGGAACCCGCTGGCGGAGGAGGTTCTCCCCAGCGGCCGTTTTTCCGGGATCGAGGCGCTGATCCGGGCGTTTTTGAAACGGACGAATTTGACTGCGGACCGGGCCTGTTTTGCGATCGCCGGACCGGTCATCAACGACCGGGCTGCGGTGACCAACCTCCCCTGGATCGCGGAGGCCGAGGCGATCCGTCGGACGTTCAGCTTCCGATCGGTCCGTCTGCTGAACGACGTTGCAGCGACCGCCCGCGCCGTGCCGCTGCTGGAGGCGCAGGAACTCCACACGCTGTGCCCGGGGGAGCCGACCGCCGACGGCGCGATCGCCGTGATCGCCCCGGGGACCGGCCTGGGGGAGGCCTTCCTGACGCGGGACGGGATGCGCCGGCGGGAGCACGCCTCCGAGGGCGGTCATGCGGACTTCGCACCGGGGAGTCCGCTGGAGACGGATCTTCTCCGTGATCTCCGGAAGGAATGGGGGCATGTCAGTTATGAAAGGGTCTGCTCGGGTCCGGGGCTCTGGCGGATCTACCGTTTTCTGCGGGGCAGAAGACCGGCGGAAGAACCGGCATGGCTCGGGGTAAGGCTGGCGGAGGCCGCCGATCCCGTGCCGGTCGTCATCGAGGCGGCGCTTGCGGATAAGTCCGGTCTCTGTATACGTGCAGTAACGCTTTTCTGCTCCATCCTCGGAGCGGAGGCGGGGAATCTGGCCTTGAAGACGCTGGCCACGGGCGGCGTTTACATCGGGGGCGGGATCGCACCGCGGATACAGCCTTTCCTCGAAGAAGGGTCGTTTCTCGCGGCCTTCCGGCGGAAGGGACGGATGGCCGACCTTCTCTTCCGGATGCCTGTCCACGTGATCCTCGAACCGCGGGCGGCCCTGATCGGCGCCGCCGACTGCGGCAGGGATTTCAAATAAAATTTCGGTTCTTGATTTAAGTCAAACCATTCCGGCGATATCCGGTGTAGGAGATGGAAAAACGCGGACAGTGACGTATTTCGGGAAAAATAGCGCTGTCCCCCCATTTCAAACCAAGGAGGTACACCATGTTTTGTTATCAATGTGAACAGACGGCCCGGGGAGAGGGATGCGACAAGTCGGGGGTCTGCGGAAAGCGGCCGGACGTGGCCGCCCTGCAGGATCTGCTGGTTTACGCGCTAACAGGGATGTCGCAGGCAGCCGTCGCGGCGCAAAAGGCCGGCATCCGCGACCGGGCGGCGGATGTCTTTGTCTGCGAGGCCCTTTTCGCCACCGTGACGAACGTCGATTTCGATCCGGAGCGCCTGGCGCCGATGATCCGCCGAGCTGCGGCCCTCCGCGACGAGCTGCTTGGAAAGCTCCGTGCGGCGGGCATTGCCGCCGATTTCCCGGACGCTGCGGTGAAATTCAGCCCCGCGAATGATCTTCCGGGGCTCGTCGCCCAAGGCGAGGCGCACGGCATCCAATCCTATCCCGTCGCCAACGCCGATATCCTCTCGCTGAAACACACGCTTCTCTACGGGATCAAGGGGCTCGCCGCCTATGCGGACCACGCGCTGATCCTCGGCCAGGAGGACGAGGCGATCTTCGCCTTCCTTCATGAGGCGCTCGCTTCTCTGCTGGACGCGAAGCTGGATCTGGGCGCGGCGCTGGGGCTCGTGATGAAATGCGGCCAGGTGAACCTCCGGGCGATGGAGCTTCTGGACGCGGCGAACACCGGGACTTACGGCCATCCGACACCCGTAAAGGTGCCGCTCGGCGCGAAGAAGGGGAAGGCGATTCTTGTCTCCGGGCACGACCTCAAGGATCTCGAAGAGGTGCTGAAGCAGACCGAAGGGAAGGGGATCTTCGTCTATACCCACGGCGAGATGCTACCGGCCCACGGCTATCCGGGGCTCAAAAAATATCCCCATTTCTACGGCCACTACGGGACGGCCTGGCAGAACCAGGCGAAGGAGTTCGCCGCCTTCCCCGGGGCGATCCTGATGACGACCAACTGCATCCAGAAGCCGCAGGAGACCTACAAGGACGGGATCTTCACATCTGGTCTCGTCGCCTGGCCGGGTGTGACGCATATCGCCGATGGGAATTTTGCGCCGGTGATCGAAAAGGCGCTGGCGCTCTCCGGATTCGAGGCGGATACGGAGGGGAAAAGCGTGATGACGGGGTTTGCGCGTAACGCGGTCCTCGGGGTGGCGGACCGGATCATCGCGGCGGTGAAGGAGAAGAAGATCCGCCATTTCTTCCTGGTCGCGGGCTGTGACGGGGCAAAACCGGGCAGGAACTACTACACCGAGTTTGTGGAAAAGGTCCCCGCGGACTGCGTTGTCCTGACGCTCGCCTGCGGGAAGTTCCGCTTTTTCGACAAGGAGCTGGGCGCCATCGGCGGGATCCCGCGCCTCCTCGACATGGGGCAGTGCAACGACGCCTACTCCGCGATCCAGGTGGCGGTCGCCCTGTCGAAGGCCTTCGGCGTCGGCGTGAACGATCTGCCGCTCTCGATGGTCCTCTCCTGGTATGAGCAGAAGGCGGTGGTGATCCTGCTGACGCTGCTGTCGCTGGGGATCAAGAACATCCGCCTGGGACCGACGCTGCCGGCCTTCGTTACACCGAACGTGCTGGGCGTTCTCGTCGAGAAATTCGGGATCAAACCGATTACGACACCGGATGAGGATCTGAAGGCGATCCTCGGCTGAGCAGAGCAGGTGAGGGTTTGGGGAGGCCTTCGCGGCCTCCCCCATTCTATTCTATTTGGCTTTTACTTTCGCTTCTTTTGCGCGGAGCTTGAGGCTTTTCTCCCGCCTTCGGCGCTTGCGGTCCAACTCCTTCGTCCGTTCGATCTTCTTGTGCTTGCTCATGATACCTCCTGTGAATATGCAAATACCGAAATAGGGGCTTAAGTCCCCCTATTCACCTGTCGCCCCATTTTTCAGGAGCGGATGATGTCCACCGGGTGGATCTGCGTCGCCTTGAACGAGGGGTAGATCCCCGCCACAATGCCGGAGAGGGCGGAGGCGGCGAATGCGAGCAGTAGCCCCGGGACGGAAACACTGACAGGATAGCCCAAAACTTTCACGATGGCAAGGCTCATCAGGAAGCCGGCCGCCATGCCGATGATCCCGCCGCTGACGGAGATGAAAGAGGACTCCATCAGGAACTGAAGGATGATGTCCCGCTTGCGCGAGCCGACGGCCCGCCGGATGCCGATCTCCACCCGCCGCTCGTTCACAATGAGGATCATGATCGACAGAATGCCGAGGGCGCCGATCAGGAAAGAGGCGGCCGCCGCGATCCTTCCCAGGACCGAAATCAGTCCCATGGCCTGGCTTTTGAGCGCAGTCACCTCCTTGAGATCGACGACGGTGAAGTCGTCCTTCATCTCCTTGCGTATCCCGTGCCGCACCCGGAGCAGCGCCTCGATCTCTCTCCGCAGGGGGTCGATCGCCTCGGCGCTCACCGCCTGGACGTAGATGATGTTCACATTTTCCTGGTTCACGAAGTTCCGGAGGAAGGTTTTCAGCGGGACGAAGAGCTGATTGTCCTGGTCGTTTCCCGCGACGTCCGACCCCTTCTCCGCCATCACCCCGATGATCTGGCAGGGGACCCGCCAGATGAGGATCGTCTTCCCGACGGGGTTCTCCTCGCCGAAGAGCTTTTCCGCCGTCGTGCGGCCGATCAGGGCGACCTTGCGCTGGAAACGGTCGTCCTCCTCCGTGATGGGGCTCCCCTCCGCGATCTCGAAATTCCTCACCTCGCCGAAATCCGGTGTGACGCCGTTCACCGCGATCGCCTTGAGGACCGTGTTCCCCCGCCGGACCGGGAAGGCCTTGAATCCGGACGGGGAGACCCTTGAAGTGGCCGGGAGGGCGTTTGCGATCGCCTCGGCGTCGCCCAGCGTCAGGTTCGTTGCCCGGCTGATCAGGGCAGTGTTCGGACCGTACCGCCGGATCTGGCCGCTCACGACGATGATCAGGTTGTTGCCGAGGTTTGCGATCTCCTGCTCCGTTTTCAGCGCGAGGGAATCGGAGAGGTTCCCGACGACGACGAGCGAGAAGGTTCCGAAGAAGACGCCGAGGGTGGCGAGCGCGGTCCGGAGCTTGAAGTTCCCGAGGGAGCCAAACGCGATCTTCAGGTTTAGAAGGGTCCGTTTCATGTCAGCTCCGGATCGCCTCGATGGGTTCGAGGTTGGCCGCGCGGGAGGCCGGCTGGAGGCCGAAGACGATCCCGACAATCCATGAGAGGATAAGGCCGATCGCGAACGCCTTCCAGGAGAAATGGATCGGAAATGCCTCGACGTATTGCAGCAGCGCGGAGGCGGCGACCCCCAGCAGGAATCCGCAGAGGCCGCCCGCTGTTGTCAGCAGAACCGCTTCGCCCAGAAACTGGTAGAGGATGTCCTGTCGTTTCGCCCCGACGGAGCGCCGGATGCCGATCTCCCGCGTCCGCTCCCGGACGGAGAGGTGGAAGAGGTTCGCCAGCACGAAACCCGCAACGATCAGCGAAATGATTCCGACGATTCCCACGAAGGCGACAAGCGACCCCGTCAGGGCGACCAGAAACTTGATGATGTCCTTCGAGGAGAAGACCTGAAAGTCGTTCGATTCCCCGTCGGGGATACGGTGCTCGGCCCTAAGGAAGGTCTTGAGCTCCTCGACGCGGCGATCGATGTTTTCCTGATCCTCGAAGCGGACCCGCAGAACCGCCACGTACTTTGGCTCGTTCTGGAGTTTTTTCATGACGGTCGTGATCGGCATGACCACCCGGTTATCGAGGTTCCCGCCGCCCACCGAAGCGCCCCGCTCCAACAGCACGCCGACGACCTGGACGGGGATCTGCCGCACCTGGATGAATTTCCCGACGGGGTTCTCCTCGCCGAAGAGCTCGCGCATCGTCTCGTGGCCGATCAGCGCGACATTTGCCGACCGCTTGAGATCCTCCTCGGTGAAATCGGACCCCTCGACCACGGGCCAGGTCCAGGCGAGGCTGTAGTCGCTCGACGAGCCCACCACCGAAGTCTGGTAGCGGTTTCCCCGGTAGGAGACGATCACGTTCCGGACGTTGCTCATCGGGACGACCATGTAGGCCGTTCCGAAGGCGGAGCGGATCGCCTCGGCGTCCGTCAGCGTAAGGGTCTTCTCCCGCCGGGCGATCCCCCGCGTCTCCTCGGCGCCGCCGACGATGAGAATGGAGTCGGGGCCGAAGGTGGCCACGATGTCGAAGGCCTTTTGATAGGCGCCTTCCGTGGCGGCGACGATGACCGTGATTGCCGAGATACCGATTGCGATGCTGAGGATGCAGAAGAAGCTCCGGAGCTTCAGCGCGATGACCGCCCGGAGGGCCTGGGAAAAGATGTTAACCAGCCTGTTCATCGACGATGACCCCGTCTTTGATCCGGATGATCCGCTTCGCACTGGCGGCGATCGCCGGGTCGTGGGTGACCACGATCACGGTCTTGCCCCGTTCGTTCATTTTCGCTAACAGATTCATGATCTCCGCGGCCGTCTTGCTGTCGAGTTGCCCGGTCGGTTCGTCGGCAAGGAGAAGCTCCGGATCGTTCATCATCGCCCGGCAGATGGCCACCCGCTGCTGCTCTCCCCCGGAGAGGCGGTTCGGCCGGAAGTGCATCCGCGCCTCCAGGCCGATCAGGCGGAGAAGCTCTACGGCCCGTTCTTCGGTATGGTCCATCGCGCTTTCCCGGTAGAGCGTCGGCAAGAGGACGTTCTCCAGGACCGTGGCGTAGGGGAGCAGGTAGAAGCTCTGGAAGACGAAACCGATGTGCGCGTTCCGGAGCACCGAGAGATCGTCGTCCTGAAGCCCCAGCACCTCCCTGCCGGCTAACAGATAGCGTCCCGAGGTGGGGACGTCGAGGCAGCCGATCAGGTTCATCAGCGTCGATTTTCCGGAGCCGGAGGTTCCCATGATTGCTGCGAACTCCCCCGGAATGATCTCAAGGTCGATCCCCTTGAGGACCTCCACGGCGTCGTCTCCCATCCGGAAGGTTTTCCGGACATCTTCCATCAGGCACAGGGGGGTCATGGCCGCTTCCCGTTCGCGCTTTTCTTTGCCTCGACCTCCGGGGCGGTGGGCAGGACGAGCTTCGTGGCGAGCTCCGTACCCTCCGGGACGCCGGAGAGGATCTCCGTCCGGTCCTCCCCGCGTATGCCGAGTTTCAGCTCCGCCTTCTCCACCTTTTTCGGCCCCTTGACCACACGGTAGGCGATCTGGCGTCCCTTCTCGAATTTGACCGCCGCGTTCGGGACCGTCAGGACGCCGCTCTTTTCGATGGTTACGATCTTGACGTGGGTGGTCATCTCCGGCCGGAGGAAACGGGCATCCTCCGGGGAGACCTTCACGGTGGAGAGGTAATAGACGATGTTTTCCTTGACGACCGGCTGGGGGTTGATCTTCTCGATCGTGCCGGTAAAGGTCCGCTCCGGATAGGTGTCCACCGTGTATTCGACCTTCTGGCCCGTTTTCGCCCGGCCGATGTCCGTCTCGTCGATGTAGATCCACATCTCCAGACGCGTCGGGTCGAGGACCGTGACGAGGTTCGCCACCTGAAGGCCGGCGACGATCGTCTCCCCCTCCTGAGCGGTGACGTCGGAGATGATTCCGGGGATCGGCGAGTAGATCCGGGTGTAGGTGAGGCGGATCTCCTGCTGCTCAAGCTGCGCCCGGGTTTCCCGGATGGTCGCGGCGGTGATCTTCTGCTGCGATGCGAATTCGTCCCTCAGGCGCTTCAGGATCGCCTCCGTCGCCCGGAACTGGCTTTCCGCCTTGTCCATCGCATCCTTCGTCGTGTACTCCTTCTGGATCAGCGCCTTTTCCCGTTCGAAGGCGAGGCGGGCGTAGGTGAAATTCGCCTCCGCCTCCCGGATCTTCTCGGGGTAGGTCAACTGGATCTGGGCAAGCGTGCTCTCCGCGACCTGAAGGGCGGCCTTCTGCTGGTCGATCGTCTTTTGCGTCTCCCGGTCGTCGATCTGGGCGATCAGTTGTCCGGCCTTTACCCGGTCGCCGACCTTGACGTGCATTTTATCGACCTTTCCCGTCGCACGGGCGCCGATCTTCACGACCGCCCCGACCTGGGACTTGATGATGCCGGTCTCGACGAGGACGCCCCGGATATCCCCCTTTTCCACGCGGCCCGTCTCCAGGACGCGGATCTCCGGTTTCTTGAAAAACTTCTTGTAGCCGATCACACCACCCGCGGCAAGGATGGCGATCAAGACAACGATCCAGATGATTTTCTTCTTCACGTGTTCCCCCTGATGTTTTTGCGTTAATTAAATAGGGACAGCGCCCGATTATTTCCGGAAATAATCGGGCGCTGTCCCTATTTAACGCCGGCGATCTTTTCCAGGAGCGCCCGGGCGAGAACGGCGTTCATCCGCGCAGTGGTGAGCTGTTCCCGCGCATTGGCTAACAGACTCTCCGCTTGGACGAGCGAGAGGATATCCCCCTTGCCGACCTTGTACTCCCCGAAGGCCTGTTCGTAGTTCTGCTCCGCCCGGCGGAGCTGTTCGGCGGCAACGGCTTCGTTCCGGACGGCCGTGACCAGATCCTCCCACCCCTTTCGGCAGTCGAGGAGGAGCTGGCGCTTCAGCTCCCGGATGTTCTCCTCGGATATCGAAACCTCGATCCGGGCGGATTTCGTCCGGTAGAATTTCCCCAATTCGAAGAGGTTCCAGGCGGCGGTGACGCCGGCGCTCCGATCCTCGAGCGCCTGGTTGCCGAGGGTGCCCGCGTCGCTGCGGCCGTAGGAGAGGTTCGCCGAGACCGTCGGGTAGAAATCTCCCCAGGCCAGCGACCGGCTGCTTTCGGCCTTCTTCAGGGCGACCTCTGCCTGGCGGATCTCCGGCCGTCCGAGGACGGCTTCGGAGAGGGGCTTCAGCTCCGGAACGGCGCCGCTCGCGTCGAGGCTTCCCTCCGCATTCCCTTCGGTTTCGTCGGGGCGGCCGATCAGTGAGTAGAGCTCGGAGAGAGCTTTCCGAAGATTTCCCTCCGCCTGGACCACGTTGAAACGGGCCTGTTCGAGGCGGACCGAGGCCTGGAGAACCTCGGAAAGCCGCGCCGCGCCCAGTAATCGCCGCCCCTCGGCGACCTCGTGGTCCTTCCGGGCGTTCTCCAACTGGATTTTCCGCTGCTCCAGAACCTCCCGGCCGGCCACCGCCGTGTAGAAGGCGACCTTCACCCGGTAGTCCAGTTCGAGAAGGTTCTTCCGGAGTTCTTCCCGCTCCGTTTCGAGGTTGAACCCGGCGATGTTGCGGGAGGCGCGGCGCTTGCCGTCGAAGAGTCGGTAGGAGAGGGTGACGTCGTACCCGGTGGAACTGTATTCGTTCCGATCCGCGTTGTGTCGGTCACGGGCGGCGGAAGCGTCGAGACTGGGGAGATAAGCGCCGAGTGTCGCCCCGTAGAGGGCGTCCGCCGATTCGACCTTTTTCTTCGCCGCCTGGTAAGAGGGGAGGTTTTCCCGGGCCTGCGCCAGGGCCTCCTGGAGCGTGAGGGCCGAAGCCGACGCGGCCAGGGCGGGCGCCAGGCCCAGGATGAAACCGATCAGGACCGCTTTTCTAAACATGACCTTCTCCTCTGCTGTGAATCCTTCGCGCCCTGTCGGCAAAGCCGACCCGCCGTTCGGATATTGGAATTAACATTCAAATTATGAATTGCGGCTCACAATGCGTATGAAATGGCCGTTTGTCAAGAATAATATCCGCCCGTTGACCGGCCCGGAAACCTCCACGGGCGTTCATGTGATGGAGGTTTCGCCGATACCATATCTTAAAAAATCAAAATATTCACTCCGAAAGATGCGGGCGGGGACAAGGCGCCTCCTGCGGGCGCCGATCGCCCCTTGTCTAAACAGGCCGGTTGTTATAAAGAGGGGCTTATCAATCGGTCACAGACGAGGAGGCTTTAAAGATGAATGAACAAGGGATACTAAAACAGCAGTGCATCAACACGATCCGTTTTCTGGCGGCGGACGCGATCGAAAAGGCGAAATCCGGCCACCCCGGCATGCCGATGGGGGCTGCTGCTGCGGCCTTCACCCTCTGGACGCGGCGCCTGAAGCACAATCCTGCCGATCCGCTCTGGCCCGACCGGGACCGCTTTGTTCTGTCGGCCGGGCATGCCTCGATGCTCCTCTATGCCCTCCTTTATCTGACCGGATACGACCTCTCCCTCGATGACCTGAAAGCCTTCCGCCAGTGGGGGAGCAAAACACCCGGCCATCCGGAGCGGCGGCATCCCGCCGGGACGGAGATGACGACGGGCCCCCTCGGCCAGGGTCTGGGCGCGGCGGTCGGAATGGCGATCGCGGAGGCCCACCTCGCGGCCCGGTTCAACCGGCCCGGACATACGGTCGTGGATCACCGAACCTACGTTTTTGCGAGCGACGGCGATCTGATGGAGGGGCTCTCCGCGGAGGCCTGTGCGCTCGCCGGACACCTCGGCCTGGGGAAGCTGACCCTTTTGTACGACGACAACCGGATCTCCCTTTCGGGGACCACTTTGCTCTGTTTTACCGAAGATATCGACAAGCGGTTCGCCGCCTCCGGCTGGCAGGTGATCGCCGTAGAAGAGGGGAACGACACGGCGGCGGTCGACCGGGCGCTCGCGGCGGCGGAGGCCGAGACGATGAGGCCCTCGCTCGTCCGTCTCCATACGATCATCGGCTTCGGCGCCCCGGAGAAGCAGAACACCAGCGCGGCGCACGGTTCGCCGCTCGGGGCGGAGGAGCTGAAGGCGGCCAAGGAGGCGCTCGGCTGGCCGGTTGATCCCCCGTTCTTCGTTCCGGAGGAGGCCCTCCGTTTTTTCCGTGAGGCCGCGGCCGAAAGCGCGAAGAAACAGGAAGCCTGGAAGGAGGCCTTCCGGCGCTACGCCGCCGCATGTCCGGATGCTGCCGCCGAATTCGAACGGGTCATGAGGGGCGAGCTCCCGGCTGGCTGGGAGAAGGCGCTTCCCGTTTACGGCCCGGGGACGAAGGAGGTGGCGACGCGCAAGACCTCGGAGTCCGTCCTCCAGGCCCTCGGGACCGCGGTTCCGGAACTGATGGGCGGTGGGGCCGACCTGAACCCCTCCACCTTCTCGTGGCTCAAGGGGATGGGCGATTTCCAGAAAACCGGCGAACCGCCCGCCTGCCGGGAAGGGGCGTGCGGCGGGGATTGGGGTTACGGCGGCCGGAACATCCATTTCGGCGTCCGGGAGCACGCGATGGCGGCGATCGCGGGCGGGATGGCGATGCACGGGGGGATCATCCCGTTCACCGGGACTTTTTTCACGTTTGCCGACTACATGCGCCCGTCGATCCGCCTGGCAGCCCTGATGGGCCTTCATGTGATCTATATTTTCAGCCACGACAGCATCGGCGTCGGCGAGGACGGCCCGACCCACCAGCCTGTCGAGCACCTGATGAGCCTGCGGGTGATCCCCAACCTGGTCGTCATCCGCCCGGCCGACGCCAACGAGACGGTCGAAGCCTGGCGGCAGGCCGTCGAAAACAAAGAGGGGCCGACCGCGCTGATTTTTACCCGCCAGAACCTCCCCGTCGCGGACCGTTCGACGTTCGGTCCGGCGGATGGTCTCCGGAAGGGGGGGTATGTCTTCTGGGAGTCGGCCGCGGGGAGACCGGAAGGGGAGCGCGGCGATGGCGAACCCCGCCCCCTGCAGGAGGCCGTCGCGACGCCGGAAGCCGGGTTGCCGGAGGTGATCCTGATCGGGACCGGTTCGGAGCTCCACCTCGCCCTCGCGGCGGGGAAAACGCTCGCCGCAGAGGGGGTCCGCGTCCGCATCGTCTCGCTTCCGAGCTGGGAGCTCTTCGACCGTCAGCCTAAGGCATACCGGGATCAGATTCTTCCGCCCGCCGTCCGCGCAAGGGTCGCCGTCGAGGCGGGGATCCGCCTGGGGTGGGAGCATTACGTCGGTCTGGAAGGGGCCGTCGTGGGGATCGACCATTTCGGCGCCAGCGCCCCATACCAGATCCTCTACGAGAAATTCGGGATTACGGCCGAAGCGGTCGCGGCGGCGGCGCGGCGGCTGCTCGGAACATAATTAACCTCCCCTTCAGCGAAAGGGGAAGTACTGGGTGTGGGGTAAAGATAATGATTGGTTATTCAGGTAAATCTGAAATGGTGTTGAAAAATACGCATAATTCCTCTATGATACTCGATATTGGAGAAACGTCTCCCGACGCCTTTCCAATGGGTTTCATGTGACGGAGAGACAATGGGGCAGACGATCAGAAAAATTTTCCTTTACAAATTCTTTATCCGTATTTAGGCAAAAGGTCATCCATGCAAATATATGTGGACGCGGACGGATTTCCAACTGCGGCCAAAGAGCTGCTGATCAGGGCCGCGATACGCTTGCAGGTGCCCCTGGTTTTTGTGGCCAATAAACGGGTGAGATATGAGCCGGCCGACATGATTTCAACCATGATCGTCCCTGAAGGACCGGATCTTGCCGATGATCGCATCACTGAACTGGCAAAACCGGGCGACTTGGTAATTACGGCCGACATTCCCCTTGCAGACCGGGTGGTTGCCAAGGGCGCCTTTGCGCTCAACCCCCGAGGCCAGCTCTATACGGAGGGCAACATCAAGGACAGGCTGGCGATGCGTGACCTGATGAATGGGTTGAGAGACGGCGGCCTGATGACGGGCGGTCCATCGACGTTCAGCAAAAAGGACTGCCAGGCTTTTGTAAATCACCTGGATAGTTTTTTGATAAAACGGTTGAAAAACAGTAACCCTCAAAAGGAAGGGTGAAAGCGATTACGGTTTCAATGATCATTGAACATATCAAATCCTCCGGCAGCCGGGGCCGCTCAGGCTGCTGCGGCCGCCTGCCTCGGGGATGACCTGTATCTGGGTGCCGATACGTTCCTTCAGTGCCGCGACGTGAGAGATGACGCCGATCAGCTTGCCGTCCTGACGTAGTCCCGCCAGGGTCTCCAGCGCCGTTTCCAGGGCGTCTTCGTCGAGGGTGCCGAATCCTTCATCGAGAAAGAGGGAGTCAACCCGTACATTCCGGCTGGCCATCTGAGAAAGGCCAAGGGCCAGGGCGAGGCTCACGATAAAACTTTCGCCGCCCGAGAGATTCTTCGTGGAACGGATCTCCCCGGCCTGATAATTGTCGATCACATTCAGTTCCAAGGGCTGCGTGGCGTCACGGATGAGGAGATATCGATCCGTCATTTTCCGGAGCTGCCGGTTGGCATGAGCGGTCATCATCTCAAAGGTCAGCCCCTGGGCAAAATTGCGAAATTTCTTACCGTCAGCAGAACCGATGAGTTGATGCAGTTCATCCCAGCGAACGCATTCTTTTTTCTGGGCTTCGATGTTCTTCAGGCGCTCCTCCTGGTTTTTCATTTGCCTTTCATTGTCGGACAAGCTCTTGACGATGCCGCCAATATCAAGTCTAAGTTCTTTCAGATCGGCGTCACCCGTGCTGATGTTTTCCTTCAGCGTCTCAGCGGATTGATCGGTCAATTTTTTCTCCCGCTCCCCGGCAAGGGCCTGCGACCTGTCCTGACGGCGGGTGTCAAGTTCCGTTTTTTCCTTGAGGAGGGCTTGCTCCATTTCAGCGAGCAACTCCCTTTCTTCTTCACCCAAGCGTAATGACAGGTAGTCGGCCTCATCGGCGAATCCTGCCCCTTTGATCCGCTCCCTCCATCGCTGTTCCGCCTGCGCCAGTTCCCTGGTCCGCTGGTCCGTTTTTACTTGCAAGGAAGCGATCTTCTCCTTCAGGGCGCTGATTTCTTTTTCAACTTTCCCATAGTCTTCGCGAGCCTTTTCCAAGGCCTTGCACACCTTGTCCACCTCTTCCGCCAGCCGCTTTTCCTCCAAGTCGGCGTTCTTCTCGCCGAAAATGTCCCGACGGGAACCGCTCAGGGATTCATACTCCCCTTTTAGCCCGTCACGCTCTTTGCGTCTTGCCGCCAGATCTTTCTCCAGGCTGCCCAGCAGGGCCTGATGCTGCTCAATCGCGGCTTTCAGTTCATCGATCTGTTTCTCCCGAGTGGTTTTTTCAGCCTCTTTTACCAGCCAGGTATCTTTGCGCCCGGTCAGGTCTTTCAACAGGGCGTCGAGGCTGTCCAAGGGAATTGGGCTGATCCCGAAAGGTTCAACATCCGCAAGGGCGGAAGCGCGGGCCTTTTCGGTCTCCTCCGCCAGAGCGGCGCTATCTTTGCCCAGCCGCTCATGATCGCGACCGGCCGTCTCCAGGTTGTGTCTGGCCTCCTGTAAGGCCTTCCCTGCATTGTCAAAGGTCTTTCTTGTTTTTTCCAGGGCCGTCTGCGCCGACTTTTCCTGTTGACCCTTCTTTTCGGCCCGGGCGACAATATCTATTGTCTCAGCAATTTTCGCCTGAACACCGGTAATCTCTTCACGAACCTTCCCGGCGCGTGCGGGGACAGATTTAAAATCTGTCCCCCATTCTATGCTCAATTTCAATAGGGCGTCGGCGCACTGTTTTTCGTCAGCGTCCAGCGCCGCCCGCTTTTCTGCCATATCTTTTTCAGTATGCTGGATTTCGGCTGCGGTCCGAACCCGGTCGGCCTCCAGCTTGTTCAGATGATCCGACGTCTTTTTGAATTCATCCTTCGTTTTCTGAAGCTCCGCCTCCGCATCGCTCAAGACAGGGACATTCCCTTTTGCATAGGGGTGCTCCGTAGCGCCGCACAACGGGCAGGGTTTTCCGCCCTCCAGACGTTTTCTTTCTTCCTCGAGGTCGCGGATACGGCTGAGGAGCGATACCTGCGTTTCCCGTGAGACCATATCCTTTTCCAGAAGGGTTTTTTGATCGGTGCAGGATTTGATCTCTCCCAGGATCCTGACGCTACCGGTGTTTAATGTTTCCAGTCTCGTTTTCAGGCCGTTCAGGGCCGTGGATGTCCGGTCAATCCGTTCATTTGTTTCGCCTGCCTGAACCAAAAGACGTTCGCGTTCCTTGAGGGTATCCGTCTCGTTACGCCACTGACTGATTTCACGTCCCTGTAGGATCACTTTGATTGCATCCGTCAGGTCCTTGAGATCATTCTGATCTGTTTCAAATGCCTGGCGGATTTTTTCATGATCGACCTCTCTTCTGGCGCACTCGGCATGGGCGGATTCCTTTTTCTCGGCCGCAGTGGAAAGCGCTTTCATTGCATTTACACGCTTTGCCTCAGTGTCCCGAAGTAATGCAAATCCCCTCTCGATGGCGCTGAGGTTGGTCATCAACGCGGCATCAACGGCTTGTTTCGTCCGGTATTCACAGATAGCTTTTAGGGCGGTATGAGCCTTCTTTTGTTCCTGTTCACCGCTTTTGACAAGGCTTCTGTAGCCCTCCCCCTGTTTCTCGATCTCCCCAATCGCCTTGTCCTTCTCTGCGAGCTGCTTTTTCTGCTCACCCAACCGGGCATCGAGGTCACGTACCTTTTTGATGACCTCCCCTTCCGACATCTGCCTGGCTCGCGCCTCATTCAGCAGGGCCTCTGTGGTCTGTCTTACGGCAAGCGCCTCTGCACCGGCCTTCTCCTTTTCAGGCAAAATGGCGACGGCGCCCTGGAGTTCCCTGATCTCGCTGTCCTGCAACCCCCGCAAAACCGCTACTCCCCGGTAATCGCCTTCCAGACCGAGGGCCTTGCGGGATTTTTCCAGCCTTTTGGATTCCGGCGCAAACGCGAGCCTTCGCTGCTCGAAATTCTGCTGATTCTCATCCAGTTTCCCCAGTTCTTTCTCCAGGGCAACCATCCCCTCAAGCCAGGCCATAGCCTTGCCCATTTCCTTCACTTTCCCGGCAAGTTCCGTTTCCTGCTGCTGTTTTTTTGTTAAACCGGTCCGCAAATCCCGTTCTTCGTCTTCACTAAAGACCTGGATGCCTCTCAGTTCGGCCTGCAAAAGCTCACGTATTTCGATCTCTTTCGCGCGGCGTTCGTGAACTTTCACCGATATTTGGCTGTAGATTTCCGTACCCGTAATCTGTTCAAGAATAGGGGACCGCTCATTGGGCGAGGCTTGGAGAAAGACGGCGAATCCACCCTGGGCAAGGAGCATCGAACGGGTGAAACGCTCGAAATTCATGCCCGTTACCTCATCGATGAATTCCCCGACCTGGTTGATCTTGGATTCCAGGACCCTATCGGTATCGGCGTCCGCTATTTCATGTCTGGCCTGTTGCAACTCGCCTTCCGGCCTTTTTCGGGCGCGGTGCTGGCTCCAGTGGCAGCGGTAACGCCCCTTCCCGGTCTCGAAGGTTACCTCGGCGAAACATTCACCCGTCTGGCGCGACATAATCTCGTTGCTGCTTTTCGTGACCTTGCCCAAGCGGGGCGTGCTGCCGTAAAGGGCAAGACAGACGGCGTCCATGATGGTCGTCTTGCCCGCTCCCGTCGGGCCGGTGATGGCAAAGATGCCGTCAGACGCATAGGACGGGTGGGTGAAATCGACCTGCCATTCGCCGGTGAGTGAATTCAGGTTCTTGAATCGAACACCGAGGATCCTCATGCCATCTTCTCCTATTACATCGTTCCAGTTCCTAAGAAACTTGTCCTTGACCGGTGCGAGGGTGCCTTTCCTATTCCTTCCCCTCCCCCGGCGGGAGGGGATTGAGGGGAGGGGGAAACAATACGCTATTCAGCCATTGCGTCCGCTTCATTCAAGGATACAATGATCTCCTGATAGGCGCTCAAAAGCGCCGGGCGCTGTTCCTCCGGAATGTTGTGCGCTTCCAGGCAGCGTTTGAATACATCCGTAACATCCAGATCATCCAGCGTTACCTCCGTATCCATCCCGCTCATTGCCCTCTCCAACACCCGGTTGTTCTTGATGGGAAGGATCTCCAAGCCGGACCCGGCAATAGCCTCGTCCAGGCGTGTACGCAGATCACCGGCAATCTCATCTCCTTCGTAGATGATCTCCAACCAGGCAATGCTTCCTCGGGACTTCAACCTATCGATATCACGAGCAATCGTTTGCCAATCCCCCCGCAGGGTCTTCAGCTCCCGGAAACAGGGTACGGGAATATTGACAACCTTGGGCGCCTCGTCCGAAAACTCAACAAGAACCACGCTCTTTTCCTGCGCAGCTTCCCCGAAGCCGATGGGCAGAGGCGAACCGGAATAGCGGATAAAATCCGAACCGCCCACCGTCTGCGGGATATGAAGATGCCCCAAGGCAAGGTAGTCGATACATTCGGGAAACACATCCATTCCGACATGTAAAAGGGAGCCGATATACAACTCGCGCACCCCGTCGCCGTCAACGGTCCGGCCGCCTTCGGTGTACAGATGCCCCATAGCGACAATGGGCACAGGCTTTTTAAGACGGGAGCATTTCTCTTGGGCCGCGTCATACACCATCCGGTAATGAGCCCTGATCCCTTCTATTATCTTCCGCTCCTTGTCCTCGACACTCTCCCCCGCCTCGGCGGTGCGGATGTCACGGTCCCGGAGGTAAGGGATGGCGCAGACGATCAGGCGGGGCTCATCATCCGGCCCGGCAAGCATGATCAATTCATCTTCCGGAGATTCGGAGGCACACCCAACGACATGGATGTTGAGAAATTTCAGAAGTTCCCGGGGGGCGTTCAAAAACGACGGCGAATCGTGATTTCCTGCCGTGACCACCACATGACAGTTTGGAGCCGCCGCCACACGGTAAAGGAAACGGTAATACAGTTCCTGGGCATGATTGCTGGGAGTGCTGTTGTCAAACACGTCCCCCGCCACCAGGAGCACATCGATATCTTCGCTCTCGATGAGCGCTGCCAGCCAGTTCAGAAAGGCTTCGTACTCGTCGTATCGCTTGCGGCCATACAGGGCGCGGCCAAGATGCCAGTCGGAGGTGTGAATAAGCTTCATGTCGTTTCTTTCCGCATGGTCACTGTCCATCTAAACGCCGTTTTATCCTGGGCTTATTGCTCTTCAGGGGGAAGAATCTTTTCAAGTTCAACAAGAAGCTGTACATAATCTCTCATGTGCAGCAGGCGAACTGTCGGGTCATGTTCTGGCATATTGAACTTCTGCGTTCTTTAACACTGAATCACGAAAGTATTTGCTCAAAGAACGAGGGGTTGTAATCTCAACCTTCCGTCCTCCGAACATGCGAGAAAGCTCTTTCTCCATATCGTATAGCTCGAAAAAACCCACTCCGGCGCCCGGCTCAAATTCGACCAACACGTCTATGTCGCTCTCCGAGCCGAAATCATCCCGAAGCACCGAGCCGAATAGTGCGAGCTTCTGTATATGGTTCCGATTACAGAAATCCCTAACTTTCTCTTGTGGAATGGCAATCTTGCTTGGCATTATAATAACTCCGGAATTTTACATGATTATAATCTATATCGATCCCGCAAGCAAATGAATGTTTGCTTCCTGAATGTCTGTTTCCCGCCTTCACCGCCGCATGGTGGTTTGGCGAGGCGGCGACGCGGAACACCAAATCACAGTATTGGAAAGTTACAGCTTGGTGAAGGAGTAGCGATCTTTGATGTTTGTGTGGAAGTATTTTCCCTTCGAATCAGCACTCATCATCGCTTCGTACTCGTCAACCGGTACGCCAGCATACTGGTACACACTGCCCTTTATGAACTCGATTTCAAGTGTTTGAGTCTCTGCTGCGTAGCCGATGGAGTTGATATTCGTTGACGAGACTGATGTGCGTTCCATTAGATTTTCTCCTTTTGTCCTTTTTTTTCTACATTCAGTTTTTCCTCACTCGCACCTTGAACCGCCAGTGGATCCTGTTTCCGCCAAACCTCAACAAGAGGTTTGTAGTTCTCATTTTTGACTTCCTCTGTCCAACCCCCCGATCGTTTACGTTTTCCGTCCTTCCCTTTGGGAACGACGACCAACGCGTCCTCGCTGTTGGGGCGTTGCCCCTCAGGTGGAAGATCAATTATGGCACGAATAGGCATATTAACAGCTTCTCCGACGATTAAGGCTTCACCGGTTCGCAGAATCGGAAGCATCGAAAACAGGCCCTTGAGGTTGTCAGATGCACATGAGGTCACTTGGCCTCGGTCTTTGTCATTCGTTAGACGAAGTGCTACGATTGTTCCACACTGGGAAAGAATAGTGGCGTCGATCTCAGACGGGCGCTGACTGACCAACATCAAACCGGCTCCATACTTGCGACCTTCCTTCGCGATGCGTCGGGCCGCTGTTGCCGCCCGCCGCTTTGAATCTGTGCTGAGATATAAGTGTGCTTCTTCCAAAACGATCAGCAACGGCCTTTTTCGCCCGCCCTCTGGTTTCAACCGCCCCCAGAAGACAGCGTCATAGAGAATACGCAACACAGCTCCCACTAAGTCATCGACAACGGCAGCGGGGATTCCTGAGAGGTCGAACACCGTTATAGGAACGTCCGCCCCGATCCATGCGGCAAGCAATGAATCGAGATCAGCCTTCGTTGTGCCGTCCTTAGCGACAGCCCAGTCGCCCGGGTTGAACAGAAACTGCATGCGAGGATCACGGAGCTTGCTCTCCAACACGTCGAGGTGCGACCGGGGCAAATCCCCGTAGAGACTGGCGTAGACCTTGTCGGGATCGTCCTTTTCACTTTTGAGGGGGCGAAACTTGGGACGGACGACCTTGTCCGCATCTCCAATTAACTTTGTCGGTGCTGAACCCTCCTCAAGGTATGTGAGTGTTGCATTTGTTTGGTTCTGGTTCTTACTGACGTTGTGCGTTCCGCAATGCAGGCAATACATATCATACCAGAGTTCATGAACCGAGAATGGGAGTGGGGTATCGACCGTGACTGTCAAGTCAGGCAAGCCATGGGGAACGCCGCCTGCCTTCGAGGTCCGTTTGCTTGACAGCAGCCATTCCTGCAGTAACGTGAGAGGGGTTCCGGAGACACTGCCCATCGATAACGAAATGAACTCCTCTGCCGTCAGCGCCCAGAATGGAACATGAAGTTCCCTCTCACTGCGCTCAGTATCCGCGCCAATCCTGAACACCCTTGCGAGATTGCCGAACGCCTTCACGTACTCACCGTGGAGATCGAGCAGTACGACGCGGGCCGACTTAAACCGCTCTCGGTCGGACACTGCAGCTAGTAGGCTGGCAACGGCAGTAGATTTGCCTGCGCCGGTACTTCCCACTACGGCGGAGTGTCGGCTGACGAGGCGGTTCAGATCAAGATGAGCACGGATCGACTCGGCGCTTGCAACTCTTCCGACGGCCACATAGCTGTCCTCATCACATGGAGAGTATACGGTCTTCAAGTCCGTCTCGGTTACTACATGGACTGGATCGCCGATTGATGGGTATTGCGAAATACCCCTCTCAAACTTTGCACCTCTCCGCCCCTCGCCAACAAGTTCGACTCGAAGCCAGCGATTCCCATACTGGGGCGCCAGTTCTGGCGGTCCGGGAGCAGCACCCGCGCCAACCTCCGAGACAATTCCAAAGAGATCGACGTACCCCGACGGGATACGGACGAAGCCACCAACTTGACCGACCCTATAGCCCTCACCATTGACAAACAACAGTCCACTAGGTGCGTTGTCGGAGAGCTTGACGCTGATGTTCGAACCGTTAACGTCCTCAACCGTCCCAAGTCGCGAAGGGTCAGAAGTAGACGACTTAGTGTGCATGATGGCCACCCCCGCCGCACAGTTGTTCGACAAAAAGGCCAAAGTAGTGGAAGTCGCCGAGACGCGAACGCACTTGTTGCTCCGATTTACTCGGGTCGGCGGTTGTCTCAACTTTCTCCTCGTGCAGCCATGGCACATGTTCATCACCGCCGCTGCTTTCGGGACGATATAGACCTACTCGATTTCCAACGACCGCGCCATCCTGAGCGAGCACAGTAAGGTTCGCCTGTTTCTCAGCATATTCAATGACTCGCGGATGGTCCGACAGCTTCGAATACATAAGCGCGAAACAGTGGGCGTTACGGTTGCCCCGCAGTCCATCTAGCAGGACCTCATTGAGATGGTCGTCAAGGAACGAGTAGCCGCACACCACCAACCTTGGAGCGTCTTCTTCCTTCTTATCGGTCCACGATTTTTTTACTGTGTCACCACGAAAAAATGCTCGAAGCCGATCCAGCATGGCCAAGTAAGGCATTCGTCGACTCTGGTCATACTTGAGATGGGAGGGATGGATCATCACCTTGCCAGCCGTTGCCTTACGTGCCACGCGAACGATGCGGGTGAGCGATACCCCATTCACCATGTCTTCAATCTTCTCCCAATTGATGGAGCCGTGAAGTTTCCAAAGTCTCGCCCATCGATCGGGGATGGCGTCGTGTTCGATGGAGGCGAGATCAAACCAAGGCTCTCTTGAGCCAACAAACCCATCAAAGTGTGGGAGCGGGTGTTGTTCAAAGGCCTGCTCGAAAAGCAGGTCGTAATTTGGGGTAAAGATCTCCACCGGGAAAATACCTTGGCGGCCACCAATCCACGAAGCGAAGCGATTATACGAGGTGCGATGTTCGGGAAGAGACTTAGTCATCTCCTCTACGATCAAGGTACAGATCTTGACATCGAGGTCGTTCAAGCTTTTCTTCGTCAGCCCCAGCACCTCGGCATTACCGCGGCGATTGGCGAGGGTGCGTAACTCGGTTAGTACGTCTTCAACCGTGGGGTCTGTGCCGTCGAGCGGTTTGCACTCCCCGCAAAGTGAATCCCAAGCTTTCTTGAACGCTGAAGTGTCCCCGCCGGCCTTGTCGCCGGCCTCCAGTCCTGCAGCGACCCGCTCAGTAAGTTCCACGACCGCAGGTATCAGGACGATGCTCTTTTCACCCACCGCGTCGTATATGCCAAGCGGACAGCCAGCACCGAGGAAGCAACCGATTCGCAGCTTGTTGTCTTCGAGAATCTGGCGGAGGTACCTCGCCTGTTGAGCGGCGTCATGGATTGCGCTCAAGGGTGGATTCGGTGGAGATACCACAGGTGTGGTGGAGAGAATTACGGCGGGGGACGTAGGGGCACCGTTAATTGGTTTTGTTGCCACAGACATCAACCTCCTCTGAAAATAAAAATCCAGTTTGCTTATCCTTTATCAGGATTGTTGAAAAAACAACATCATGTATTTTTGGTTGAAATCAAGCATTTTCCTCATGGTTCAAGTTTTACTGACAACAGCTGGCTATATTGTAGTTCAGGAAGACATAAATGCCCCCTTGCCAGAAAAATATCCGTAAAAACCTCAGATGTTTCATCCCGTACTCAATAAGCCGATAGGATAATCCGGCCTACCTCTTTGTATTTGAAGCACCGGATATTCTATCTTTTCAGTTGGACATCTCCTTCAGCTCGTTACCAATCCACTTCCTCTGGCAGGCGACAGACAACCAAACGTTTTTGAAACAACTTATAGATTGCCAGTGCAAATGGGACTTCTTGCAACATCCAGCAATTATTAACTTATTACTTAAACAGTCCTCATATTCATAGATTTCTTGCCGAACTCCCGTTTTGTTCCGCCAAAATAACTTCCCACCCCGGCAGATAGGCGTTCATCAGGCTCTTGAAGAGCTTGCCGTGATTGGGCACCTGGAGGTGGAGGAGTTCGTGGACAATGACATATTTTTGGAACGCTCCCGATTCCAGAAGAAGATCGGCACTGAAACAGATCCGTCCCTTGCTTGAGCATGAGGCCCACTTTTTCGTCATCCTCTGGACACGAATCTGCACCGGCTTCACCTTCATATCCGCAGCCCAGCGGGCAATTTCGGCCTTGAACTGTTCTTTCGTTTGCAGTTTTACCGCATTGTCAGTTGATGTATTCTTCATTTGCGGTCCAGCCTCAAGAGCTTTTCCACAATGCCCAACATCAATTCCTTGCCGACGACAGGGAGCATCAGTTTGTACAGTTCCGCTTTGAGCTGCCGCAGTTCCGCAACGTTGTCCTTAAAATTCGGGAAGCGGAGAAAGGCGTTATTGACAATAGGAGCAAGGCTTTCAGGCCACTTCACGTTCTCCTGTTTAAGGAGCCAATAAATCGTGAACGTGTTGATGTCGAAACCCGTCTTTTCCTGCTCCCTCCGTGCTTCCAGAACCTCCCTGATCAGCGCCTCCACTTTTTCCATCGCCTCCAGCGCCGACACCTGCCGGTCATCGAAAGCCTCCTGAATGGCTTCCGCCCGTTCTCCAATGGGTTTCAAATAGGGCCTGTCGTCGCCTTCATCCACCGCCGTTTTGATGATGCTGTTGATGAGATTGATCACCTTCGAGTTGCTTGATGATTTGCTGTCTTTCAGCGCCTTCAAGGTCGTCTCATCAATCTTGATTGCCGGCGTTGCGGTCTCCAGACCGAAGGTCGCCGCCTTCTCTCTGACCAGTTGTTCCGTTTTTTTGGCGATGTCGCCGTAAAATCCTGATTTTTTTCGGAAGGCATTGCGGACGATCTGGTAGAGGATCGAGAGGAGGCCGAAGTCTTCGACATAATCCCGAAGATCGGGGGAGGGAGACAGTATCTCGTAAAGCGTTTCCAGTTCTTTGAAAAGCTTATAAAATTCCTCTCTCTTGCCCTGATCTACAAAGGCGTCTATGGCTCTTTCCACCATCTTGTCATCTACTTTGCCGCGGGTAAGTTCGAGGTATGGCCGGGCCTGTCCCGTCATCAATTCCATGAAGCGCGTGAGCAGGACATCCAGATTGTTGATCACCCCGCTGATGACATCGGAATCGAAGGCCAGGGCTTTTTCCAGTTTCTCGAAGATACCAACGAAATCAACCACCAGGCCGCAGGGTTTCTTGATGTCTCCTTCTTCCTCGTAGGGCCGGTTGACGCGGGCGATGGCCTGAAGAAGCACATGGTCGCGCATCGGTTTGTCCAGGTACATGCAATACAGAATGGGAGCGTCAAATCCGGTGAGGAGTTTATCCGTGACGATGAAGATCTTCGGCAGGGCATCGGGCTTCGGGAACAGTTTTCTGGCCTTCTTCTCCTCTTCCGCCGTCTGCTGGTATTTGTGGACCAAGGGATATTTTTCACTGTCATTGTGGGCGGCCGTATAGATGGCCGTTGAATATTCCGGCGGCAGGAGCTTGTCGAGGGCTACTTTGTAAAGGGCGCATGCCTCGCGATCCACACCGACCACAAAGGCCTTGTAGCCAAGGGGCGCAACATTTTCACGAAAGTGCTTGGCAATGAAGGCCGCCACCTTCTCCACCCGGTCTGCCGACTTCAGAAAGGTCTTGAGCTTTACCGCCCGGTTGAGGATCTTATTCAACTCCTCGACATCGCTGACGCCTTCCGCCTCGACAAGGTCCAGAAATTCTTTTTCCAGTTCCTCACGGGGTACGCGGATTTCATTGGGGGCCAGCATATAGTTGAGGGGAAGAGTCGTGCCGTCCTCGATGGATTCGGCAACAGAATATTTATCCAGATAGCCTTTGTCGTCTTCTTTTCCGAAGATTTTGAAAGTGCCCTTACCATAGGCCGTTTTGTCGATGGGCGTGCCCGTAAACCCGATCAGGGTCGCCTGCGGCAGGGCGGCGAGCAGGTAGTTGCCCAGATCTCCCCCGACAGACCGGTGCGCCTCATCGAGCATGACGATGACGTTGGCGCGGGTGCAGATGTTCTTGGGAATCCCGTCAAACTTGTGGATCATGGAAATAATCAGCCCACGGAAGTCCCCCTTGAGGAGTTGCCGCAGGCGAACCTTGCTGGTGGCCTGTTCGATGCTGATGGCATGGGATTGCATCTCGCCGAGAATCCTCTCCACCCAGCCGGAAAGCTGGCCTTCCAGTTCATTACGGTCGATCATCAGGATCACCGTTGCTTTCCCGAAGATGTCCTTGTTTTCCAGAATCTGCTCGGCCGCCGTGATCATCGTGAAGGTCTTGCCCGATCCCTGGGTATGCCATACCAGGCCTGTCTTTTTGCTCTCGTCAGCGCAGCGCTGAACGATTTTTTCGATCGCCCTGGTCTGGTGCTGGCGGAGGATCGTTTTCTGGAGCTCATCATCTTTGACATAGAACAAAATCCATTCCCTCAGCATCTTAAGGAAACGGCCCTGATCAAAGAAACGCTTCACTTTCTTTTCATAATTTCCCTTTTCCTCGTCCTTCCAGTTGAAGATATTTTTCCGGCTCAGATTCCAGGTGGGGCCATAGAAAAAATCGACCAGATGGGTCATATCGAAGACCTGCGGGGCAGTAAGCATTTCGGGGGTCTCCCGGTGATACCGCCGGAACTGGATGAGCGCCTCTTCCATGCCGTTGGCCTTTTTTGCGCTCTTGGTTTCCACGATGGCCACGGGAATCCCGTTGATGAGAAACATGATGTCTGCCCGGTTTGTCACCCGGCCGTTTGTGTGCTGCCATTCATCAGTCACTTGAAACAGGTTGCGTCCGGCGCATGTAAAATCAACAACCATCACGTTGCGGCGCCGCTTTTCCTTTTCATCATAAATGGCCTGCTCTCCCCGGAGCCAGGACAAGATTTCCGCATTCCCCTCGATATTATTCCGGACGGCCTCCATGCGGTGAATGATGTCTTCCACATTTTCCCGATTTACCAACCCTTTATTCAGTTCCATCAGCTTTTCTTCAAGAACCCGATAGAACAGCGATCCGCTTTCCCCTTTTCTCAGGGGAAGGGCCTCCTCCTGTGGGACGACTTTCCAGCCGATTTCATCCGCATATTTGATGATCGGGTCCTGCACGGTCGGTTTTTCTGTGCCTATGGTTGGCGTCATTATTTCGTCCTTCTTATATTTTGTTCCTTCAAATCCTTGCTATTCATTGTCAGCACCTTGCTTCTCAGCAAAACTTCTAACCGTTGCAAATTTTGCAACAATTGAGCTATCCGGAAATTCCGGATAGCTGGAATATCTTTGAATATGCGTTTTGCATCTTCTGTGACTTATTGCGTTATTAATGATCAAAAATCTTCTTTATATTCAAAGAGATATTAATTATTGCGTTCAAATTATTGCGTCAAAAGTCATTCAAGTCTTTATTAAACGCAAAAAATCATTCTGATAGTTCCCAATACCCTCCTCTTTTTGAACCAATGAATTTTATTCTCTTTTCGGTCTTCAGTGATTTCAGCAGGGAATATATCTGATGCCGGGAGAGATTCGGCAATACTTGGTGAAATTCGTTGAGGGAACCTTTCTTGTAATGATGGATGTGTTTAATAATAAGTTCTTTGTTCGTTTCCCTGTCAAGCCCGATTCTTCGCGTGTATGAGCCTTTTCTGCCTGTGAATTCGTAGAAATTTTTGGAAAGAACATAGCGGATTCCTCGCCCCTTGCCGATACGTTCTATAACGCCGTTTTCCATCAACTTCGGTAACCGATATTTCAGGTTATTGGGAACAGGCTTGGCTGTTCTTAAATAATCAAGAACCAGAAAATCATCGACATAAAAAGAACGCTGGGTTTCACTTCCTATCTTTTCAAGAAAGCGCAGGAACGCAGTGTCTTGTATCGTCCCCTGAAGCGTCAGATAGACATGGTAATCATCGGTTCTCGAGAAATCGGGGAGAGGCTTTGTCTCGCGGATACATGCCGTAAATATCTTATCGAAACCCTGACCGGATCGCTCTACAAGCCCGCAACGGGCGAGAGTCTCTGCTATCCGTCTGTTTCTTGGGGATTGCTGATAAAGGAGATTTTCAACGGTAATGCCTTCGGGAAAGCCACCCGGACTTACAATTTCAATCCCGGCGGGAAATTGCCGAATAAAAATGGATCCGGCTAAGCGATAATCGCGATGGCACACGGCATTTAAAATGACTTCTCGCACCACCTCTTCATTGAACGTCGGGATGTCCCAGATAAAAAAGCCGTCCTGATAGTGCTGCAAATCATTGCGCGAGTTAATAAGATTCCATAGTTTGTCATAAAATAGAAAAAGACCGGCGCGAAATTCTTCACGCTGTTGATGATGGATGAAAGACTCCGAAGAACGATATTCAAAAACTACTTCAGCATTGGATAAAAGGACGCCGAGCGATTTTCGCTTCCCCAACAATACAAGGGCCGCAAAAGTAATACCGCCCTCCCGTATCAATTCGGCGTCGTTGAGAAGCTGAAATGGCGTGAGATTTTCCATGCCCTTATTGCCTGATTTCTTTACCCAGCGTTGGCGGAACTCTTCGATTGCCATAGGATCGAGATCGTCGATAGTTGCTTTTTCACAGATCTGGTTTGAAAAATCGAAGCCTGTCTCGGCAAATATGCGTTTGAGCATATCGGGGCAGCATTGGGACAAGATCTGCTCCTCGTCGCATCCAATACGCGCCGTTCACTTGAATCGCCATGCCAAGGGGCCGCGACGGTACATGAAATACGAGGACGCGGCCGTCAGGATGTGCAACTTCATCCATATCTATTCTCAGGTGAAGTCTTTCAATCAATCCCGCGATTGTGCGTTCAGGCGATTTGGAGACACCGGTACCCACCACCTTGCGGGGTGGTTTATCCGAAACGCCAAGAATGATCCTGCCGCCCCGCTCATTCGCCAGTGCGCAGCAGTACTTCACGAGGGTGTCAAAGTGAAAATTGTTCTTTGCCTCCTTGAATTCCAGATGTTCATTTTCCGACGGCATGGCCATCCATTGATGAAGTTCTTCAAGAGTCACGCTCATGATTCAACCTCGGACACATCGATATCCAGATCCTTCACCCTAATCTCACCTGTCATCAGTTTGTTCAGCATGGTTTTAAAAAGGTCTTGCAGGGTGGATTTCTTGGCTTCGTGAAGATCAATCTTCTGGTCTATGGTCTTCAAGATATTGGCTATTTCATTTTGTTCTACAATTGGGGGGACAGATATTAACACGGCATGTACAAGGTTTCTATTCAAAGTGGGAACGCTCACGCCTGCCGCGTATTGACCGAAGTTGAACGACTGGAAAAAATAATAAACATACATAGGATCGTTTCCATGAAAATCTTCAACGTATAAACCTGTGTTCAGTGGCCAATAATCATCCGCCACATAAGAAGAAATGCCAATCGAACCACTACGACCTGTTACCACGCCCGGCCCCTTAACTTTAGATTGATCGTGATACCCGACAACGCCATTTGACCCAACAATAGGGACTGAACCGCTGGTACGATCCTGGATAGGTAAATCGTAACCTCTATGTAATATCGCAAATTCTTCAAATCTCTGTACAGACCAACTCGCCGGCATTAGCCCGATCTCAGTTTCTTTCAATTTTTCTCCAAGCAAGCCGTGAGTAAAGACATGGTGCAGGGTGGATTTTTTTAGTTCCCGCACCTTCTCGATAATGGATTCCTGAATCTCAATGGCCTGTTGAATATTGAAAAGAACAGCGGCGATTTCTCGCTGCTCACTTAATAAAGGAAAAGGGATGAATAGTTCTTTTATGAGGTGAACCGGAACCCTTTGTCTTCCCGTTGCCCCTTCCATTTTTCCGGCTATTAGTTTACGGACATCACTTTTTAAAAGGTAGTAATATAGAAAGTATTTGCTACTCGTTCCTGCTTTTTCCTTGATTGGAATTATCTCTGTTGAGGCAATTCCAAATCCATTGGGTAATCCGGTGACAATACATTGCTTACCATTTTCAAAACATGGGGTAATTTTCGCTAAAAGAATGTCACCATCTTCAATGTATGTCCCGCTTGAAATTTCCACTGATTTCTTTAATTTGAATTTGTCCAAATATAGTATGTCAATGGGTATCAAGTCCATTGCAATGAAAGGTAAGTGATCATAATTAGAGTATAATATCTCTTTCGGTTTTTTCGTAAAATCATACATCTTCCCTATGGGCACAACATCCCAGTCCTCAGGTAAACGGCCAAAAATAGTGTCATTATTTCTCACAGGCTTTCCCCGCCAACTTGAGTTCCTAATTTGTTGAAAATTACATCCAAGTCAGCATTTATGGCTTTGGCTTTCTTTTCTAAAACGCCAAGCTCGGCCAGTATTTCTGGAATCGGCCTATATGACTCCCCTGCATTAACATCCACATACCTCGATGGCGACAGGTTGAAATCGTTCTCGGCAGCCTCTGCGGTTGTGATGACTTTGACGAACTTCTCAACATCTTCGCCCTTGATGTAGGCGTTGGCAATCTTGCGGATGTTTTCATCGGGGATATAGTTTTTGGGTCTGCCTTTCTTGAATTCGCGGCCGGCGTTGACCAGGATAATCTTCCCCTGTCGTGCCTGTGATTTCACCTTGTTGAAGAAGACGATGATCCCGGCGGCGGTGGTGTTGTAAAAAAGGTTATCGGGTAGGAGGATGACGCCTTCAATCCAGTCGCGCTCGACAAACCACTGGCGGATTTTCTTTTCCCGGTCTTCGCTCTTGCTGCCGCTGCCGCGTGTGACGGCGCCCGTGTCGAGGACGATGGCGGCGCGGCCGTGGGCACTCAACGAAGCTGCGGCATGCTGAAGCCAAGCCCAGTCGGCCTTGCCGGTGGTAACGCCGCCCTGGGACTCAAACCGATCAAAAGGGTCATTCTCGTAAACAGCCTGATCAAAAGGCTGGTTCCACATGGGATTGGCCACGACGATATCGAATTTCTTCAGACTGGAATCGGAGTCCTTGAATTTCGGATTGGTCATGGAGTTGCCGCGGACGATCTCGCCTTCCATGTCATGGACGACCATGTTCATCCGGGCGATGGCGTAACTGGACCCCGTCAGTTCCTGCCCGTAGAGTTTCAGGGGCCGCTGAATCTTGATTTCCCGTTCCTGGAGAGCCAATTCGCACTTGATGAGCAGTCCGGCGGAGCCGCAGGCAAAATCGTATACTTCTTCTCCCTGGCGGGGACGCAGGATATAGGCCATCAGCCACCCCACTTCCGTAGGCGTGAAGAACTCGCCCGCGCTCTGGCCCTGGCTTTCGGCAAATTTTCTCAGGAGATATTCATAGGCGCGGCCCAGGAAATCAGGTTCTACATCATACAGTCCTAATCGGTAGCGGGGATCGGACAGGGTTTCAATCACGCCGGAAAGCGCCGTGTCGCTGATTTCCCGTTCCCCGCTGCGGGTCTCATTGTAATCCACGATGTCGATGACGCCGGTCAGGGAGGGGTTGGCCTTGGCGATGGTGCGGACGGTCATGGTGAGCTGTTCGCCCAGTGTTTTGGGCTTGCGGTCTTCAGGGCAGTTGAATTTTTCGCGACCGCTGACCACCGGCCAGCGCGCCTCGGCAGGAATATAAAACCGGACCAGTTGATGATCGGCTTCGATGATGGTTAGCGCCGTTTCTTTGTCGCCATAGGTTTCGGCCAGCCGCTCAATTTCATCTTCAAAGACGTCGGACAGACGTTTGATAAAAACAAGGGGCAGAATATAATCCTTGAACTTCGGCGCGTCCTTTTCACCGCGGATGGAACAGGCGGCGCTCCAGAGCATCTGCTCCATGGATTTTGTGCTGAGGACATCGTCTTTGGATAGCTTTCGGCGGCGCTTTTGATGGTCGGCGCCTGTATTCACGGCATTCTCCAGAGAATCCTGATCGAGGCCAGACTCTTCTATCAGCTTCAAGATGGCGTCCTTAGCTTTGCCCCTGGGTGTTATCTTCTCGTTTTCCCAGCGGTTCACCGTAGCGAAAGAGACGCCCAGTTTTGCCGCCAATTCTTCCTGACTGAGGTTCAGTTTGCTTCTGATTTCTTTGACGACCCTGCTAATATCCTTGCTATCCAGCATGACAACCTCCGATTGTTGATTGTTATGCTATAGCATTATAACATTAAAGTCAAGAGATTTTTTCTATTCACATGAGAGAAACGCCGCCCGGTACCCGAAGATAGGGAACCGGTCGGCGAGGTTGAATTTAAAAGGATTGAATTACAGAAGCTTTTCGATATCGGTCCGTTTCAGACCGAAGGCGTCGGCGACTCCCTGGAATGTGACCCGGCCTTTGATGACATTGGCCCCTTTTTTGATCTCCGGGTTTTCCTTCATCGCCCTCTTCCAGCCCTTGTTTGCGATCTCGACCGCATAGGGGAGGGTGGCGTTCGTCAGGGCCAGCGTGGAGGTTTTCGCGACGGCGCCCGGCATGTTTCCCACACAATAATGGATGATTCCGTCGATCGTGTTGTTCGGCTCCTTGTGCGTCGTCGCCCTGGAGGTTTCGAAACAGCCGCCCTGATCGATGGCCACGTCCACCTGGACCGATCCTTTTTTCATGAGTTTAAGCATGTCGCGCGTGACGAGCTTCGGCGCCTTGGCGCCGGGGATCAAAACGGAGCCGATCACCGCGTCCGCCTCCCGGATCAGCCTGCGGATGGTCTCCGGCGAGGAGATCAGCA
>JAURXV010000003.1 GCA_030654195.1 Syntrophales bacterium | reverse complement strand
CTTGCGCCGACGGTATCGGGCAAGCTCATCGCCAAAGGCCGCCAGATCAAACTGGGCAAAACGCTGGGATATGCCGAAGCGACAGTCAACGATCAAAACGGCAGACTCCTTGCCCACGGGACCTCCACGCTGATGATCTTGCCCGGCAACGGCTTGGCCATGGATCGGCCCCTGCCGCCCAAGTTCAGCGTGTAAAGTTTCATCTGCAACGATCCCGACGGCACCATAAGGCTGGATGTCTTGTTCTGTGATGGGCTGGGGCCAACGGATACATCGTTGAAATGCTGTGGCACCGACGGGAAACCAGGCGGACGGAGAAAACAAACCTCAACCTGTAGCATCGAGAGATACCGGTCTGCTCGACTCAAAGGAGGTGTTATGATTTTGATAATCATGATTGTCGGTCTCGTTGTTTTGGGCATTCTTGTCATGATCCTTTACAATGGTCTCGTTGGCGCTCGAAATGAGGTCAAAAATGCCTGGAGTGCCATTGATGTGCAGCTCAAGCGTCGTCATGACCTGATTTCCAACCTGATCGAGTCCGTCAAGGGCTATGCCGCCCACGAACGGCAAACCCTCGATGAGGTCGTCAGGGCGCGCCAGCAGGCGGCAGCGTTTAAGGGAAGCGTCGAAGAGAGGTCAAAGATCGAAAATGCATTGACCCAGTCCTTACGATCCCTCTTCGCCCTGGCTGAGGCCTACCCGGACCTGAAAGCAAACCAGAGCTTCATTGCGCTGCAGGAAGAGCTGGCATCGACGGAGAACAAGATCGGGTTTTCCCGCCAGTATTACAATGATGCGGCTATGCGATACAAAAACCGGGTGGAGATGTTCCCCGGCAACTTGATTGCCAATATGTTCAACTTCCAGGCTGAGGCCTTCTTCCAACTGGAGGAGACCGGGGACCGTGTGGTCCCGCAAGTCAAGTTTTGAGCCGGGATTGAAGATGACGGCGGCGGGATAACGCTGACCGGTGAGAGAAAGGAGTCACGATGACAGAGACGATGAGCAACATTGGCTGGTCGGTGATCTTTTCGGTGGTTGGCGGTCTGGTAGGCATGGCGCTGATCCTGCTCGCTTCGGTCGTGGTGACGAGGCTGATGTGCCGCTTGACCCCAAGCATAGACGAAGAGAAGGAGATTGCCCGGGGAAACAGGGCCGTGGCGGAATACTACAGCAGGATCGTGGCTGCCTGTATCCTCGGCGTGAGCATGGTTGTGGCTGCCGCGGTATTGGGCGGTATCCTGTCCGCGCTCCATTAAATAAATCGATCGAATCATCGGAAAAAGTCCATGAGAAAACAGGCTGTCCTGGCAGCGATGCTGATTGTATTGATGGTTTCGGTTCCAGCCTGGGCGCGGGGTGGCGGTGGTTGTCTGGCAAAGGGCACCCCGATTCCGACCCCGGCAGGCGCTGCCGCCATTGAGACTCTTCGCGTCGGTGATCCGGTCTGGAGCGTTGTGGGAGGGAAGCTCCAGGCGGGAACGGTCAAGGCTCTGACCGAGACCGGGACGGATCATTACCTGGAAATCCTCGCGGGAGATTCCAAGGTGGTGATCACCCCGGAGCATCCGGTGATGACGGGACCCGGAGAGTATCGCATCGCCAGGCTGCTGAAGGTTGGCGACCGGGTTTACCGAATGCGTCACGGGAAGCTTAACGCGGTTTCAATCCGTTCCATTCAATATGTCCGGGCCAATTCAGCGGCGTATAATTTGCTGGTGATGCCCGGCGGGACGTTCATTCCGGCCGACATCGTCGTTCATAACAAAGGATGCTTTCTTCCCGAGAGCCTGATTCTGCAATCCGACGGCACCGAAAAACCGATCAGCACTGTCCGACCTGGGGATCCATTGATGGCTTATTCGTCGGAAGGGCGGATCGTTCAGACGACGGTGAGAAATATCCTCCGCCACACCGTTGATGAATACGTCATTCTCACGACCGAACGGCAAACCATCAGGGTCACCGCAGAGCATCCCTTCTATGTCGGACATGGCACCTTCAAGACACTCGACGTTCTCAAGAAGGGCGACGCCATTTTCGCCCGGGAAGGGCAGTCTCTGTCGGAGCAGCGCATTGTATCGATCCAGCGGGTTCGGGAGCGGGTCCCTGTTTTCAACCTTCAGACCGATCATCCGAACACCTTCTTTGCCGGTGGCGTTGCAGTCCATAACAAGGGAGGCGGATGTTTCCCCGCCGGAACGCTGATCGGAACGCCCGCGGGCCAGACCCCCATTGAAAATCTGTCGGCAGGAGACAGGGTGCGGGCAGTCAACACGGAAGGGGGGATGGTCGAGACCGGCGTGGAGAAGCTCTTCGCGACCCGCTCCGCCGTTTTGACGATCGAGACGGATCGCGGAACGCTTCGAACAACGCCCGAACACCCGGTCGGTCTGCCCGGCGGCATATTCCTGGAGGCGGGCAAGCTCCGTCACGGACAAAAAGTGCTCATCTGGAACGATGGGATTTTAAATCCCGCCGGAGTCATCGGAACCTCGACGCAGGAACGGGAAGAGGTGGTCTTCAACCTCAGCGTCGGCTCGCCGCATACCTTCCTGGCCGGGGACTTTCTGGTCCACAACAAAGGGGGCGGAGGAGGCTTCCGCAGCACAGGCTCCAGCCGATCCAGATCCGGCAAATCCAGCAATGATGGCGCCTTCCCTATCATGTTCTTTGTTGTGATTGTCATGATCATTATTGTTGTGGTGGCGGTGTATCGTCAATCTTCGAAGGGCGAAAACCTGGACTATCTTTACCCTCCCGCGACGGTAGCGAAAAAGGCCGAAAAAACGGAGAAGCTCCTCGATTTTCTGAGCAAGCAGGATCCATCGATCTCTTTGCCGGAATTACGCAAACTGGCAGAATCGACGTTTCGCAAGCTCCAGGAGTGTTGGGGAAAGCGCGAATATGGTCCCATGGAACCGCTCCTCATGCAGGCCCTGTTCCTTCAGCATACAGCTCAACTTAAGGGGCTGGCTCGGAATCACGAGATCAACAGAATTGACGATCTCAAAGTGGAGAAGGTGGATATCGTCAATGTCCGCTATACGGAAAAGAGCGATCAGCGGGAATTCAGCGCCCTGATGACCGCGTCGGCGTGCGATTACTATGTGGATGACCGTAATCACAAATATCTGCGGGGGGATAAAAGTTCAGCCCGATTCCAGGAGTTCTGGACATTTCAGCGCTCGGGGGACCATTGGCTGCTCCGGGAGATTGAGCAGTCCGGCGAGTCCGATCTCCTCAAGGAGGAGAATTTTGTCGAGATGTTGACCGATCAGACCCTGAAGGGAATCTATGGCGAGGCGGCAGGGAAAGAGGGAAAGGCGGGGCCGTGGCTGGAGAAGGGCGCCGAGGTAAAGGCAACGCGCATCGATCGCATGTTGAACTTCCTGGTCCGGACGGACAAACTCTGGAATCGCCAGCAGATGATCGAGCGGGCACGCCAGGTATTCTTAAGCGTGTTTCTGGCCCGGGAGTCCGGCGATCCGGCGCAGGCGCCGGAAGCGGACCTGTTCCGGGATGTGGCGGCAAGTCTTCGCAAGCAGATCCTGCAATGGCAGATGGAGGGGACGAATGTGGAGTACCGGAATCTTTGCGTGCGCAAGGCGGAGCTGATCCTGGTCAGGAATTTCACCGACCCGGCCAAGGATGAGTTCACCGTGCGCATCAGCGCCCATGCCCAGAAAATCGTCCGCAAAGGGCGCCAGATCCTGAGTGAGCAGCAATACGTAACCCCTTTCGAGGAATATTGGACATTCGGCCGGCTGGATGAGGGATGGAAACTCAAGGAGGTTGTGCAGCCGGCCCGGGGCGAGAAGCTGATCGCCGAGGATAATGTGGATGAAGACAGCAGCGCCGGGCAGATGCAATGGTATTATAGACAGACCCGCGCCAACTGAGGCCGCAAGCCGTTTGTTCAGTGTCGGCTATGGTGTCGTCAACAAATACAAATGTGTACACACGGTCTTCTGAACTTTTTCTCGAACATATTTTGTCCAACTTGAGGGGTGCAGTCCAACAAATACAAAGCTTCAGGGCGGAGCTCCGGAGCATTTTATTGAATGCTGGATGAAATGTGCGATAGCTTGACAGCATATTCTCCGCTCGTGTAGAATCCGGACAGCTTCCTCCTGCCATCTACCATCCGGTGATTTTGATGGGCCTACATCATTTCAATTGAACATAAAGAGTAAGGAGAAAATATCAAAATGGCATCTCTCAAACTGAGTGCATCATGAAGAAAACCTACAAGTACTACTGGGAGGACTTTCCCGCAGGCAGCATCCGGGAGTTCGGCGGTATCACACTGTCAAAGGCCGACATCGTCCGCTTTGCCCGCGAGTTCGACCCACAGCCATTCCACGTCGATGAGGATGCCGCCAGTCATTCGCCCTTCGGCGGCCTGGTCGCCAGCGGCTGGCATACTTGCTCGTTGGCTATGCGCATGATGTGCGATGCCTATCTGTTAGATGCCGCCAGCCTCGGTTCGCCAGGACTTGATGGAATCAAGTGGCTCGTGCCGGTGCGCCCCGGTGACACCCTGCGTGTGCGCTTTACGGTGTTGGAAGCACGCCCGCTGGAGAGCAATCCTACCGCGGGGCTGTTGCGTTCACACTGGGATATCCTCAATCAGAAGGACGAGTGCGTGGCTGAAATGGACGGCTACGGCATGTTCAGGCGTCGTCCGGTCCAAGACGCATAGGCCGTTCTCCGTATACTTCCACTGCCCGGAAGCAAGTTTATGCGGACGTATGGAGGGTAGAAAGGAGTTATCCCCCTAAAAAATGGAGAGAGGGGTTGTATCCCATGAAGGACCGAAAGAAGTTGGAGGCACTGTTTCATAAACACGGCTACACGGATTTTAAGTGGGTGGAGCCCGGAGAGGTGGTCGTCTCCCAATGGGTGCGAACGAAGTGCATGTTCGGCTGCGGGAATTACGGCCATAATGCAACCTGTCCCCCGAATGTCCCTTCTGTTGCAGAGGTTCGGCAGCTCTTTGCCGAATACCGTGCAGTGGTGATCTTCCATTTTGCGCATACGGTGGATAAGCCTGAAGACCGACATGCCTGGACAAGAGGGGTAAACCAGGAACTTCTGAAATTAGAGAGGGTGCTCTTCCTGGCGGGCCATTACAAAGCATTTCTCCTGTGTTGCGACAGCTGCTATCTCTGTACCGATCAAATACAAAGCTTCAGAGCGGACCTCCGGAGTATTTTGTTGAATGCAGATCGAAACTTGGGTAGTGTCTTGACGGCGTATGTTACCTTCGGGTAGAATTCGGCAGTCTTCCTTGAAAGCCACACATAATGGGGTCTCAAAAAACATTCCACATTTTTTTGGTAATGATCGCGGATACCCCATATTTTTATGGCCAGTATTCCATTGACACTCAAGAACGTACTTCATATACTTTCATCCCGGAAAAACAATGACTCAATTCAATTAATTCAGTAGGAGGATTCAACCCATGGGGATACGTGACGGTGAACAGATTTTAAAGATGATGCGCGCCTATCAGGTTCCCTGCCTCCTCGCTGCAGCGTCCGATCTGGATCTGTTTGAGAAACTCGCTCCAGCGCCCCGG
>JAURXV010000015.1 GCA_030654195.1 Syntrophales bacterium | reverse complement strand
GGGCTGCCGTAAATGAGGACCGCGAGCGAATCGTTCTCCCGGACCATCGATTTGAGCTTGAAGACGTTGAGGACCGTTTCCTCTTTTCGGGCCAGAAGCCATTCGATGCGTTTCATGACGGTTCGCGCTCAATAATCACGGCCACGCCCTGGCCTCCGCCCACACAGGCGTTCGCCAAACCGTAGCGGCCGCCGTAGCTCCACTGTTCATCCACCCCCATCGCCGATCCCACAATGAAATCGTCGATCTCCTCCGCCTTGACCCCCGTCCGTTTGATCACCTCGGGAAGCAGCCTGGCGAGGAGATCGTCCGCTCTCAGTTTATGAAACCAGTCACGGGGGGGATCATTGGGGCGGGACCGCGACTGGGCGGTTCGCAGATATCCGACAATGACCACATCTCTCATGGGTCGCCTCCTTCGTCGATCGGTGTTGGATAACCTGTTTCTTCCTCAACAGGTTTATCACTTTCCCCGGGGGAAGAAAATCGTCAGATAGGTCGGTTTCTACCGTCATCAGAATAACTTATCCCCCCTTTTCATCGGAAAAGGGTTCGAAAAACTTGAAAATTTAAGCCCGTATTTTCACCCGGACGGTGACTGTACCCTATTATGCAAGTGGATAAGCTTTGTCAATACAAAATCAGTCACGGCTCAACCGGCGGCAAACCGGCAGGTGGATATTTTGTTCACAGGTGGGTAGCGCAAGCGAATACTTTTTACCCACATTCTCCCCGCGGGGGCTATCCCCTATTTCTCGCAAATAGCGAATACAATTTTGATATCAATAATTTATGCCGCCATGAGACAGACTCGGCACGCTCCTTGCTGTATCATTACCGTGAAACGGATCGCCAGGTCATGAAAGATGACTTGCTGTAACGGTAGCCGCCATGCTCTCGGTACCGATGGTTTCGGCGGCATTGGGTAACGAAGGAGAACAATCATGATGATTTCAAGCCGTAAAGAGACGACCATCGACCTTTTGTTGCCGAAGCGGCGGGCGTCCGGAACCTACGTCTGGCTTTTGCTGTTTCTGCTTCTCCTTCTGCTGTCGGCATGTTATCAGAGACCTTATCGCACGGTTTCCCGATCGGCGCCCGAAGCGACTTACGACAACCCAAAGGTTCCGCTGACACAGGTCTATTTTTACCCGAAAGCGGGTCAGACCGCCGAGCAGCAGTCCCGCGACCACTACGACTGTTATAACTGGGCGGTGAAACAGACCGGTTTCGATCCCGGCCAGTCGGCGATCCCGACGGATCAGCGCGTCCGGGTGGTGCCGATGCCACCGCCGGGCCATGATACCGCCACGCTGGCGATAGCTGGCGCCGTGCTGGGCGCGCTGATCGGCGGACCGAGACATGCCGTGGGGGGCGCGCTGATCGGCGCATCCAGTGGGGCCATTGCCGGCGCCGCATCGGATTCGGCAAGGATGGAAGCCGCCCGGCAGCAGGAGGATGCCTATGCTTCGCGGGACCGGGCCCGAGACGACCGGCTTGCAGAAAGGGCGTCCGGTTTCAGGCGGGCGATGTCCGCCTGCATCGAAGGCCGCGGCTACAGCGTGCGATGAGATATCCAGGAACCGTTATCGGGAACCGATACCCGATTTTTCTGAATTTACGGAGGCAAGAGCCATGATCTTTCTTCACAATGCAAACAGGTGCTTTGCACTCGGGCTGATGTTGGCCCTGTTGTTGGGAATGATGCCGTTCGGGTGGTCGCAGGCGGCGCAGGCGGCTGATCGCGGAGCCCGTTATCGCGAATTCCAGGACTCGCGTTACCACCTTGACCGTTCCTACCCGGCCCGCGGTCAGGTGATCAGAGAACTGCCGCGCGACCGCCGGGTGGTCGTTCATGGCGGCTCACGTTACTACTTCTCCGGAGGCGTCTGGTACCGCCCGCAGGGGCCGCGCTTCGCCATCATTGTGCCGCCGATCGGCCTTTTCGTTCCCTTCCTGCCTCCTTACTACGCGACAATCTGGCTGCGCAACGTACCTTACTACTATGCCAACGAGGTCTATTACGCGCACCGGGGGGACGGCTATGTCGTCGTCGAGCCGCCGAAGGAGGAAGTCAGCCAGACGCCTCCGCCGGCGGATCAGATGTTCATCTATCCCCGCCAGGGCCAGAGCGAACAGCAGCAGGCGGATGATCGTTATGCCTGCCACCGCTGGGCGGTGAGTCAGACGGGCTTCGACCCGACGCAGCCCCCCGGCGGCGTACCCGAAGCTCAGAAGGTCGAGAAGCGCGCGGACTATCAAAGGGCGATGGGCGCCTGCCTCGACGGCCGCGGCTATACGGTGAAATAAGGGTCATGAAACTGAACCCGAAAGAGTTCGACAGGGCGGTCCGGCGCGCCTTCAATCGCATCCCGGCGGAGATCCGGGATCGGATGGAAAACGTCGTCCTCACCGTGCAGAAGCGCCCCACACAGGAGATGCTGGAGGAGATGGGCTATCCGCCGGACGAGCCCCTCCTCGGCCTCTATGAAGGCGCCTCTCTTCAAGAGCACTCTTTCTTCGCCCCGCCCCCTCTCCATCCGGACACGATCTTCATCTTTCAGGAGCCCCTAGAGGAGATGTGCGAGAGCCTGGCCGAGCTGGAACGGGAGATCGAGATCACCGTCGTCCACGAGGTGGCCCATTTCATCGGGATCAGCGAGGAGCGTCTGGAGGAGCTGGGGTATGGTTAGTGCAGACCCGTCTACGCCGAAGTCCATCCGATAAAAAAACCGGTTGAAACCGGGCCGAAACCCAGTGTCAACCGGCATCATCCTGCCCCGCTGTTCATCTGCGGAGGAAAGTCAAAAACAAAAAACGGGTATTAGTACCTGCCGCGGCCGCCGCCACCGCCGCTTCCACTACGCCCACCCCGGAAGCCGCCGCCGCCCCGGTTCGAATCCCGTCGGGGACCGTCGGATTCCGTCTTCGGCCGAGCCTCATTCACGGTAATCGTTTTCCCGTCGAGATCGCCGCCGTTGAATTTCTTGATCGCCTCCTGGGCGCCTTCCTCCGTCTCCATTTCTACGAAGCCGAAGCCGCGAGAAACCCCGGAGAACTTATCCTTGATGACGGACACGGTTGCAACCGCCCCGGCCTCGGAAAAGTTGTTCTTCAGGTCTTCCTCTGTGACTTTCTGGGACAGGTTCCCTACATACAGATTTTTGTTCATGGTTCGCCTCCTAATTCGTTTCGGAATACCCCTACCATCCTGACCTGGCGAGGGAAAGAAATGGTTCCGGGGCCTGTTCATGCCGCGGCATCCGGCCGGCGCATGAAGGCCTTACAAAGAAAAAACCGCCCAGACTCTGAAGAGTCCGGCGGTTCACCTTACGCTTCATCCTGTCTATGCGCGGATCCTGCCGGTCACACACTGGACGTCCGCCTTGCATCCTCCGACATTTGTTTGACCTTGTACGCCGGGGGAAAGGGGAAAGTCAAGCCATTTCTGCGGACATCCATGATGTTTTGAACAAAGACCCTCCCGATCGAATCCTGCCGGCCATCAAACCTTCAATTCCGTCCCACCGGTTGCCTGATCAATTTGATTTCAAATAGTTTCGGCCAGAATTTCCCCGTAACGAACAAACGGTCGCCTTCCGCATCGTAAGCGATCCCGTTCAGCACATCCACCCCTTGCAGATCCTCTTGAGCCAACAACCCCCTCAGATCGATCCAGGCCGTGACCCGTCCCGTCCGGGAATCAATTACGGCGATATAATCCGTCGGCCAGACATTCGCATATATGGCCCCCCGGACATATTCCAACTCATTCAGCCCCTCCACAGGGCCGCGATCATCGCGGACGCGCAGGGTCCCCGTTTCATGAAGATCCTTCGAATCCAGCAGATGCAGGACGGAGGTCCCATCGCTCATGATCAGCCATTTCCCGTCATGGGTGATGCCCCACCCTTCATGGGCGTAGGAGAATTTTCGCAACAGACCGAAAGAGGTCTTGTCGTAGACGAAGCCGATCCGGGATTGCCACGTAATCTGGAAAATCCGGTCGCCGAAAACGGTAACCCCTTCTCCAAAAAGGGACGGCGACAGTCCGATTTCCTTGAGGACGCGGCCCGACGCCGGGTCGACCTTGCGCAAGGTGGAGCGACCATGCAGTCCCGTGCCCTCATAAAAGAAACCGCCGTCATAGACCAGCCCCTGGGTAAAGGCCCCGCGGTCATGGGGATAGGAACGGACGACCCGATAATGATGCAAGTCCGCCCTGCCCGGAATCCGCTGCTCCATACCTTGCCCCTGGGCCCCCAGGACCAGGGGCGTCAGGCAGAGGCAAAGGAGCGTCGGCCATCGCCCTGTTATCCATTTCAACATATCTTGTTTCCCGGTGATGCGATCGAATATCGTCAACCCCAGCCGCAAAGATGAACGCCTCTATTTCTTAGCCCAACTTGGACCGCTTTGCAACAGATCCTCTCCTGACATTCCTTTCATGCGGGCTTTTCGGAAATGGTTCGCAAGGACCGAAATAACCCTGGTAACAACAGACCGTCGATACGATGACGGCAAAAACAACCGACTTGATCAAACCGTCAGTGAGAGGCGGTAGGTTTCCGCAACGGCGTCGAACACCTACCGTATCGACGGCGTGGTGCTTAATTGGTTCTTTTGCCTCATTTCATCGGCCGACGATGGTTTACTCCCTTCTTAGATACCTCCTCCCAGCACCCTGTAGAGCGTGACCTGGTTGACAAGCCGGACCATGTGGAGGGCGATCAGTCCATGTTGCGCGCCGTAGAGGGAACGTTGCGCATCGAGGACGCCCAGGTAGCTGTCAATTCCCCTGGTATAGCGCGCCTGGGAGAGGCGGTAGGTTTCCGCAACAGCGTCGACCAGGGATTGCTGCGCCGCTACCTGCCGGTTCACTGTACCCTGCACGGCAAGGGCGTCGGCCACTTCCCGAAAAGCCGCCTGGATTGCCTTCTCATACTGGGCCACGGATATTTCCCTCTCCACTTTCGTTACATCGTAGGCCGACCAGGTGCGGGCATCAAAAATCGGCATGATGATCTGCGGTGCGAAACTCCACGTACCGGAACCGGATTGGAAGAGTCCGGACAGATCGGCGCTTGCGGTTCCGATGGCGATCGTCAGGGAGATGCGGGGAAAGAAAGCCGCACGGGCGGCGCCGATATTGGCGTTGGTCGCCTTGAGCCGATGTTCCGCCGCCAGCACGTCCGGTCGGCGCAGGAGCAGTTCGGAGGAGAGGCCAGGAGAGATCTCTTTGGGAGGGCTGACCCTGCCCAGCTCCGTCGGCAGGAGCGCCGGCGGCAGGGGAGATCCGACGAGAAGATTCAAGGCGTTTTCATCTTGCGCCGCCAGTTGGGTATAGCGGGCGACGTCTCCCCTGGCCGCATCCACCTGGCTTTGCGCCCGCCGGAGATCCAATTTGGACGCGAGCCCGACATCATAACTTTTCCGGATCAATTTGTAGGAGGCCTCCTGCGTTTCCAGGGTGGAGACCACCAGCTTGAGGGCTTCCCGATCCGCTGCCAGGGCCAGATACGCCTGTGCTACCGTGGACACCAGCAGGATCTGGGCGCCGCGGCGGGCCTCATCCGTGGCGAGGTATTCTTCCAGCGCCCGATCCTTCAGGCTGCGGATGCGGCCGAAGAAATCGATTTCCCAGGAACTGATCCCGAGATTGACGCCGTATCGTTCGGCGGTCCTCGCGCTTCCGGTGGTCGAAAGATCAGCCGGAACGCGTTCCTTGCTCCCGCTTCCGACCGCTTGGACCGTCGGCAAAAATTCGGCCCGCTGAATGCCGTAATACGCCCGCGCCCTCTCGACATTCAAGGCCGCAAGCCGCAGATCGCGGTTGTTGTTCAAGGCAGTGACGATGATCTTTTGCAGGCGTTCATCGGTAAAGAACTCCCGCCACGGCAACTCCTCCGCCGTCGGCGCGGATACGGCGGACTTCGTTTCCTGGTAGGCCGCACCGGTCGGCCAATCGGCAGGGACAGGAGCGGCAGGCCGCGTGTATTCCGGGGCCAGCGTGCACCCCCCCAGAAGGGTGACGATCGCACCCACAAGAAGAAACCGGTTTATATTCATATCATCGATCCCCCGACGGATTTGCATCATTTGTCTTGGCTGCTTCACGCTTCCCCCGTTTTCCGAAGAGCTTTTCGATCACCACATAGAAGAGGGGTGCAAAAACAACCACCAGAACGGTGGCAGTCACCATCCCTCCGAGCACGGAGGTGCCGATGGCATTCATGGCCCCGGCGCCGGCGCCGGTGGTCATGGCAAGGGGTAGGACGCCGAAACCGAAGGCCAGCGAGGTCATGATGATCGGACGAAAGCGCAATTTCGCCCCCTCCAGGGTGGCGTCGATCAACCCCATCCCTCCTTCCAGTCCGGCCTTGGCGAACTGGACGATCAGAATGGCGTTCTTGGTGGTCAAACCCAGCGTGGTCAAAAGGCCGATCTGGAAATAGACATCGTTGGGCAACCCCCGCAGGCTCGAGGCAATGACGCCGCCGATCGCCCCGAGGGGGAGGGCCAGCAGGATCGAGATGGGGATAGGCCAGCTCTCGTAGAGCGCCGCCAGGCACAGGAAGATCACGAAAATGGAAAAGGCGTACAGCAGGGGCGCCTGAGAACTGGCCATCCGCTCCTGGTAGGAAAGCCCGGTCCAGTCAAAACCGATCCCTTTGGGCAACTTTGCCGTAATCTCTTCCATGGCCTGCATCGCCTCGCCCGAACTCCTCCCCGGCGCCGGCTCTCCCCAGATGTTCAGGGAGGGAAAACCGTTAAAGCGCTCCAGCCGGGGGGAACCGGTCGTCCAGCGGCTGGATGCAAACGAGGCGAAGGGGACCATCTGCCCGGCGGTATTTCGCACGTACAGTTTTTCCAGGTCCTTGGGCAGCATGCGGTAAGGGGCGTCGGCTTGAGCATAGACCCGCTTCACCCGTCCGCCTTGAATGAAGTCGTTGACATAGGCGCTGCCGAAGGCCGCCGCGATGGTGTTGTGAATGGAGGTGATGGGCAGCCCCAGGGCGCCCGCCTTTTCCCAGTCCACGTCAATCCGGTATTCGGGCACATCCTCCATGCCGTTGGGCCGAACCGCGACCAGCCGCTTGTCCTGGGCGGCCATGCCGAGGAGCTGGTTGCGGGCGTTCATCAGGGCGGCGTGACCGAGGCCGCCGCGGTCCAGCAACTGGAAATCGACCCCCCGGGCATTGCCCAGTTCGACGACGGCGGGGGGCGGAAAGACGAAGACCAGGGCGTTGCGGATTTGGGATAACGCACCCATGGCCCGGCCGGCCACAGCTTTGGCTCGCAGATCCCCATGGTCGCGAAACTTCCAATCCTTCAATTTGACAAACACCATGCCGTTGTTCTGCGCCCTGCCGGAAAAGCCCATCCCGGCAATCGTCATGCAGGATTCCACCGTCTCTTTTTCGTTCTCCTGAAAATAGCGCTGGACTTCATCAGCGACCCCCTGGGTCTGTTCGAGGGTGCTGCCCGTCGGCATGAGGATCTGGGCGAGGAGCATTCCCTGATCCTCATCGGGAAGATAGCTCGTCGGCATCCGCATAAAAAGAAATCCCAGTCCCGCCACGATCAGGACGAAAGCCGCGAGGTAACGCCGTTTCCCGGCCAGCGCATGGCCGACCAGTTTCACATACAGGCGTCTGAAGCGAAAAAAGACGTGGTTAAACCATCTAAAAAATGGGCGCAGAAAAAAGATCGCATTGTCTGCCTCATGCCCCTTGGGCACCGGTTTGAGGAGCGACGCGCAAAGCACCGGCGTCAGGATCAAAGCCACGACCACCGACAGCAGCATCGCCGCGGCGATGGTCACGGAAAACTGGCGGTAGATGACCCCGGTGGACCCTCCGAAGAAGGCCATGGGACCGAACACCGCCGCGAGCACCAGGCCGATGCCGATCAGGGCGCTGGTGATCTGTTCCATGGACTTGGCGGTGGCCTCCCGGGGCGAAAGCCCTTCCTCGGCCATGATCCGTTCCACGTTTTCCACCACCACGATGGCGTCGTCCACCAAAAGCCCGATGGCCAGCACCATGGCGAACATGGTCAGCATGTTGATGGAAAACCCGAACAGCCCCAGCACGGCGAAGGTGCCCAGGAGGACCACCGGCACCGCGATGGTCGGGATCAGGGTGGCCCGGAGATTGCCCATGAACAGCCACATGACCAGGAAGACCAGCAGAATCGCCGCGAACAGGGTCTTCACCACCTCATTGATGGCCACCCGGACGAAGGGGGTGGTGTCGTAGGGATAGACCACCTTCATCCCCGGCGGAAAGTACGGGCTCATCTCTTCCAGTCTCTTCTTGACGGCATTGGCAGTATCCAGCGCATTGGCGCCGGGCGCCTGCCGAATGGCGAGGCCCGCGGAAGGTTTGCCGTTGTAAAAGCCCTCGATATCGTAGAACTCGGTCCCCAGTTCCGTCCTTCCCACATCCTTGACGCGCACGATGGAGCCGTCCGGATTGGTGCGAATGGGGATGGCGGCGAACTCCTCCGGGGTCTGGAGGAGGTTCTGGACGATGATGGAGGCGTTCAGGCGCTGGCCTTTCAGCGCCGGCGCCCCGCCGAACTGCCCGGCGGATACTTCCACGTTGTAGGTCCTGAGCGCCAGGATCACATCTTCCACGGTCAGATGGTAATCGGTGAGTCTGTCGGGGTTCAGCCAGATCCGCATGGCATACTGAGAGCCGAAATTCTGGACCTCGCCGACTCCGGGGACGCGCGCCAGCACCTTTTCCAGGTTGGATTGGGCATAGTCCCGCAGGTCGTTGCCGTCCATGCTGCCGTCTTCCGAGATCAAGCCCACAATCATCAGGTAATTCCGCGTGGATTTGCTGACGGTAACGCCGGAGCGCTGGACCACCTCCGGCAGGCTCGACATGGCGAGCTGGAGCTTGTTCTGCACCTTGGTCCAGGCCAGGTCCGGATCGGTTCCCGGTTTGAAGGTCAATTCGATGCGGGAGACCCCGGCCGAATCGCTCGTACCGGAGAGATAGAGCATATCGTCAAAGCCCGTCATCTTCTGCTCGATGATCTGGGTGACGCTGTTTTCCACCGTCTCCGCCGAGGCCCCCGGGTAAAAGGAACCGATGGCGATGGACGGCGGGGAGATCGGGGGATACTGGGATATGGGCAGGTTGTAGATCGCCAGCCCCCCCGCCGCCATCATGACGATAGCAATGACCCACGCGAAGACCGGACGATCCAGAAAAAATTTCGATAACATCAGACGCCTCCGTCAATTCGATTTTTCAAGCGGCGGGGTCGTGTTTTTACGTTCCCCGCGATTCTTTTCGCTACAGGCTTCAAAAGGAACCACCTTTACGGAGGCGCCGGGTTTCACCTTTTGCATCCCCTCGACGATCACCCGCTCGCCGGGTGCAAGACCTGATGAAACAAGCCAGGCATCGCCGATGGCGCGATCGAGCGTCAGCATCCGCTGCTGGACCTTGCCCGCGGCATCCACGATCAACGTGAGAGGGTTCCCTTTGTGATCGCGTGAAACGGCCTGCTGAGGAATCAGGAGGGCCTTCTGATTGACGCCTTCTTCCACCACCGCCTGGACGAACATGCCCGGCAGCAGAACGCCCTTCGGATTCGGAAAGACAACCCGCAGAAGGACCGATCCGGTCGTCGGATTGACCGTGACGTCGCGAAATTGAAGCTCCCCTTCCAAGGGATATTGGGCGCCGTCTTCCAGAATAAGACGGACTTTGTTCCGGATCTGCTCGTTGGGATGGAGACGGCCATCCTCCAGGCGGCGCCGCAATCGCAGCAGATCGGTCGAGGATTGGGGCACATCTGCGTACATGAAGTCCAGTTGCTGGATGGTGGCCAGAGGCACGGGCTGATAGGCCGCCACCAGGGCGCCCTCCGTGACGCTGGATCTTCCGATCCGGCCCGAGATGGGGGCCGTCACACGGGTGTACTTCAGATTGATCCGGAACGTCTCCAGTGCCGCTTCCGCCTGATCGATGGCCGCCTCGGCCGCGGCCACCGCTGCCCGATCGCTTTCCACCTGAGCCTCGGCGGCCCGGATCGTGGCCTCGGCCACGTCGGCCTCGGTTACGGCCTGGTCGCGCTGGCTGGCGGAGACGGCGCCCTCTTTGGACAACTCCTCGAAGCGCCCGCGGTTCGTCCGGGCGAAATCCAGGGTGGCCTGCTGCCGGGTGATGCCGGCGAGGCTCGCTCTCAGGGCAGCCCGTGCCCGGTCGGCAGCCTTCCGCATGGCCGCAAGGTTCGCGGCTGCATTGTCGTACGCCGCCTGAAAGGGGGCGGGATCGATCTGATAGAGCACCTGGCCGGCCTTGACATCGGCGCCTTCCGCAAACAGACGCTTCTGGATGATGCCGCCCACCTGGGGACGCACCTCGGCGACCAGATTGGCGGATGTCCGCCCGGCCAATTCAGTTGTCATCACCAACCGTTTCGGTTGTATGGTCACAACGGCGACTTCGGGGGGACCGCCCTTCGGCGGTCCGTTTGTAGCGGTCTGCTGCCCACACCCGCCCAGGATCAAGATCCCGGTAAGCCACACCCCCGGCGGCAATTCGTTTGGCCCTGTCATAAATCTGCATACGACACCTCTATCATTTGAAATTTGGAGACCCATTGTCGATCACATCCGGATGATGCCGTTTTGATCGTGGGTAAAACACGGTGTAAATAACTTCAAAACAAAAATGAGCGAATATTCATTCTTTTCTCTAGGGGAAAACCCCCGATCAACCCCATAAAACATGGACATCACCTCTTGATGGCGTCCCAGCAGGCTTCCGTGATCTGCTTGATCAGGGCTTCGTCCAAGACGATGAAATCGAAGATGTGGTCGCGCATCAGGAAAATCATGGGACCGAAGGCCAGGGAAAACAGCACGGCCTTCGGAAACTCTTTGAGAACCTGCTGCTCGATCCCTTGGTCAAAAATATCCATCAGGATATCTTGGTTCCCGGACTTGCCCAAAAGCCTGTCCCTGTGCATGGAAATTCCATACGGAGAGTTGAAGTACTGCTCCATGTAACGGAAATGAAGAGGATTCGTTATAAAATACCGGAGAAGTTCCCGGATCAGATAGAGAAATCTTTCCCGGAGGGGCCTCCCGGACGGATAGCCTTCCTGGAGAACTGCCATGATTTTGTCTTCCAGTTCCCGGTGCAACTTAGTGATGAGGACGTCCTTGCTCTCGAAATAGCGGTAGATCGTTCCGGCGGCCACACCTGCCTTTTCGGCGATCTCGGCCATCGGGGCGCGATGAAAACCCTGTTCCGCAATGAGTTCCAAGGCTGCCTGCATGATGTCACGACGCTTGTCTGAGGTTTTCATTGTTCAATCCACGTCAGTTAATGAGTGAACGTTCATTCTCACGCGGCACTCCTATCTCAGAAAATTGGCACTGTCAAGAATTTTGTGTGTGAGGCAATTTTACGGAAGAAATCTGACCCATATCTTGAAGAAAAAGAAAGGCCCCCGTCGCTGAAAAAAGCAACGGGGGCCTTTTTGGTTCAATCAAGTTGGCTGGGAATTACATCCCCATGCCGGGGTATCCGCCGCCGCCCGGAGGCATGCCCGGCATCGCCGGTTCATCCTTCGGCTTGTCGGCAACCATGCACTGTGTCGTCAGCATGAGCGAGGCGACGCTTGCCGCGTTCTGCAGCGCGAACCGGGTGACCTTGGTCGGATCGATGACGCCGGCGGCAATCATGTCTTCATACTTATCGGTCTGGGCGTTGAATCCGTATGCGCCCTTCTTATCCTTGACCTTCTCCACGACGATGCTGCCCTCGACACCGGCGTTGTTCGCGATCATTCGGAGCGGCTCTTCAAGGGCCTTCTTCACGATCCGGACGCCGACGGCCTCGTCGCCTTCCAGTTTCATCTTGTCCAGCGCGGGAAGCGTCCTGAGGTAAGCCACGCCGCCGCCCGGAACAATCCCCTCTTCCACGGCCGCGCGGGTCGCGTTGAGGGCATCCTCTACGCGGGCCTTCTTTTCCTTCATCTCCGTCTCGGTCGCGGCGCCGACCTTGATCACCGCCACGCCGCCGACCAGCTTTGCCAGTCTCTCCTGGAGCTTCTCGCGGTCGTAATCGGAGGTGGTCTCATCGACCTGGGCGCGGATCTGCTTTACCCGGCCCTGGAGGGAGGCGCGATCGCCGGCCCCGTCGATGATCGTTGTGTTGTCCTTGTCGATGATGATCCGCTTGGCGCGGCCGAGGTCTTCGATCTTCGTGTTCTCAAGTTTGTAACCCATATCCTCGGAGATCATCTTGCCGCCCGTGAGGATGGCGATGTCTTCAAGCATGGCCTTGCGACGGTCGCCGAACCCGGGGGCCTTGACGGCTGCCACATGGAGCGTGCCGCGGATCTTGTTGACGACGAGTGTTGCCAGGGCCTCGCCTTCAATGTCCTCGGAAATGATGAGGAGAGGTTTGCCCATCTTGGCGATCTGCTCCAGAATGGGAAGGAGGTCCTTCATGCTGCTGATCTTCTTTTCATTGATGAGGATGAGGCCGTCTTCGAGCTCGACTTCCATCTTTTCCGCGTTCGTCACGAAATAGGGTGAGAGGTAGCCGCGGTCGAACTGCATCCCTTCGACGATCTCTAACTCGGTCTCCAGCCCTTTGGCCTCTTCCACGGTGATGACGCCTTCCTTGCCGACCTTCTCCATCGCCTCGGCGATGATCGCACCGATAGCCACGTCGTTGTTGGCGGAGATGGTGCCGACCTGGGCAATCTCCTTGGCGTCCTTGGTCGGTTTGCTCATCTTCTTGAGCTCCTTCACGACCACGTCCACGGCCTTGTCGATCCCGCGCTTGACGTCCATCGGGTTGCTCCCGGCGGCTACGCTCTTCGCGCCTTCGCGGAAAATCGCCTGGGCCAGGATGGTGGCGGTGGTGGTTCCGTCGCCGGCGACGTCGCTCGTCTTGCTGGCAACTTCCTTCACCATCTGGGCGCCCATGTTCTCGAATTTGTCTTCCAGCTCGATCTCCTTGGCTACGGTTACGCCGTCCTTGGTGACAGTAGGTGCGCCGTAGCTCCGGTCAAGAATCACATTCCTTCCCTTGGGACCGAGGGTGATCTTTACCGCGTCGGCCAGGGTATTGACACCCTTGAGAATCGATTTTCTCGCTTCTTCGTCGTACTTAAGTATCTTAGCTCCCATTTACTGTATCCTCCTTCCATATGATCAATTGATTATTTCTCTAAGATGCCGAGGATGTCGTCCTCGCGCATGATCAGAAGCTCGTCGCCGTCGATCTTCACCTCGGTCCCAGAATACTTGCCGAAAAGGATCCGATCACCCGCCTTGACATCCGGTTTGATCAGCTTGCCGTCATCGGCCGTTTTGCCCTTCCCTACGGAGATGACCAGCCCTTCCATCGGCTTCTCTTTGGCCGTGTCGGGAATGATGATCCCCCCCTTGGTCTTCGCTTCTTCCTCGATCCGCTTTACGATCACTCTGTCCTGTAATGGCCTGATTTTCATGCTTCAACTTCTCCTTTCTTCATTATAATTATATTTACCAATCATCGTATGACCTCGTTCGTCCCCGCTATCATAAGCATCTATTTTCCGCTGTCAAGGCGGGCCGGATAAATTTTTGTTGATAAAGCAGCCATCAAAAGAGATGCTCCGTCAGTTCCTTCAGGGAACGGATCGGGATCAGTTCGATGTTTTTTCCCTGCCGGCTTTCGCTGTGTTGCGTTCGCGGCAAAATGCAGCGCGTGAAGCCCATCCGGGCCGCCTCCTTGATCCGGACCTCCGTCTGGGAGATCCCCCGGATCTCCCCCGTCAGACCGACCTCTCCGAAGACGACGGTCCCGGTCGCAATCGGGCGGTTCAGGAAGCTGGAGGCCATCGCGGATACAATCCCCAGGTCGATCGCCGTCTCATCGACCTTCACCCCGCCCGCTACATTCAGGAAAATGTCGCTGCTTCCGAGATGGATGCCGCAGATCTTGTCCATGACGGCCGTCAACAGCGAGACGCGGTTGTGGTCCACGCCGATCGCCGTCCTTCTGGGCATGCCGAAACTGGTCGAACTGACCAGGGATTGGACCTCGATCAGGATCGGCCGCGTCCCCTCCATGCTCGGCACGACCACCGACCCCGCCGCCCCCTCCGGCCGCTCCGCCAGGAAGAAGGCCGAGGGGTTGGCGACCTCGGCGAGGCCCGTGTCCCGCATCTCGAAGACCCCGATCTCGTGGGTCGGGCCAAAACGGTTCTTGATCCCCCGGATGATCCGGTAGGCATGGCCCGAATCCCCTTCGAAATAGAGGACCGTATCGACCATGTGCTCCAGAACCTTCGGCCCGGCGATCGAACCGTCCTTCGTGACATGGCCGACCAGGAAGACCGGGATGCCCGTCTTCTTGGCGAAGAGAATCAACCTCCCCGACGCCTCTCGCACCTGCCCCACGCTCCCGGGCGCGGAGGAGAGGACAGGGGAATAGACGGTCTGGATCGAATCGATGACAACCGCGGCGGGTTTGACCTCCTCGATCCGTTTCAGGATATTCTCTAACTCGACCTCGACCAGGATCAGGAGATCCTTCGCGGCGGCGCCGAGCCGCTTTCCCCGAAGCTTGATCTGCCGGGCCGACTCTTCGCCGGAGACGTAGAGAACCGGAAGGCCCCGAACGGCCAGCTTCTCCAGGACCTGGAGAAGCAGTGTCGACTTCCCGATGCCGGGATCGCCCCCAACCAGGATCGCGGATCCGGCGACGATCCCGCCGCCCAGGACGCGGTCCAGTTCGGCGATCCCCGTCCGGAGCCGTTCCCCCTCGTCGGCCGTGATGGCCTCGATGGACTGGGGGACGCCATCAAAACGGACATTCGCCGAAGAGGCTGCATCGGCGTCCCGGATTTCCTCCTCGACGAAACGGTTCCACTCGCCGCAGGAGGGGCAGCGGCCAAGCCATTTTGTCGACTGCTGACCGCAACTCTGGCAGAAAAACATGGTCTTGATCTTTTTCACAGGGAATCCTCACCTCCCCCGTGGTAAATACCCTTTCCCCGTTCCGGCGTCAATCAATATCCAAAAACGCTTGAGTAATCATCTCAATGCTGATATGTTTTTTCACCGTTAGACTCACTTCACGAAAGGAGCCGCTCATGAACAATCCCCATTTCGCCTCCGGTCCCTGCAGCAAGAGACCGGGATGGAACCTCGATGCGTTGAAGAACACCGCGGTCGGGCGTTCCCACCGTTCGGCCCTGGGAAAGGAAAAACTACTCCGTGCCATTCAGGAAACAAGACGGATCCTCGGGATCCCGGATCATTATCTGATCGGCATCACGCCCGCTTCCGACACCGGGGCCTTCGAAGCCGCCATGTGGAGCCTGCTGGGCGTCCGACCGGTCACAGTCCTGGTCTGGGAAAGCTTCTCCGAAGGGTGGGCCACGGACGTCGCCAAACAGTTGAGGCTCAATCCCACGATCCTGAGGGCCGATTACGGGAAAATCCCCGATCTCGGCGCGGTCGATTGGGAGAGCGACGTCGTCTTCGTCGCGAACGGAACGACAAGCGGCGTGAAGATCCCCCACTGGGACTGGATCGCGTCCGACCGGAAGGGCCTCTCCCTCTGCGACGCCACCAGCGCCGCCTTCGCAATGCCGATCGACTGGTGGAAGGTCGATGTGGCCACCTTCTCCTGGCAGAAATGTCTCGGCGGCGAGGCGGGCCACGGGATGCTCGTGCTGGCCCCCCGCGCAGTGGAACGGCTGGATTCCTACGATCCGCCCTGGCCGCTTCCCAAGATCTTCCGCCTGAAGAAAGGCGGAAAGGTCAACCGGGCGATATTTGAAGCGGACACGATCAACACCCCTTCGCTTCTGTGCGTGGAGGATTACCTTGACGCTCTGAGATGGGCAGACGGGATCGGTCTCGAAGGCCTCATCCAGAGGAGCATGGCGAATCTCAAAGTCGTCGAGGCGTGGGTCGCGAAGAACGACTGGATCGCATTCCTGGCCGAAACGCCGGAGATCCGTTCCAACACCTCGGTCTGTCTCTCCGTCGTCAGTGACCGGGTCAAGGCCCTCCCGAAGGAGGAGCGTGCGAAGTTCCTCAAGGAGATCGCAGGCGAGATGGGAAAGAGAAAAGCGGCCTACGACATGGGTTCCTACAAGGATGCGCCTCCGGGATTCCGCTTCTGGTGCGGTCCCACGATCGCCCCGGAGGAGATCGGCGCCGCACTGGACGAGTTGGAGAAAGTTTACCGGGAAAAGATCGCCGCGCTATAAACTTTCCTGATAAGGAGAAGATTCATGAAAAGAGTGCTGATAAGCGATGACCTCTCCGCGGAAGGGATCGAGGTATTCCAAAAGACGCCGGAGACCGAACTGGAGATGTAAACATTCTTTCCGTCAATCCCATGAAAATGGGGATCCGTTCACTGCAGGCAGTTTCACGCCCTCCGGATTCCCGCCGGCCAAGGGAATGACGACACTTTTGATAGCATTTCAACGCGATTGGAGAATCGACCCTATGGCAAACGTGGTTGTGGTCGGCACCCAGTGGGGTGACGAGGGGAAAGGGAAAGTAGTCGATATTTATGCGGAACACGCCGATGTGATCGCCCGGTTCCAGGGGGGCAACAATGCCGGCCATACCCTGGTCGTCGGGGGCAAACAGAC
>JAURXV010000028.1 GCA_030654195.1 Syntrophales bacterium | reverse complement strand
AAGATGGACGCCAAGAGCGACCTCTACATTTATTTCTACTTCCACGGCCTTTCGCTCCTGAACGACAAGGGCGCGTTCTGCTTCATCACGTCCAATTCCTGGCTCGACGTGGGCTATGGCGCGGACCTGCAGGAGTTTCTTCTTAAGCAATGTCACGTAAAGATGGTTCTGGACAACCAGTCCCGGCGATCCTTCGCCTCGGCCGACGTGAACACGATTATCGCGCTCTTTTCCCCGCCCTCCGAGCGCCGGGAGTGCGGACTGGAGCGGACGGCGCGGTTCGTCATGTTCAAAGTTCCGTTCGAGCAGGTCCTCTCGCCGGTGGTCTTCAAGGAGATTGAGGCGACGGCGGAGCGCAAGGCGACGCCTGAGTACCGCGTCTTCCCCATCCGCCAGGACCGCCTTTTGGAGGATGGCTGCGAACTGCCGGAAGATGAGGAGACCAGAGCGACTCAGAGGGAGAAGTCCGGCCGGCGCGCATCCGGGCCCCTGATCAAGGTGGCACGCTACATCGGCAATAAGTGGGGTGGAAAATACCTGCGTGCGCCGGATATCTACTGGACTGTTGTTGATAAGGGCGGGAAATATCTTGTTCGACTTGGAGATATCGCCTTGGTTCGACCTGGTTGTTACGCAGGAATTAATGACTTCTTCTACCTATCGAAAGAAGTAGCTGGTCAATGGGGAATAGAGGCTGAGTGTCTTCGCCCCATGATAAGAACATCACGAGACATCCTTCGTCCCCATATTACCCCGCAAGACATGGAGCATTATGTGTTCTTTTGTCCCTTCAGCAAGTCAGAAATGAAGGCGAAAGGTTTACCGGGTGCTTTAGCCTATATTGATTGGGGTGAAAAACAGGTCACCAGACACAGACAGAAAACGGCAGCAGGGATTCCTTGGCCCAAAACGGAGACTGTCAAATATCGCAGTCCAGGCTGGTGGGCCATCCCAGCACAAAACGTCGAGCCGACACGAAACTTTTTGCTTTATGTCATCGGTGAACGATTCCTCGCCCCCTGGTCAAACAAACCACTTTCATCTGATAGGTGCTTCCACCGCCTCTTTTGTCCGAACACAATGTCAGATCAACTCGGTTTTAGCATGAACTGCACATTAACGTTCCTTTTCATCTCCCTTTTTGGTCGAGGAAACCTCGGCCAAGGGGCACAAAAATACGAAACAGCGGATGCGAAGTGCCTGCTCCTGTTCAACCCAGCGTCCCTTCCAGATAAACCTGAATGGGAGGACATAATTGCAACTTTCGGCAAACGCCAAGTATTACCAATTGCAGAGGAAATCGCATCAAAGGACCGTCACAGAATGGATAACGTGATCTTCGACGCATTGCGTCTCACAAGAGGCGAACGCGAGGCAGTTTATGAGGCGGTGATCAGTCTGGTTGAGACCCGACTGAAGAAGGCCTCCAGCCTCGATCCGAAGCAACTCAGGAGCCGCGGCGAGGCGGTGCGCAAGACCGTCGGCATCTGGTCCGATTTGCCTGCGAGCAGTAAAGATGACGACAGATCCGGAGAGGAATGACTCTGCATGTCCGATCTTGTCCATTACCACCGCATCGTCGTGGCCCTCCACAAAACCATCCGACTCATGGCCGAGATCGACCGTGTCATCGACGCCCACGGCGGCTGGCCTGGAGCATTTATTTGATTCTAGAGATTAAGAAGTTTTTTGTTTTAAAACATTTGCTTAGGAGGGGAAAATGCCTGAAATGAACGAACAAATATTAGAGGTTCGATATAAGCCAAATCCAAAAATTCTCGATTATCGGGGTTCATGGGCAGAAGCAATTTCTGATTATATGGCTCTTCCAGAATGGCGAATTGTCGAAAACAGAATTGATATTTTCGATAAAGAAGGCGGGGATCATGCATTTGTTGGATTTAGAAATGCAGGTTTTGTGGCACACAATACACCGACAAAAAATTATTTTTCAGATAAAACATTAAAATTTTTTAAATACCTATTTACCCTAACTGGTTTTGAAAAGAATCCTAATGTTGTTCGAATAGGGGTGCTTTCAAAGTTTTGCACAGAATTTAACGGAGATTTTAGCGAATTAATGGGGAAATATACGTCTAACTATTTAACACTAACCGACAAGGCAAAAAAAATGTTTAACGCTAAACTCATTGATATTGGAGGCCCACTTAATTTTGCCGATAACTTTGGGAATTTTAATACAATGAGTGGCCCTATGACTGAAGAACAAATTCATCAGTTTTTTGAACATGCTGAAAACTTTCCCGCCGTAGGTTTATATTTTCAAATTGATTATTGGATTAAACCCAATCGAGAAGTGAATGAAAAAGAAATTCTCAAGCATATACAGCAATTCACAAATTCTTCTTGGGATAGGTTTGAGGCTATAAACAAACTTATATTGGGGGAGTGAAATGGTTAAAGCGAAAAAGAAAAGCCGTTATAATTTCCCTCCCAAAGGGCTTATATCTGACCAAGAAATAAGCAGTTCCTCTCTTATAAACCCTGATGCTACAATATCGCCTTCGGCTTCATTTGATCAACAAACAAGCATTCAATGGTTAACAGGGTTAACAGCTGATTCGACTAATGCCCCTAAGATAGGCGAAACATCAAAAGATGCTGAGCCTTATGTGGGGAGCTATGCCGCGTTGATCGATAAACATATATTGAGTAAGCAACCCATACTCCTCATAATCATCTTTGCCATAATTGGCTGGCTCTTTCTTCAAGATAATGCAGCAGGTAATCTAAAAGACTGGAGTGGCATAATATGGGTGATCACAAAGTCCACAATATTATTAGCAATATTTATTATTATGAAGGTATGCCATTTTGGCTACAAAAAAGTAATTGAAAAGAAGTATTAGGAGATTTCGATTTTGGCGTTGCCATCAACAAAACCATTCGCCTCATGGCCGAAATCGACCGCGTCATCGACGCCCACGGCGGCTGACTTGGTGCATTTATGATTTGAGTGAAGGAATCTAACAGAGAGAGATAGGCATGATAAGATTGTCGGGCGCTTCAAAGGATGCATTACAAAAAGCAAGAGATTCTGCCTTACTTGCTGTGGAGGTCTATAACAAACCGGCTATTACGTTTAAATCTGGTGCATATATCACATTGATGGTCATCGCTTGGACAGCCCTCTTCCATGCAGTCTTTTTCCGCCGTAAGCAAAAACCTTACTATCGAAAACCCAATGGACGTTATAAACGTGTCGACGGCGATTATAAACATTGGGAACTTGGTGATTGCCTGCAAAACTATTATGGCGATGACACCATGAACCCTGTTCGGAAAAACCTGGAATTCTTCATCCCTCTACGAAACAAGATTGAACACCGGTCGCTGCCTGAACTGGACCCCTCTATTTTTGGTGAATGCCAAGCCATGTTGTTGAACTTCGATGAAATGTTGCAGCATGAATTCGGTTCCAAGAATTGCATCCACCAATGTCTGTCTTTCGCATTGCAGCTTTATCCTTCTTCAGAAAATCTTGCTGAATCGGTACGTCGAAATCGTGACACCAAGGCAGCCGCAGAATTCGTCGAACGTTACCGATCTTCAATCACAACGGATGTGCTTCAGAGCGGCCAGTATGCATTCAAAGCCTTCCTGATACAAGTAGCCAACCACCAAAATCAGGATGCTCTTGCCATTCAATTCAGACAATACGACAAGCTTACGGAAGAGGAAAAGAAAAGCATCGAGCGGTTCGTGACCTTGATCAAATACAAACAACCCGTTGTGGCCAATGCTGATACGATTCGCGCGGGAGAAGTGGCAAAGTGTGTTCAAAATGCTCTCGGTGATCCCAAAATTATCCGAGGAAGGAAAGAAGTCGATAAGTATAGCGTTGCGTGGCATACAAAATGTTGGCAGCATTTCAAAATCCGCCCGCCAAGCGGAAGCACACACCCAGAGCAGACCGAAGTCAAGTATTGCATCTATGACAAGCGCCATAATGACTATGGTTACACAGAAGAATGGGTGAAATTTCTTGTCACAAAGTTCAAGGATGAAGAGGCATATGAGGAACTGTTCACTAAGGCAGAAGAACCATAGACAAGGGCGATTTTGAATGGATTCTCCACCAGCAGGAAGGGCAGTTCTTCGAGCGGAAGAGCCGCTTTGATAGTTCGTAGGAGAAGATAAGACGATGAGCTATTATAGTGATAAGGATAACCTCAATCCGGTAGAAATCGCTGTTGAGAATATAAGCAGATAGGCGTAAGGGTGTCGTTAATCTTATTATCCACCAAGAAAGATAATAACCGGCAGAATCGATGGAAACATCTAAATTTCAGGATCTTATGAACACCGTTATTATCTCTGCCCTGTAATGGGAAAAGGCGTGAAGGCATGAAGAGAACAAAAGCATCTGCCGGCAATGAAGCGTTGATCAAACGCTAGACTACATCTATGCTCCATGAGCACCAAATGGGGAAAGCCAATGAACACCGCAGAACTGCATGCTCTTCTGGATCGGCTACGTACCGAGCCGCGTGAAACAGAATGGCTGGAATTCAAAACCAATCGCTATGAACCGCAATTGTTGGGTGAATATCTTTCGGCGCTGGCCAATTCGGCGTGCCTGCTCGGCAAACCCAGGGGTTATCTGGTTTTCGGGATTGAGGATGAAACCCACGATGTAGCCGGCACGACCTTCGACCCCGCGGCAGAGAAGGGGAAGGGAAACCAGCCCCTCCCCTTGTGGCTGTCTCTGGGGCTGCAACCCAATGTCGGGTTCGAAATATACCCTTTCGATTATCGTGGGATGAGGTTGGTTCTCTTCGAGATCCATCCGGCCTTTGACCGGCCGGTCAAGTTTTACGGTACGGCTTATATCCGGGACGGATCCAGCAAGACGGAACTGGCGAGGTATCCCGAGAAAGAGAGGCAAATCTGGCAGCGTCGCTTGGATTGGAGCGCGCAGATCTGCGAACGGGTGCGAATTTCCGATCTTGAACCCGCGGCCATTGCCAAAGCGCGGCGGGAATTCAAGGCCAAGATTCCACCCGATAAGCTTCCTGCCTCTGCGCTGGAGGTTGACGGCTGGGATGATGTCACCTTCCTCAACAAAGCCAAGTTGACCACGCAAGGGGCCATCACCCATGCGGCTTTGCTTCTGCTGGGCCGGGATGAAACCACCACGCTACTTGCCCCAGCCGTGGCGCGTATCAGTTGGATATTGAAGAATGATTGCAACGAGGAGCAAGATTACGAACACTTCGGCCCGCCCTTTCTGCTGAATGTGGACAAGGTTCTGGTCCGCATCCGTAACCTGACGGTGCGGGAGTTGCCGAGCGGCACCCTGTTCCCGGTTGAGATGGCCCAATACGATCCATGGGTCATCCGCGAAGCCCTGCACAACTGCATTGCACACCAGGACTACAGTTTGCGAGGCAGGATCAACCTGGTCGAGAGTCCGACAAGCTTAATACTGAGCAACGTGGGAGGATTTCTGCCGGGCAGCGTAGAGACGGTCATCCGCCAGGACGCACCCTTGGAGATCTATCGCAATCCCTTTTTGGCCGAGGCGATGGTCAATCTGAACATGATCGACACCCAGGGAGGCGGCATCAAGCGGATGTTTCAATCGCAGCGGCGGCGGTTTTTCCCTCTGCCCGACTACGACTTGTCCAATCCCGAACGCGTGGCGGTGGAGATTCCGGGGCGCATTCTTGATGAGCGGTACACACGCTTGTTAATGGCCAATACCGACCTTGATCTGGCCACAATCATGTTGTTGGATCGGGTGCAAAAGCGCCAACGCATCCACCCGGACGAACATCGCCGATTGAAGGCCGCCAAGCTGGTAGAGGGGCGTTATCCTAATCTGATCGTGGCCGCCCAGGTAGCGACGGCAACGGGTGAAAAAGCAAAGCATATCCGAGACAGGGGTTTCGATAATCGTTACTACCGGGATTTGATCCTGGACATGATCGGCAAACACCAACCGGTATCGCGTGAGGAGATTAACGAGTTGCTTCTGGACAAACTGCCGGAGGTGCTGAACAAGGATCAGAAGATGGACAAGATTCACAATCTCGTTTCATCCTTATCCGGGAAAAGAATTCGCAACATCGGCGGTCGCCGGACTTCGAAATGGGTATTGTTTGAGGATGATAAACAATAAAACAAATCAGGTTTATCAATAAACTTTACAGATGATAGGGAATAAACCTAATCATTCAAGTCTGATGCATTTGTTAACCGCGATAACTGAAGGTTGGATTAAACAATTCGACTAACAATGAACCCGTTGGAAAAGAGACCAGAGGATGATGCAATATGAGCGATTTTGAATGGATTCTCCACCAGCAGGAAGGGCAGTTTTTCGAGTGGAAAAGCTGCTTTGACAGTTCGCAGGATAAAGTTAAGCTACGCCCGATGCGTGCTGAGGCGCGGGATATGGCAGCAATTATATGACCCTCGACGACCTTACACAAATTATCACTGAAGTTCAGAAGTACCAGAGCGAACTGGACGATGTGGAAGTCAAGGCCGCGTTGCACGGCACACCGCAGCGACTTTTTGAGGCTCTGTCTGCATTCGGCAACCGTCCCGGCGGCGGGGTCCTTCTTCTGGGGCTGGATGAAAGTAAACGGTTTGAAAACGTCGGTGTCGGAAATGCGCATCGCCTTCAGGAGGAAATCAGCCATGTGGCGGCCTCGGAGATGGAGCCGCCGCTCCGACCCAGTTTCACGGTCAAGGATTTTGAAGGGAAAACCGTCGTCGCCGTCGAGGTTTCCGAGGTACCCGCCAATCGGAAACCGTGTTACTATAAAATCGCCGGCCTGCAGAAAGGTGCTTACATCCGCGTTGGAAACACCAATCGGCAGATGACCGATTACGAAATTTACGGCTATGCGAGTTTCCGGACCCAACCGACCATCGATCAGGAGATTGTCCCATATGCCACTCTGGAGGACCTCGACCGGAACCGTCTGACGCAGTATGTGGAGGGGTTGAAGCGAACCAGACCGCAGGCGGGCTATCTCAAGCAGCCATTTGAAAAGATTCTCAAACAGTTGAGCATTGTGAGGGAAGATGATGGAATTCTCCGACCCACCGTGGCGGGCTTGCTCGTTTTCGGGAACTATCCCCAGGCGTTCGAGCCGCAGCTCGTCATTACGTTTCTTCAATTCTACGGGGTGACGGAAACGGAGAAAACCCCGCGGGGCGAGCGTTTTCTGGATAACCAGAAATTTGAAGGGCCGATCCCGGAAATGGTCGAATCCGCCGTGAACCACGTTCTGGCGGGGATACGGAAAAGCAGTCTGATCGAGGGGCTGCTCCGTCGGGACATCCCGGAATACCCGGCCGTCGCCATCCGCGAAGCCTTGGTCAACGCCGTCGCGCATCGCGATTACAGCCATTTGTGCGCGGCAGTTATATCCAGATCCGCCTGTTTGCCGACCGTCTGGAGATCCAGAGTCCAGGCGGTCTTTACGGCAATGTCACGGAAGAGAACCTGGAGGTGGACCAATCCACAAGAAACCGTTGGCTCATGCGCCTGATGGAGGATTTGCATCTGGTCGAGAACCGGGGCAGCGGGATCAGCGCCATGCTCGAAGCGATGCGCCAGGCGAATCTCGAACCCCCGCGTTTTCGGGATCGCCGCTCTTCTTTCTGGGCGACGTTCCGAAGCCACACGCTGCTGAATCCGGAGGCCGTTGCCTGGCTGAACCGGTTTGCCGAGAAGACGATGAACGACCATCAAAGGATGGCCCTTGTCTATTTGCGCCATAACCAGGGGATGACCAACAACGATTATCAGCGGCTCAACTATGTGGATTCGGTCACGGCCACGCGGGAGCTGCGCAACCTGACGGACTACGGCCTGGTCGATCTGCACGGCTCGCGCCGCTGGGCCTATTACACGCTGAACATTCCCGTCGAGGCGCCGCCCGTACAGGTGGCACTGGAAACGGATGAAGAGAAGATCCTGGCCTACGTGAGGGAGCACGGATCGATCAAGCGGGCGGAGTGTCAGGCATTGCTGAATGTTACCGAGACTCAAGCGCGATACATCCTGAAAAAAATGAAAGATCGGTTGTTATTGAGACTCGAAGGAACGGGAAAACCTTCCCGTTATCTTTTGCCTGACAATACCGCAATGATTCAAACATGATCCGTAAATTGTCCGTAAATTGTCCATAAATTGTCCGTAAGCGGACATGCCCTATAGAAAGGAGCGCTGCATCGGGGGGGATGAAGCGGTGGGCGCGGTATCATCTTCCCTGATGTCTATTGGCACGTCTATTAGCAGGAAATTGCTAATAGACAGCGACTCGTTACGGAGGATGAACATGAAGAACCTTCTGGCCCCGATCAGCACAATCTGCGTATGTTCCCTTTTCATCGGCTGCAGCCAGGAGAGTCTCATCTTCTATCCCGAAACCCTGCCGCCGAACTATCGTTTCGCTTTTTCTCAGCCCTTTGAAGAGGTGAACGTGCCCGTGGAGGCGGCAACCCTGAACGCCCTCCTTTTCAAGGCCAAAAACGCCAAAGGGGCGGTTCTTTATCTGCACGGCAATGCCGGAAGTCTGAGGGGTTGGGGCGACGTGGCCGTGGATTTCACTTTTAGGGGCTACGATATCCTGATTCCGGACTACCGCGGTTTCGGCAAGAGCACCGGGAATATCGCGAATGAAAAGCAATTGCTGGAAGACGGCCTGGCCGTCTATCGCATGCTGACAAAAACCTGGCCGGAGGACCGGATCATTGTTTACGGAAGATCGATCGGAACGGGCGTTGCGACCGTCATCGCCCGATCGGGGAAGCCAAGGATGCTCATTCTGGAGTCGCCCTTCCTGAGCCTCATCGATCTGGCATCCCACCATTACCCGTTCCTGCCAAGGCCGATCATCTCGATGTTCCTGAGATATCCGCTGAGAAACGACCACCGGATCGGGGAGGTCGCCTGTCCCGTCTATCTCTTTCACGGCGCAAAGGACGACATCGTTCCTTTCGATCACAGCGTCCGGCTGGAGAGGCTGATCCGCTCGCCGCACCGGCTAATCCGGATCGAGGGGGGCGGTCACAACGATCTGAGCGATTTCGGCGTATTCGACCGGGAACTGGACCAGCTCCTTCGGTAGCCGGCATCCGGCGGCATTAACCGCGGGCCAGCCACAGCTCCGATCGCCGCCGCGCGCAGCGAGGGATGAAGCGTCGGATATCCATCAATGATTCGGCATCATTCCGCTCAGACCGATAAGAAGAGGGAACGCTCCCGGGGCGTTTTATCTCCCCTTCACCATGATCCTCGCCCAGGCGTCCCGCAGGGTCACGGTCCGGTTGAAGACCGACGCCTTTTCCGAGGAATCCTCCGAATCGACGCAGAAGTACCCCAGCCTCTCGAACTGGAACCGCTGCCCCGGCGCCGCAGCCGCGAGGCTCGGCTCCAGGCGGCAGGTTTTCAGGATCTCCAGCGATTTCGGATTCAGATGGGTCGCGAAATCGCCCTCTTCCGACAGCGCGTCCGGGACGAGAAAGAGGCGGTCGTAGAGCCTCACCTCGGCCGTAATGACGTGGGCCGCCGACACCCAGTGGATCGTCGCGCCGACCTTCCGGCCATCCGGGGCGAAGCCGCTCCGCGTCTGGGGGTCGTAGGTGCAATGGACTTCAACGACCTCGCCGGTGGCCGGATCTTTCACGATATCGACGCAACGGATGAAGTACCCGTAGCGAAGGCGCACCTCCCGGCCGGGGGCGAGACGAAAGAACTTCTTCGGCGGAACCTCCATGAAGTCCTCCTGCTCGATGAACAGTTCCCGGGAGAAGGGGACCTTCCGGGAACCCATCTCGGCGTTCTTCGGGTGATAGGGGCAGTCGAACATCTCGACCTGCCCTTCCGGATAGTTGTCGATCACGACGCGGAGCGGCCGGAGGACAGCCATCACGCGGAGCGCCTTCTTGTTCAGGTCGTCCCGGACGCAGTTCTCCAGAAGCGCCATGTCGATCAGGCTGTCGTTCTTCGAGACGCCGATCTTTTCGCAGAATTTCCGGATCGCCTCCGGGGTGAAGCCCCTGCGGCGCATCCCCGAAAGCGTCGGCATCTGCGGGTCGTCCCAGCCGGAAACGACCTTGTTCTCCACCAGCTCCAACAGCTTGCGCTTGCTCATCACCGTGTAGCTCAGGTTCAGGCGGGCAAACTCGATCTGCCGCGGGCGCGGCCCCTCGACCAGCCGGTCCAGAAACCAGTCGTACAGCGGCCGGTTGTTCTCGAACTCCAGCGTGCAGATCGAATGGGTGATCCCCTCGATGAAGTCGGAGAGGCAGTGGGCAAAGTCATACATCGGGTAGATGCACCATGCGTCGCCGGTCCGGTAGTGGCTCTCTTTCTTGATCCGGTAGATGATCGGATCGCGCAACGTGACGTTCGGAGAGGCCATGTCGATCTTCGCCCTGAGGACGCGGCTCCCGTCCGCGAACTCCCCGGCCCGCATCCGCTCGAAGAGGTCCAGGTTCTCCGCAACCGTTCGGTTGCGGAAGGGGCTCTCCTTCCCCGGCTCGGTCAGGGTGCCCCGGTACTCCCGGATCTCGTCCGCGTTTAGGTCGCAGACATAGGCCAGACCTTTACGGATGAGCTGGAGGGCGTACTGATAGAGCTGTTCATAGTAGCCGGAGGCGTAGTAGAGGCGATCCCCCCAGTCGAACCCCAGCCATTTCACGTCCCGGATGATCGACTCGACGTATTCCATGCTCTCCCCGCTGGGGTCCGTGTCGTCCAGGCGCAGGTTGCAGGTTCCGCCGTACTGGGCGGCGATCCCGAAATTAAGGCAGACCGATTTCGCGTGTCCGATGTGGGGGTAGCCGTTCGGTTCGGGTGGAAAGCGCGTGGCCACGCGCCCCCGGTGCTTGCCGGTTTTCATGTCGTCGTCGATGATGTCCCGGATGAAATCAGAGGGAAGGGATGGGGGAATCTGTGTCATCTATCGAATTTCCTTTCTGCGGGTATGCTTTTAGCAACAACCGATAAAAAAGGCAAGGACAACCCATCACTCCCGCCATTATTTCTTTGACTCACAGGGTCGCACATAGTAGATTTTGTGTTCGTAAAAGCGGGTCGTTATCAGAAAGTCGCAAGGAGGAATCATGGGCTCACATCAGAAGGTCGCGGTCGTAACCGGCGCGGGTACGGGAATCGGCAAGGCAGCGGCGCTTGCATTGTTGAAAGAGGATTACCGCGTTGTGCTGGTCGGACGCCGCGCGGAGTTCCTGGAAAAGACGGCAGCGGAAGCGGGGGCGGGCCCGCGTGCGCTGGCCGTTCCCACTGACGTCAGCAATCCCGAATCGGTGCGGATGCTTTTTCAAAAAACGAAAGAGGCGTTCGGACGCGTCGATCTGCTATTCAACAACGCCGGCGTCAATGTGCCCGGGATCCCGTTCGAGGATCTCACCTATGAACAATGGAAATCGGTGGTGGACACCAACCTCACGGGCATGTTCCTCTGCGCACAGGAGGCCTTCCGGATGATGAAAAGCCAGGCGCCGCGCGGCGGGCGCATCATCAACAACGGGTCGCTCTCGGCCCACGCGCCACGGCCGGACTCCGCGCCCTACACCGCGACCAAGCACGGGGTCACCGGGCTGACCAAGAGCATCTCGCTCGACGGCAGGAAGTACGACATCGCATGCGGCCAGATCGACGTCGGCAACGCGCTCACCGAACTTTCGGCGCGCATAGCCACGGGCGTGAAGCAGGCGAACGGCGAAAGGGCGCCCGAAGCGATGATCGACGTGCAGCATGTCGCCGATGCCGTCGTTCACATGGCGAGCCTGCCGATCGATGTCAACGTGCAGTTCATGACGATCATGGCGACCAAGATGCTCTTCATCGGACGGGGCTGAGGCTGCGCAACTCCCAACATGAAAAATGGATACAATAACGGTATGATCCGGCGTATAATGGGTACACCGCGGGAGGACCGGGTTGGAAAGTCCCTCGAAAATCCGATATCTTAAAGGGAGGCGTGCCATGCTGATGACGGGAAGCCAATACGAGGAGAGCTTGCGGAAACTGAATCTGGTTGTTTACCTCTTCGGCGAACGGGTCCAAAACGTCGTGGACCACCCGCTGATCCGGCCGTCGATGAACGCCGTCGCGCTGACCTACGACCTCGCCCACCGGCCCGAACACACAGAGATCATGACGGCCGCCTCCCACCTTACCGGCCGGCGGATCAACCGCTTCACCCACATCCACCAGAGCACGGACGATCTCGTCAAAAAGAGCAAGATGGGGCGGCTTCTCGGTTCGCTCACCGGCTGCTGTTTTCAGCGCTGCGTCGGGATGGACGCGCTGAACGCGCTGTCGATCACGACGCACGATCTCGACGCCCGCCTTAAGACGAACTACCACCGCCGTTTTCTGAAGTTCCTGGAATATGTGCAGGAAAACGACCTGACCTGCGACGGCGCGATGACCGACCCGAAGGGGGACCGGTCGCTTGCGCCGCACGCCCAGGCGGACCCCGAC
>JAURXV010000002.1 GCA_030654195.1 Syntrophales bacterium | reverse complement strand
TTCTCCACTTTCCGGTTCCATTCAGACGGTAAATCCTCGTCTGAAAAAGGAGCCGGAACTCATCATCGCCGATCCGAGAGGAGAGGGCTGGCTGATAACGATGAAACCGGGAAATCTTGAAAGCGATCTCAAAAAGCTTCTTTTTGGAAGAAAGGCGCTCTCATGGTATCAACGGGAGGAAAAGGAGATCATCACCCGGACCGATTTGATACTGAAACATAACCCACAGGCAGTGGGTCCCACCATGCAGGATGGAGGGGTCCGGATTGGTTGCCTGCACGATATGCTCAATATCGTCAGTTCCAAGCAGAGGGCTCAAATATTAGATTTCTCGATCAGCAGAACCAAATATTCCCAAAGATTGTTTGGATAATTGGAGTCGAGGTCGGGTAGAAATGAGGAGGTAATATCCCTGATTACGACTTGAAATCAAGTATTTTCGCCGAGGTTTTACTGACAAGGAAGTTACAAACACCCTTGATCACCTGAAAAATCACCCTCGAAAAACTGCACATTTCAATTGGATATTTGAGTCGCCCGTCCTGGCGTAGAACGCAGCCTTGGGGCGACACTAAGCGGGATCACCCGCCGCCAAGGCCGTCCGCCAGGCGTCGAGGAGGTGGCCGATGTCGTCGAAGATGAAGTCGGCGCCGGCGGCCTCGGCCTCGGCCCGGCCCGATGCCCCCGTGAGGACGCAGATCGTCGTGATCCCCGCCCGCTTTCCGCCCACGATGTCGGTTGCGACGCGGTCGCCTACGGCGGCGGTCGTTTCGGGTCGGGCACCCATCTGGGTCATGGCCAGTTCGTACATGATCGGCTCGGGCTTCCCGACCCCGGTCGGCCGGGTCTCGGAGGCGGCCGCCAGCATCGCGGCCATTGCGCCGCTTCCCGGCAGAAACCCCTCCTCCGACGGGATGTTGGGGTCGAGGTTTGTCGCGATGAAGCGGGCGCCGCCCCGGAGGAGACAAGTGGCCCGTTTGATCTTCTCGTAGGTGACATCGTGGTCCACGCTGGTGACGACGATCTCCACGTCATCGTCGGCGAGGACGAATCCTTCCTCCTCCAGGGCCTGCCTGAGGGCAGCCATCCCGAAGACGTGCACCCGCGTTCCCGGCGGATAATCGCGGCGAAGGTAGCGGGCCGTCGCCTGGCCTGAAACGAGGATCTCGGAGGGCGAGACCTCGGCGCCCATCGCGGCGAGTTGTTTCGAACGCTCGCCCGGCGTGCGGGTTGCGTTGTTGGTGAGCAGCATGAAGGGGATGGAATGTTTGCGCAGGAAGGCAAAGAACTCCCGCAGGCGGGGCATCGGTTCGCCGCCTCGGTAGAGCACCCCGTCCATGTCGAGGATCAGGTGCGTGATCTTGGTCAGAGAATTCATCATTTTTCTCCGGTTTTCCATTTGTAACGGATCATCTCCGCCGGCGGATCATGATGCGATCGCGGGGAGGAGAGGGGCAAGCCCGGGGAAGAGCGCCCGCTCTTCCCGCCATTCGTAGATCAGGATGTCGATATTCAGCCGCTTCAACTTGTCCCGGAGGGGGACCTCCGGCGGCCGGGGGAGAATCAGGATAAGCAGGGGATTGTCGGGCAGACTCAAGCCGTTCAGCAGAAGCTGCGTCGCCCCGGCGTGAAGGTCCGAGAGGATCGTCTCCGTCAGGACCTGAAAGACCGCCCGGATCCGACCCGCCCGGTTCATCACCACCAGATCCTGGTTTCCGTCATTCCCCGCCCTCAGGCCGGCTTGCTTCAATGTTTCGGCCAGATCCCGGACGATCAGGCCGCGGTCGCATTCGGCCCCGGTCTCCCTCTCCTGCTCGCGGTAGCGGGCGCCGATCAGCTCTTCACGGAGGCGAAGTTCGCCGAAGGTCAGCTCCGCCTGCGAAGAACGGGCTGCAGCCGTCTCCTTGATCCGGGCGATCTTCCGGACGAACTCGGCGATCTGTCTGGCAAAGCGCGGGGATTGGAGAATCCCGATGACGGCGACCGGCGTCTCCTCGCCTCCATCATCCATCACCTCCCAGGCGCCCCGGTAGTGGTTTTCGAAGAGCGATTTTCCGATCCCCTTTCTCCCGCCGCCTAACTTTCCCCGGTGCACGACGAAGAGACGACCGGCGCGGTCCTGGCCGAAGGCGCCGCCCGTCCGCCGGTCAACGCCGCAGAGGGGGAAATTGATCTCGCAGGTGATCGCGATGGCGGCTCCCTCCTCCGGTCGGCCGATTCCGAAGCCATTCCAGTAGCGGCTTCCGGCGATCTTTCGGGAGAAGGACCAGATGCCGAGGCTCTCCGACCAGTTGACCTTCGCCTTTTCGCTCGCCCCCGGATGGCCGAGCTTCACAGGGATCGTAGCGGCCGTCACAGGTTTGAAACTCCTCACGAACTGCCTCTGGCAACGTTTGATTGCTGCCTCGTCTGTGATGACTTTCAGCATGGTTTGTCCTTTATCAATCCAGACGTTTCTGGAAACGCCCGACCGCTCCGGTGAAGACCATGATGCCGAGGACGGCCAGCGCGACGTACTGGGGCCAAAGGATGTGCAGTCCCACCCCCTTGAGAAAGATGCCGCGGATGATGACCAGAAAATAGCGCAAAGGGTTCAGGTATGTCAACCATTGAACGAACTCGGGCATGTTTGCGATCGGGAAGACGAAGCCTGAGAGCATGAAAAACGGGAGGATGAAGAAGAAGGTGGTCATCATCGCCTGCTGCTGCGTCTTCGATATCGTCGAGATGAAAAGGCCGATGCCCAGGGTGCTCAGGAGAAAGAGGCAGGTCGCGAAAAAGAGGGCCGGGATGCTCCCCGCCAGCGGGATCTCGAACCAGTTCAGGGCGAACAGCATGACGAGGACCATCTGGCCGATCGCGATGAGCGTATAGGGGATCGTCTTGCCGATGATCAGCTCGAGCGGCTTTAGCGGCGTCACGATGAGCTGCTCTATCGTTCCGTTCTCCCGCTCCTTGATGATGGCAATAGAGGTCAGCAGCAGCGAGATCAGCATGACCACGAAGGCGACGATCCCCGGGACGAAGAAGTTCTGGCTGTCGAGGTTCGGATTGTACCAGGTCCTGATCCTGCCGTCGATCCTGCCGTATTTAAGTTCGCGCCCGTAGATTTCGCGGACGAGTTCTGCGTTCAGACGGTCGAGGACCACCGTCGTGTAGGCGATCCGGACGGAGGCCATGTTGCTCATGGATCCGTCGGCGAGGATCTGGACGGCGGCTGTCTCCCCCCGGCGGATGCGGCTGCTGAAGTCGGGGGGGATCTTTATCCCCAGGTCGACCGTCCCCTTGAGAAACAGGTTCTCCAGCTCGCGGTCGTCCGCGGGCAGGTGTGTGATCCGGAAGATCCGGCCGGCGGTGAAGGAGTCGGCCAACAGCCTGCTCTCCCGGCTTATCGACTGATCGATGAGGGCGACGCGGATGTCCTTGATGTCGTAATTGACGACATAACCGAAGACGAGGAGCTGGATGAGCGGCGCCAAGATCAGGATGGGGCGGCTCCTCTTGTCACGGAAGAGCTGGATGAATTCCTTGCGGACCATTTCCCTGATTCGGAGCCAGCTCATCGTTAGAGTCCCTCCCGTTTGAGCACAAGGCAGTTGGCGATCGTAAGGGCGAGAAACATCACCGCCAGGATTGCGAAATCTATCCAGAGGTAGGCGAAGCCCAGGTC
>JAURXV010000027.1 GCA_030654195.1 Syntrophales bacterium | reverse complement strand
GCCTTATGGTCGTGGGAAACAGGTTCGTATTTTAATTCAACCATTCCGTACCTCCTTCATCCTTTTCCGGGCTATCTTAAGTTCCGGTTCTGGCGTGTCAGGTGTTTTCTTTACAAACGCATGAAGAATTACGACACGTTGACCAACGCCAATTTTTCAAATGAATTTAAAAAAAGACTACCGAAAACCTTCAACCTGGATTCAATGATCTGGCGTGATTAGCCGTACTGAGGCCTTATAAGTGTATTTGAAGTCCGGCATCCTTTATCTTTTAGACACCTCAGTAAGCACAGGAAGAAAGATATTTTAGACCCATCCGCTTAAACCAGTCGCCGGGGATGATTTCAGCTGGGCTCTTCCGACTCCTCTTCCGGAACCGGATCCGCGTTTGTGACCGTGCGCTCTCTCTTCTCTAACTTCAGGATGTGACCGATGCAGGGGATCATCTCTTCCTCGTGGTGCGTGATGTAGATGAGGCCCGTTTCGGTCCGTTCCCCGATCTCTTTCATCAATGCGAGCACCCTTTCCCGGTTGGCGCCGTCCAGCCCCTGACAGGGTTCGTCCAGGATAAGGAGTTCCGGCGACTTGACCATCGCCCGGGCGATCAGCGCCAGCCGTTTTTCCCCGTAAGAAGTCCGGGTGAAAAACCGGTCCGCCCGGTCCGCCATGCCGAGGATTTCCAGCCAGCGGTCGGCAATCGCCTCCTGCTCCCGGTCGGGCCGGCGGTAGAGGCCGATCGAGTCGAAGAAGCCGGAGAGGACGACATCCCGCACGCGGACCGGCTTCCGGTACCGGAGCTGCAGTTCGGGAGAGACCACGCCGATCCGGCGCCGGATATCCCAGATGCTCTCCCCCTCGCCCCGCCTCTTCCCGAAAAGGTAAACCTCATTGGCGTAGACCTGCAGGTTATCCCCCGTGATCAGACTCAGAAGGGTCGTTTTTCCCGAGCCGTTCGGCCCGACGACCGCCCAGTTCTCGCCGCGCCGGACGGTCCAGTTCAGGCCGTTGAAAACGACGTATTCGCCGTAGGCCACATGGATGTTCGTCATTTCGACGAGGGGATCCGTGCGCGTTTCCGGCGCCTTCCCGGCATCCGGAAGCGGCAGGCGGATCTCCGGAAGCGCTTTCGCTTTTCCGGCAAATCGCCTGATCCGTGCGGGTGTCAGAACTTCTTCTCTGATCCCGGCTGCGGCGACGCGGCCGTTTTGGATCAGCAGCACATGAGAGATTCCCGGGATCACTTCTTCGGGACGCTGGGCGACGAGGATGATCTGCGTCCCTTCCTGCATCAGCTTTGTAACGGCCGCGGCCAGGGATGGCCGGCTGCCGGCGTCGAGACCGGCGAAGGGATCGTCCAGGATCAGGATCTTCGGGGCGGGGAGAAGCGCCCGGGCGATCAGGAGCTTCCGGTTCTCGCCGTTGGATAGGGTCCGGATGCTGTGGCCGAGGAGGGGGCGAAGGTCCAGGATATCCAAGAGACGGTCCAGCGCGGCCGGGTCCCCGTCCTTCCCGCGGAGCAGCTCCTCCGATGTGAGCTCATGCCCCCTGCCGCTAAAAAAACGCTCATCCTCGCGGAGCTCCTCGCGCGCCAGGATCTCCTCCTGGAGTTCGAAGGAGACATAACCGATCCGCTTCCCTTCGGCCTCCGGGTCGTGACGGATCAATTTTCCCCGGACATGCGGGCAATCGCCCTGGATGGCCCTGGCGAGGGCGGACTTTCCCGAGCCGTTGGGACCGAGGATCGCCCAGTTTTCTCCGGTCCGGATCTCCCAGGATGTTCCGGGGAGCAGCATCCGGTCTCCCAGTCGCAGCGTGACACGCTCCAGCGTGATCAGGAGTCTGTTTTTTCGATGCAAACAAAAGTCCAAAGGGTTGTAATCCTCCCGTGCTTCTGATAAGGTGCGCGGCGTCGGGCGGGTCGGTCCCGTCACGGCGCGCCTATGGATAGCAGAAATCGGGAAAATTGCCACACTTTTCCGCAGAAATGCAAGGTTGGGGACAGACCTAAATCCACCACCTAAAATAGAGTTCCATCGTTATTGCAAAGGGTTATATGCGAATTTCATGCACCCATTGGTGAAGAAAAAGATTCTATAACATCATGATAACAATGAAAGAACAGAAATTAGGTGGTGGATTTCGGCAGATTTCAAATCTGTCCCCGTAATATGTTGAGGAGGAAAAAGAATGTTGAAGGAACGCGAGGTCTATTTCAATGGGGAGTATCGCCGCTGGGACGAGGCGAACGTCCATATCATGTCGCACAGTTTCGGGAGGGGTTCGGCGATCTTCGAGGTGATCGGATTTCACGACACGCCGGCCGGACCGGCCGTTTTCCGTCTCGACGAATATCTGTCCCGTTTTTGGAAATCGGCATCCCTGCTCGAGATGGATCCGCCCCTCACGCAGGGCGCTTTGCAGGAGGCCGTCCTGAAGCTGGTGAAGAGAAGCGGGCTGAAGAGCGGTTTCCTCAAGATGTACGGTTTCTACCCCGAGATCTCCTTCCAGATTCTCCCCCCCCAGCGGAAATTTCAGGTGGCCGTCTGTCTGTTTTCTGCGGAAGAGGCGCTCGGTCAGCCGCTTGGATCCTCGCCACGGGGCGTGACCGCCTGTGTCTCGCGGTGGCGACGGCTCGACCCCCAGACCGTTCCGATCGAAGCGAAGGTGGCGGCCAACTATGTCAACGGGATGGTGGCCCGGATGGAGTCGCGGGAGAAGGGGTTCGATTATGCGATCCTGCTCGATACGCAGGGATTTATCACCGAGGGGGGGACCGAATCGCTCTTCCTGGTCCGAAACGGCCGTCTTCTGACATCGGCCTTAGGAACGGTTCTCCAGAGCATCACCCGCAAAACCCTGCTGGAGGTTGCCGGGACGATGGGGATTGAAACCTTCACCGGACTCCTGAACCCGGGGGCGCTCGATGAGGCGGATGAGATCTTTTTCTCCGGCACGTCGACCAAACTTCTCCCGGTCCGGCAGGTGGGAGACCGGATTCTGAATGAGGTTCCCGGACCACTCACGCGGAGGCTCTCCGAACGGATGGCGACGATCACCTCCGGAGGTGACGAGCAGTTCCGGCATTGGCTCTTTCCCTCCTGACCATTCGGGCGCGGACAATACCGAAAGTATCGATCCAGCGCCTTTCCCTGGCGGCGGATCGCAATGTTTTCTGCGGTCTTTTCGCAGTCGTCAACCCCGGTATCGGATACCACAAATGCCTGCAAGGAGGATACGATGAAGGTAGTCAGAATCGATGAAGTCTCAAAGGAAACCTATGCCAATCCGTTGTTTACGGGTCCGGAGGTCGCGAAGCAGGTGCTTCTGCCCGACAGCCAGGAGAATGTGGTCAACGTCGTCCATTTCGGGAAAGGCGTCCGGAACAAATTCCACGCCCATGATTGCGAGCAGATCCTGATCATCACCGCGGGAAGGGGCGTTGTCGCCACGGAAAAAGAGGAGAAGGTCGTCACCGTGGGGGATATCGTGCTGATCCCCGCCGGCGAAAAACATTGGCACGGCTCCAATGGGGAGTCCGATTTTTCACACATCTTCGTCTCGAAGAAGGGAAGCAAAATGACGCAACTGGAGGATTGAGATTTGGTGAGGAGAGAAATGCAAAATGGGGGGCTGACGGCGGTCAGAACTGCGCCACCTTGCCGATGATCTCCTTCATGATCTCCGTCGTGCCGCCGCCGATGCTGAGGATCCGGGAGTCGCGGTAGAGCCGCTCGACCAGATACTCCCGGGCACAGCCATAGCCGCCGTGAAGCTGGACGGCGTCATAGACCACCTTGTCGCACACCTGGCAGGCGAAGTTCTTCGCCATCGACACCTCCTTCACGGCGTCCTTCCCCGCCTCCATCCGGGAGGCGACCCGGTAGTTGAACTCCCGGGCGACCTCCACCTGCGTGGCCATGTCCACGAGCTTGTGGCGGGTCACCTGAAAGCCGGAAAGGGTCCGGCCGAAGGCCTCCCGGTTCTTCGCGTATTTGATCGATTCATCGAGCGCCAGCGCCGCGACGGCGTGGGCCATGACGGCCATCGCAAGGCGTTCGTTCTGGAAATTGGCCATGATGCCGTAAAACCCCTGGCCTTCGCCGCCGAGGAGGTTTTCCGCGGGCACCCGGCAGTCGACGAAGGAGAGCTCCGCCGTGTCGGAGGCGTTCCACCCGATCTTCCGGAGCTTCTTCGCGACAGAAAATCCGGGCGTGGCGCTGTCGATCACAAGCAGGCTGACCCCCTTGTATCCCGCATCGCCGGTCCGGACGGCCGTGGTGATGAAATTCGCCCGGCAGCCGCTCGTGATAAAGGTCTTGGCGCCGTTGACGACGTAATGATCCCCGTCGCGGACCGCCCGGGTCCGGATGTTCGCGACGTCGGAGCCGGCGTTCGGCTCCGTGATTCCGAGCGCCGCAATCTTCTCCCCTTTCAGCACCGGGACGAGAAACCGCCGTTTCTGCTCCTCCGTTCCCAGATGGACAACCGGCGGCATGGCGATCGAGTGGCTGCCGAGGCCGGCCACCAGCCCCACGGAACCGGAGCGGATCATCTCTTCGGTGAAGACGATGGACATGAACCGGTCGCAGGGGGTTCCCCCATAGGCCTCGGGATAGCCAAGACCGAGGAAACCCTCATCGGCGCAACGTTTGTAGAGCTCCACGGGGAAGAGCTCTTCATCCTCCCAACGGTCGATGTGGGGTTTGATCTCCTTCTCGACGAACTTCCGGACCGAAGCTCGGAAGATCTGATGTTCCTCGGTAAAATATTCTTCGTACACAATATTGCCTCTCTTGCCGGGTGGTCCTACGCTCCTAAGATTTTCGAAACGCAGGGATTGCGGATGGGCTTCGGGATTACCTGGAAGAGGAAGAGGCGGATCCTCCCTTCAGCCCGCCGCGGCGACGCCGTTCAGGCGGCGCGGAACCGGTCCAGACTCTCCTTGGCGATGAAGGCGCGCTGCATCTCCGAGGTGCCGTAGGCGAGTTCCGCGAACCGGGCGTCTCGGTACAGGCGCTCCACGACGGCGCCTTTCAGATAACCGTGCCCGCCGTGGACCTGCATCGCCAGATCGGCGATCCGAGCCGCCGCCTCGCTCGTGAAGAGCTTCGCGCAGGAGGCGAGAACGGGGCCTTCCGGGTCCTTCTGTTCCATCGCCCAGGCGGCCCGGCCGATCATCATCCGGCCGATGTCGTTGAACGTGAACATGGTGGCGAGCTTCGCCCCGACCCCTTCGAACAGGCCGATCGGTTTTCCGAACGCCTTTTTCGCCTTCGCGTGGCGCGTCGACTCCTCCATGCAGGCCACACCGACACCAACACAGAGGACGGAGAGGGCGAGTTTGATCTCTTCCAGCAGGTCCTGCATCCGGCCCCAGCCGGCGCCGACGGTTCCGCCGAGGAGGGCCTCATCCGTCACCCCGCAGTTCTCCAGGCGGATCCCGGCGGTCGGCGCGCCGCGGAGGCCCATCGTTTCCAACGGTCTGCCGATCGTCACCCCTATCGCTTCGCGGTCGATCAGAAAGAGGGTGATCCCCCGTTCCAGGCCCGCTTCCCGGTCGGTCCAGGCGAGAACCAGAAAGAAATCGGCGAGCGGCGCGTTCGTTACGAGGTCCTTCTCGCCGTTCAGGATCCAGCCGCCGCCCTTGCTCTCCGCGGCGGTTTGCATCCCGGCGAGGTCCGATCCCGCCTCCCTCTCCGTGCAGGCAAACGCGCCGATCCTCTCGCCCGCAGCGAGGAGCGGGAGATACCGTTCCTGCTGGGCATCCGTGCCGAAACGCTTCACGGCCCTTCCGAAAGCGGTCGCCGAGGAGATGGCCGCGAGATAGGTCGAGGGGCAGACCCGGGCCAGTTCTTCACCGGCGACGCATGAACCGAGCAGGTCTTCTCCCAGCATGAGATTCAGAAAGCCGGCACCGGCAAGCTTTTTCAGGTTGGTCCTCATCCGGGCGGCGGCCTCTTCCGGGGGGGCGTCGTCGAAGAGGGCGGCGCCCGGAGCGATCTCCTCCCGGCAGAACTTCCCCATCTCCGCCTGCAAGCCCCTGTGCGCATCCGACAGTTCGTAATTCATCGCGCTCCCTCCTTACATCATCATGAACCGGGCGACGATCATCCGCATGATGTCGGATGTGCCCCCGCCCAGTTGACCCAGCTTCGCGTCCCGGAGGAATCTCTCCACGGGATACTCGTGGATGTAGCCGTACCCGCCGAAGAGATCGACCGCCGCCGACGACATCTCGAATCCGCGGTCGCCGAGATACATCTTGTTCACGGCGGCCGTGAGCGGGTTCAGCGCGACGCCGCTGTCCTTCGATGTGGCGATCCGGTAAACGGCGAGCCTCGCCGCCTCGAGGTAGACCTTCATGTCGGCGATCCGGTTCTGGATGGATTGGAATTCCCGGATCGGCCGGTTGAAGGCCATTCGCTGGTTCGCGTAGCGGGCGCAGCTCTCCAGTATGAAGGTCTGCCCGCCGAGGAAGGGGGCGACCAGGGTGCTCCGGTCCCACTCGACGCCGCCCAGCGCGATCAGCCAGCCGTTTCCCTCGCCCCCCAGGCAGTTCTCAACGGGGACCTCGCACTCCTCGAGGAACACCTCTGAGGTTACGGAGGCGCGGCAGCCCATCTTGTGCATCGGCTTCCCGGTGGAGATCCCCGGGAAGCCCCGCTCCACGATGAAGGTCGTGATCCCCTTGTGCTTCTTCGCCTTGTCGAGGGTCGCAAAGATGATGAAGACCTCGGAGAGGGGGGCGTTGGTGATGAAGGTCTTCGATCCGTTCAGAATGTATTTATCTCCCTTCCGGACCGCCGTCGTGGTCAGCGCGGCGGCATCGGAGCCGCAGCCCGGTTCGGTGAGCCCCATGCAGCCGATCCATTCGCCGGTGGCGAGCTTCGGCAGGTACTTCTCCTTCTGCGCCTCCGTGCCGTGCTGCATGAAGTTGGCCGCGCACAGATAGGTGTGGGCGCCCCAGGCGAGGGTGTGGCCGCCGTCGACGCCGGCATGGCCGACCGCCTCTCCGGCCAGGCAACTGGTGACGAAATCCGCCCCCGACCCGCCGTATTTCTCTGGGATGGGAAGGCCCAGGAGTCCCATCTCGCTGAATTTCCGCCAGATCTCGAAACTGAATTCACTCTTCAGATCGGCCTCTTCGCACAGGGGCGCGATCTCCTCCCGGGCGAACCGGTAGACGGTATCCCGGAACATCCTCTGTTCGTCGCTGATCGCGAAATCCATGGTTCCCTCCGCGTTTATCGTTCCCACGCTGGAGCGCGCAGTGGCTACCCATTCCGGATGCCCATGATCTGGCGCGCTTCCGCCGGTGTCGCCGGTTTCCGGTTCAGGTTCTCGGCGACCCGGACGGCCCATTCGACCTGTTCGTAGCTTCCCTTGGCAAGATCGCCGTTCGGCATTCGCGTGTTGTCCTCCATCCCCACACGCATGTTCCCGCCCAGGATGCAGGACATCATGTTGGCGGGAAACTGCTCCACGCCGACAGCGCACGTGGTGAAATTGGAACCTGGCGGCAGGGCGTTTTTCATGGCGATCATCATCTCGGGCCGGAATCGCTGGCCGCCCGTGACGCCCCAGACAAAGTTGAAATTCATTGGCTGCGTGAAGAAGCCCTGCTTGGCGATGATCATGGTGTTGTCGAGGCCGCCGACGTCATAACACTCGATTTCCGGCTTGACCTTGTTCTCTTCAAAGGCCCTGCCGAAGTCCTGCAGCATCGTGAAGGTGTTGTCGAAGATATAATCGAAGAAGATCATCCCTGTGTTCCGGTCGATGATGCTGAAATTCATGCTGTTGGTATTGTAAGAGGCCATCTCCGGCTTGACGGCGATGATCTGGGCCAGGCGCTCTTCAGGCGTCTTGAAGACCCCCACGGCGGAGGAGAGACAGACGAGCAAATCGGGGCTCTTCGCCTTGATCGCGTTGTAGACGGCCTGCACCCGGTCGATCTCATGGGTGGACTGGCCGTCATCGGTCCGGGCGTGGACGTGGACCATCGCGGCTCCCGCCTCGCGGCATTTATGCGCCTCCTCGGCGAATTCGGCGATCGTGTAGGGGACCGAGGGGTTGTTGTTCTTCATGGTGGCGGCGCCCGTCAGGGCCGCGCAAATGATAACGGGGGTTGCATCCTTGGCCATGATTTATCTCCTTTCTCTTCTTAAACCGGTTCGAAATGGTCGATATCCATAATGGTATTCGTCGTCTTTTCGGCGAATACCGCCTTCACGCGGATGCCGCTCTCGACATCCCGGGGATCGATCCCCTCGACAATGTGCACAAGCGGCGTATCCGCGCCGTCGAGCCGGATCTGTCCCAAAATGTAGGGGGGCTTCTTCGGCAGGTGCCGGTCGCCGTAACGGACGACGGTGAAGTTGACGAGTTCCCCCTCCGTCCCCAGCTCGACCCAGTTGTCGGCGATCTTCGTCCAGCATTTTTCGCAGTACTCGCGCGGCGGGACGAAGGTCTTCCCGCATTGGTTGCACTTCAGGCCCATGATCTTCTTCCGGTCCCGGATGGCGATGAGGAACCGCGACCCCAGCCTTCCGGCGAAGTTCTGGTTGGGGAGGGCCATCTTCCCCTCCAGGACGAAACAATCCTTATGGTCTTCTTGCATAGTCATAAACTTCCCTCCTCTTCATCCAGCTCGACGCCGATCAGATCGCGATAGCTTCCCGTGGTCACCGCCGCCCAGACGGGCCGCACCCGGGCGCCCTCCTTCAGGCGGGGAATGTCCTCCTTCTTCAGGTCCACCGTAATCGCCTCCCGCTCGGTCGCCCCGTCGAGAACCACATAGACGGTGGCGTAGGGGGTGTCCCGGACGGCCCCGGTGAGCGGATCGGGGCTCGCGAAATAGACGATGTCGAAGTGGGTCACGACCCCCTTCGGACCGACCTCGACAAATTCATGGACCCGGACGCGGCACCAGGCGCAGATCTCCCGGGGAGGGATCTGGGTCCGGCCGCATTTCGGGCAGCGGTTGGCGAGAAACTTCTTCTCCCGGATGCCGGCGAACCAGCGCCCCATGACGGGGCCGGTGGCGAAGCGCTGTTCGATCGAGTTCGTCACCCGAAGCGAGATCAGCTCCTCCGCCTCCGTGGCGCCGGGAACGACGTATTTCCGGAAGTATTTCGCCGTGGCGGCGGCGGCGGCCATGTCCCCCTCGATCTTCACCTGTCCGGAGGTGAATGCGGTGACCGCCTCGATGGTCCCGACCATCATTCCCGCGTAGGTCTTTGCCTCCATCGTCATCTTCACCGTGAGGGGATCGGCGAGACCTTCCCGGACGGCGCATTTCCCGTCCCGGATAACGATGGTCCATTTGCCGCCGCCTTCACCGGCGAGATCGTAGCCGATCGTCATGGCGACCCCCTCGGCCTTCTCCGGCCGGAACCGCTCCGCGAGCGTGGCAATGATGTCGCGCGCCGTCACCGCGTCGGGTTTTTTTGCGGGCGCCGCATAGGGGGTAAAGATCTTTGGGAGGAGGAGCATGAGGAACTTGGGATCGCCTGCGACGCGGAGTTTCTGCGAGGAGAGGGCGTCGAGGGCGCTGATCTTCCCCAGGGTCACACCGACGAAGGTCTCCGCGTCGGTGTGAATCGTGGTCTTGCAGCCGGTGAGCTCCCCTTCCACGGTTTCCACCTTCAGCGTGCCGTGTTTGATCGTGGCCTTCCATTTGCCGCCGCCTTCGCCGGTCGCTTCATAGCCGATCGCGATGTCCACCTCTTTCGCCTCTTCCGGCTTGAAGCGTTTTGGCATGGTTGCGAAGATGTCAGCGACGGTCGTTCCGAAATATTCAGTCATGGTTCACCTCCTGCCAATTCAGCTCTTTTTCGAGGATCATCAGCACCGACCAGAAGGTTCCGCCGAAGCCCGAGGCGAGGGCGTGACGCACCTCTTTCTTGATTTGGTGACCGCCTGCGTCGCCGCGGATCTGAAGGGCCGCCTCCGCCAGCCGGAGCATCGCGGTGGCGCCGATGGGGTTGCTGGCGATCACCCCGCCCGACGGATTGATCGGGATCCTCCCGTCCAGATCGAAATCTCCCGCCTCTAACATCCGGAGATGCTCATCCCCCTTGAGGAGGAAGAATTCGCGGAGCCAGTCCACCGCCCACCAGGCCGAGGGATCGTACATTTCGAAGACGTCGAAGTAGGCCACCGGGTCCTGGATGCCGTTCCGGGCGAAGAGCTTCCGTGCGGCCAAGTGGTGGGTCACCTCCGGCTTGTTGAAGCCGAAGAGGTTGGGGATCGTCTCTTCCCGGTGGACCTGGATGTGGTCGCGGATCCAGACCGGGGGGTTCTTCGTCCCCTGTTTCACCTTTTCTTCCGAGGTGAAGATCATCGCGCACGCCCCGTCGGACTGGGAGCACATATGGATGAGCCGAAGCTCGCCGACGAGCGGCGGGGAGTTGGCCATCAGGTCCTCCATCTGGCTGTACTCCAGGCCGAAGCGGCGGTGGGCCCTTTGGTTGAGCATCGCGTGCTTGTCCATCATGATCCGGTAGCGCATGGCGGCCCGTTTCGCCCGCTCTTCGCCGAACTCGTCGATCATCTCCTGGGCGGTGGTGCCGGTCAGCGCCCCGGTCTGGAGGTTCCGGAACCAGAGCGGATCGGCCATGTTGGTGATGCCGCCGGTGGTGTTCCCCTCCTGGAGTTTCTCCATGCCGATCGCGAGGACCGTGTTGTAGAGACCGGAGGCGACGAGGTTGTCCGCGGCGCAGACCAGCGTGGCGCCGGTTGTCCCGCCGGTCGTGATCCGGTATTCGTCCTTCCCGTAGGCGCCGGTTCCCAGGGAATGCCAGAGGTCCGGTGCGAACTGCATCTCGAAGAGTTCCATATTCCCGTGGACGATGCAGTCGATATCCCCGATTTTGAGCCCCGCATCGGCGAGGGCGTTTCTCACGGCCTCGTGGACCATCTCCGCCTGGTTCTGATCCTCCTTGTGGGAGGAAAGAGAAGTCTGGCCGATCCCGATAATCGCGACGTTTCTGTTTTTTGCATGCATTTTCATGGCTGATTGCTCCTTATCTTTCCAGGATGAGGACGGAGTGGAACTGTCCTGCCGCCCCGGTGGTCGAATGGGCGACGGCGCGGTGGAGATCGGGGACCTGCCGCTCCCCCGCCTCGCCCTTGAGTTGGAGGGCCGCCTCGGCCGCCCGGTAGAGGCCGGCGATGATGACGGGGTTCCCGGCGAGCATTCCGCCGGAGAGGTTGACGCTATACTTCTCCTGGCCGCCTTGATCGAGGAAGCGGGCGCCTTCGCCGTCGCCGCACAACCCCAAGCCTTCGAGCCAGAGGGGTTGCTGGTAGGCGTAGGCGTCCATTACCTCGACGAGGTCGATCTCTTTCCGGGGATCTGCGATCCCGGCCTTCCGGTAGGCCCGCCCGGCCGCCTGCTTCAGCGCGAAATTGGCGGTGAGGTCCCGGTCGCCGAGGAAATAGCTGTCCATGCAGTTGGCAAAACCGGCGATCCAGACGGGCTTGTCGGTGAACTCCGCCGCCCTCTCTTCGGAGGCGAGCAGCATTCCCACGGCGCCGTCCGAGACGGGATAGGCGTGAAGCTGCCGGATCGGGTCGCAGAGCTGGGGCGAGGCGACGACCTTCCCCGCCTCGACGATCTCCCGGGCGTTCGCGTAGGGATTCCGTGCGGCAAACTGTCTGGCCCGGACGACGATTCCGGCGAGGTGCTCCTCGGTGAGTCCCGCCTTCTTCATGTAGGCTCGCGCCTGGAGGGCGGCGGCGTTCAGGTTGTCCAGACCGACCGCCCGGCCGTAGAAGGGATCGAACCCCATGTTGGCGATCATGCGCCGGCTCTCCGACTGGGATTCCTTGCAGTGGCCCATCACAAGGACCATGTCTGCGTAGCCGGAGAGGATGACCGCCTGGGCGTAGCCGACGGCGTTCAACCCTTCCTGGGCCATCTTTTCCTCGCCCCGGTACTGCGCGCCGAGGACGTCGGTCACTCCGTTGTTGGAGATGGTCCGCGCATCGAAGAAATCGTCCGAGCAGCTCACGATCGTGTTCACCCCGGTCTCCTCGTCAAAGGTGAATCCCGTCTGCGCCTGGAGCTCTTCCAGGACGTCGAGGAGCATCCCTTGAAACCGCTTGTGCCAGAGATCGGAGTCGTTCTTGTGCTGGGCTACGGCACAGATCGCCACCCTTTTGGTTGCCATGACTGTTCCCTCCCTGATGTTGATGATCTTTTTCGCCTTCCCCGTCGGGGGTAACGGCGTCTCCTTATACAAACTGCACCACAGTCTCCCGGTTTCCGGAGACGGCGAGCGACCTTCCGGCATGGCCGTTTTGGAAACGGCCCTCACGAATCGCGAGGATGATCACATCCTTCTCCCGGATGCTGTCGAGTTCGACCCAGCCGCGGCCGCAGCCCGACAGGTCGTGGGAATCGTCCGCCGCCACCCTTGGGTAACCGATTCCAGGGATATCGAACAGCGGGGTCGGAAAACCGTGACTCGTCGCCTCGACGGCGTCCAGCGGAAATCGTTCCGCCACCTCGGCGATGCACCGCAGGGTTTCCCGCAGCGACAGACCGCAATCGGCCGGGTGGTTGAATATGTGCAGACACTCCCGCTCTCCTTCGATCCGGCTCACATGCACGTATCCTTTGCGGCAGGGGACGGTCAGCTCGACGCCAAAGAAGATCAACAACTCCGAACGGACGGCGGCGATCGTCTCCCGGTAAGAGGCCTTCAGAAGATGGTCATGATCGGTGAAGGCCAGAAAATCAAACCCCATACCGGCATAGACGTCGGCAACCTCCTGCGGGGTGAGATTTCCGTCGGAACAGATCGTATGGGTGTGGAGCTGACCCTTGAGCATCATAAACCCCGTTACATTCCGTGAGAGCTTGAAAGACGCGCTATCCGTCATTGCCGGCGAAGCGAAGCAGTCTCATAAACATTCGATCATTTATGAGATTGTCACAGCGTTGCACGCATCGCCATTATCCCGTCGCCGCCCCGTGGAGAAACACCTGGATGATGCCGTCGATGATCCGCTTTTCCCTGCCCGGGGTCAGCGTCTCTTCCCCGAGGATCATAACGGACAGAAAGGTGTCGATGGCGCCGAGAAAGACGTACGTGAGGTAACGGGCCTGGATGTCGCTGCGGAGAAAGCCATTCGTCTGTCCCTCCAGGATGATCTCCCGGCAGAGGGCGAAAAGCCCGTTGAATTTGTCCCGGCCCTTGCTGTGGGCATGATAGACAAATCCCCGGGAAACCTCGGTAATGAAGATGGAGATCTGATTCGGCTCGTTTGCATAGACGCTGAGGAGGTAACGGATGATCCCGATGAGCTTTTCATCGGTGGGCATGGGGCTCTTCTTCAGCGCCTCCAGCTTGTTGTAGAAACCCGTCCACCACTCCTCCACGATGGCGTCAAAGAGCTTTTCCTTGTTTTCGAAATAATGGTAGACCAGCCCGTAGGACATCTCAGCCTCCCGGGCGATGTCCGCCATGCGGGTGTCGGCGTACCCCTTTCGGCTGAAGACCTTCAGCGCGGCGTCGATGATGATCCTTTCACGGTCCGTTTTGTCCATGACCGCCTTGTAACAGATATTGATTGACATGTCAATCAATATCTCCCATCACGCGTGACACTCTCGAAAAAAGTCCCCCAACCGGTCATACCGGCGAAAGCCGGTATCCAGAGGTGTAGGGTGCGTTAGCGAAGCGTAACGCACCCTAGCAAACGGTGCGTCAAGACGCACCCTACATAGACACATAGCTGATTCTTCTTGACTTTGTCCATTGCGTGGTCTACGAAAAAGGCGGAGGTGGATGATGCAGGTCAATGTTCATGAAGCGAAGACGCATCTTTCCCGGCTGCTGGCCAAGGTCGAAAGCGGACAGGAGATCACGATCGCCAAGGCAGGTAAGCCGGTGGCCCGGCTCATCCCCGTCGATCACAACGTCGTCAAGCGGATCCCCGGAACGGCCAAAGGGGAAATCATCATCGCGGATCAATTTGACGATCCCCTTCCGAATGATCTGCTTCGGGCCTTTGAATCGTGAAAGTTCTGCTTTATCAGAAGTATCGTCTATAGTAGGCAACGAATTTGAGGAGGTGTTCAAATGGGACAGGTAAACGTTCTGGATCGAATCACGGTTCATCCGGATGTCATGGTGGGCAAACCTACCATCAGGGGAATGCGCATCACGGTTGAACAGATTCTCAAGGCGATGGCCAACGGGGTCCCAACCGACCAGCTTCTCGAAGACTATCCGGAGCCCCCCTGTTTATTCTTGACTTCAAACCACCGTTTCTCTTAATATCAAGTAGAAGGATATTTTTAAATGCAGGGAATTTTTAGGAGGTGACAAATGGTTCGGATGCAGGTCTACCTGACCAAAGAGGATCAATCGAAAATTCAATGGCTTGCCTGTGAGACCGGGAAGACGAAGAGTGAGCTGGTGCGACAGGCCATTCAGCGTTTTGCTGGTCAATTTTGCGGAGAGGATCGTAAAAGCTTCTTGCGCCAGGCAAAGGGGCTCTGGAAAGACCGGACGGATTTGCCTGATTTTGCAGCTATAAGACGCGAACTTGATCGTATGTCTCTTCACGGGAGATGATGCATGGCTGACCAGGTGCTACTGGATACGGATGTACTGATCGACTATTTAAGAGATTACGATGCCGCTGTTGTATACCTTGAGGGTTTGTCCCAGCCGCTGCTTGTTTCAGTAATTACGGTGGCTGAATTATATAGCGGCGTTCAGGAAGGGAAGGAACGCAACGTTTTGGACCAGTTCATGCGCGCCTTCGACAAGATTCCCATTGATGATAATATCGCGATGAAAGCAGGGCTTATCCGTCGTCAGTATGGCCCCAGCCATGGGATCGGCCTTGCTGACGCATTGGTTGCCGCAACGGCAGCAGTGAATAATGCAAAGGTGGCAACGCTGAACAAAAGCCATTTCCCGATGATTAAAACCGTTGTACCCTACCAAAAATCTTAGTGAAATTCTTTAATACAGACGCCCCGGAAGCAATGCTCACGGGGCGTCTGTCAATGTCCAAAAGAGTCAATAGCGGCTCAGCGGCCGGCCTACTTCCCCGCCTCCTTCTTCAGCGCCTTGACCATATCCGTCTTCTCCCAGGGGTAGTTGTCCATGAAGAGGGTCCGCGGGATACGGCGGTAGATGTTGCTGTTGAGGAGGTCGAAGCGCCGGATCATCCCGGCGGGGGTCAGGTCGAAGAGCTTCTCGATGATTCCCTCTAACTTCTTGTCGGTGATCTTGCCCGTGCCGAAGGTGTTCACATAGATCGAGAAGGGTTTCGCCATGCCGATCGCGTAGGCTAACTGGACCGAACACTTCGCGGCCAGACCTGCGGCGACGATGTTCTTCGCGACGTAGCGCGACCCGAAGGCGGCCGAGCAGTCCACCTTCTCCGGCGACTTGTTCACGACGGCGCCGCCGCCGAGCTGGGCGCCGGGGTAGCCGCCGTAGAACTGGACGACTAACTTCCGGCCGGTGACGCCGGAATCCGCTGCGCTGCACGAGTTGACCGCCTGCCATTCCCCGGTCGGGTTGAAGAGGAATTCCGTTTTCTTGTCGACGCACCCCTTGAGGCAGTCGAAGGCGATCTTCCGGGCCTTCTTTTCGATCGTGTCGCCGTTCTTCCCCTTCACGAAGCGGTAGTCTATCGCGTTCGACATCAGGACCTTGGCAAGCCGGAGCGGCTTGCCCGTCTTGTCGTCGTAGTCCACCGAGACCTGTCCCTTGCCGTCAGGAGCGAAGACCGGGTCGCCGCAGCTCTCGAACGCCCGCATTATCCGGTTGACGAGGACGTAGGTGAGTGGGAGAAGCTCCGGGGTTTCGTCACAGGCGAAACCGTACATGATTCCCTGGTCGCCGGCGCCGATCTCCTTGTATTTTCCGCTATCGGCCCGCGATCCCATGTTGATGTCGGGAGACTGGGGGATGATGGCGTTCAGCACGCCGAGGGAGTTGCCGTTCAAGCCGACGGCCGAGTCATTGTACCCCAGTCCGAGGACCGTTTCCCGGACGCACGCGTCCAGGTCGATCCAGGCCCGTGTGCTGACCTCGCCGCCGATGACGCAGAGCCCCTTGCCGAGGAAGACCTCGATGCCGCAGTGCGGCATGGTGTTGATGTCCATTCCCTTCTCGTGTTCCCGGTCCAGGATGGTGGCGATGATGTTGGCCGCGATCATGTCCGCGACGACGTCCGGGTGTCCGACCTTGATGCTTTCCGATGAAATCTGCATGGATCTTCTCCTTTTTTATGAACAAAAAACCCGCGCCAAAGCGCGGGTCCCTGAATCTTTCTCCGGCATTTTAGCACATTTGTATAGCGGAGCAATTGACCTAAATTCCCGCTTGTGCGATCCCTTATGGCATGGCGGATGAAAAGTCAAGCAAATTTTTTCCCGAACGCAATCCATTTGCCGACCCAGGGCTATAGGGCCAGCCATGCCAGAAATGAGGGTATGATCTGCATGGTTGCATTATCCCATCCGTGCGGAGATATCGCTTCGACACCCGCAGATGCAAGCCCGATCAACGGTATCAGTACAAAAGAGCTGCCGGTGAAGTTCAAGCCCGGGAGGATCGCGATTGCCGCGGCGATGGCTGCAACCGACATCGCAAATACCGCCAGCGAGCCCTCCCAACTGCGGACCGATTGGACGGAAGCGAGAGACGGCACCCGGTAGGCGTGTTTGCCGAATCGGACGCCGACCGGCTCACCGATGGCATCCCCGACTCCGGTGACCAGATAACCGACGACCGCCATGTCGCCGAAAAGAATGTTGCCGGCAAGGCCGCCGATCAGCGTCGCAACATAGGGGACGATGATATAGTATGTCCGGTGCGGTTCATCTTTCTCTCGGGCCATCGCCTCGTACAGAATGTTCCCCTCCCCCTTCCGGATCGCGAAGAAAATCACCAGCGAGCACATGCCGCCGAACAGGCAGACCGCGGGCGTTCCCCAGAGAAACTGGATGATCACGACAGACGTGAAGATCAGGAAGTGGAATACCTTGCGAGTATAGCCGGTCCTGAAGCCTTTGCCGAGTTTCAGGTATCCTGCAAAGCGGAGGCATAGGTAGGACCACAGAATTCCAAGGGGAGCGCCGATAAGAATGGCGTTCCCGGACGGGGAGTTGCTGATGAAGAAGGAGAGTGTTTTTTCCACAATAGGGTCCATCTTTTCTCCCACTCACCACGCCGCGGATAGTCCCAAAAACGCCGTATTGCCCGAAATGATCGGCGCAAGGACAAATTTTCGCTTACCGTTGGTGTGATGTCTGGCGACGATTCTGCCGCAGAGTTCACCGATTGCGGCGCCCAGGATCACATCGCTTGCCCAATGTTGGTCATCAACCATCCGGGACAGTCCTACAAAGGTTGCGGCCGAATAGTAAGCCGCCTTTGCCCATAGACTTTCCGACGCACCGGACATGACGGAAGCTACAGCAAAGGAACTTGCAGTGTGCATGGATGGCAGGGAATCGTAGTCGGAATCGAATTGAAGTGGTTTGAAGCTTCCCTTGTCGCCATTGACATAGGGACGGCCTCTGCCAATCGATTCTTTCAGAACAAGGGTTGCCGCATCCGCCAGAAGAACCGCCTCGCCCAGCATCTTACCGGTCTCCTGCCATTTTTGTGAACCGGCGAGGACGCCCCCGCCATAGACCATGCCGGCCATGCCGATATGGACCAGCGGGTTTCCAATGGCGCTTCCGACGTTCGCGATCCTGTCCAGGGTTTGATTCCCATGCTCCCGGACGGGTTTCCGGATGTTTTCATCGAAAATGTAAACCATGCCTGCCGCGCCCACAACCATAACCGTGCCGAAAAGCCCATTGTGCTCAGTATCGGTTGGTGTGCGCAGGAGGTCGAGCGCCTCATCGCGGAGGTATGAGGGGCTGAAATCCGTAGAGTTTCTCACTTGTGTCCATGAAGCAATCTCTTGCGGAGGTTTCCAGCGAAGTTCTCCGATAGGCGGGGCAGCGTAGGGGATCCCCGAAAATATACGCACTCCGTCTTCAACTTTTCCGCTGATCGGCCCGCTATCGGGTTGAATAACATCAGGTTTTTTCTCATCAGCAAAAATTCCGATGGGTAAGGTGATCAGTAATAAAATAATTGCAGTCAGTTTAATTATTTTCATGCAATCCTCCTTAGCTGAACTATATAATAAAATCTCCCGGCAGGCAATTGAAATAACTTATCTTTGAGTCGAGTAGACCGGTTTCTCACGATGATGTGCAGGTTTTTTCCCCTTGTTGCCGCCTGGTTTTCCGGCGGTGCTACGCTTAAATATTTTCAAGATCTTAGCTTCCTGGTAGCAGAGCATTCGGTAATTTTAATGGTCATCCACCTTTTCATATGGTATTCAATATCGACTGTATTCCTCAATGAGGCTGAGCGAGCCAAAGTTGATGCTTTTTGGGGGTAATAATCATCATTTTGGCTTATTATCTCTTGACATGTAACTAACATGTCCTTATTTTTTAAAAAAGGGATCCTTTATCCCATAAGATGCGGTAGAATCATACATACAGGGTAAACGATAACGATATGGAGGAACAAAATGTTTAAGATCGTATCATATGAGACGTTCCAGGATGGGCAGATCATTTTCGAAGAGGGGTCCAATGGCGACTGGATCTATGTCGTGGAAGAGGGCGAAGTCGAAATCTCCAAAAAAGTGGGCGGTCAGAGGATAGTCGTCGAGACCCTGAAGGAGAGTGATGTATTTGGCGAGATAGCCTATATCGACAAGGCGCCTCGGTCCGCAACGGCTACTGCCAAGGGGACGATAGTGGTTGGCATCATTGATCGGGACTTCTTTGACACTGAATTCAACAAGATCTCTGCCGACTTCCAGAAAATTCTCAGAACGGTAGCCTTCCGCCTCAGGAAAACTACCGAGAGGTCTGTGGATGCACAGGATGAAAAAGGTGATTAATTTGCCTATTTCGGCTATCGCAGCAATGTAATCTCCGCTTCCTTCCGGATGATCTCTTACTCCAGTTCCTCGATAGCCAAAAGCCGATGGGGTTATATCAATAATTATTGTTAATTATCGATAGAATTCCTTTAACCTACTTTAACCTTCTATCAGCTTGATCCCTCCTCCTGGAAACACCTTATTAAAATCATCCAATACTCGGCCAGTCATGATTTTTCTCACTTTATCGGGGTCATTGACAATATCCTTAATGATTTTTTTCATATCTTCCAAATTGTTCTTGAAGCGATTGTCAACGTGATTAATGAGAACGCCTGAGAATATTTTCATTACAAGCCTTGAGACACTGTTGTTTCCCCGCAGGGAGATTCTCACCTCTCCCAGAAGCATGTTTTGGTCCATTTTGTATTCAAAAAAGAAAACTCCATTGGCGGTAAAAAAGGAAGGCACCGCCCAGTGATCAAACTTCCCGACACCATGATAAGTCCTGGCATGTTCAGATTGACCGGCCTGCCATATGTCACCGACAATTCCCGTTGGATCATCGATATGAATACCTGAATCAATCTTGGTCACTTTGTAAGCTGGTTGAAATTTGTTTATTTCCCAGATCTGTCCCATTAGATAGAGATTGTCCAGAATCTTATTCCATGTCTCTAAGGTAACATCGACACCAAAATCCTTTTTATAGGTCACCGTAGGGTTGTTGATGACTTCTTCCATAAGAAAATCATAAGCCTGTACCGAGCTCGTTCCGAGGAACACAAGAGCAACCATTATCAGTAACAAAGATTTTTTTACCATCATGGAGTTGCCCCTTTTTGGCCGGATACTATTCTAATATAAGTTGGTTTCTTTATACTCCCTGGGCGACTGTCTCACAATACCACATTTAATACTCGTATACATGAACTCATGGCAGGAGGAAGAAGTGCTTCCTGAACTCCACCTCCTTTCGGGGGGGAAGAAGAACTGTCTCAATGGGGCAAAGTTCAATGAGATGCTGAAGCCTAAATCCACCACCAACTTTCAGCAAACCCAGGAAAGCAGGGAGTTTGCTGACAATTTACATTCACCTCACTTCATAAAAAGAGTCATCGTTTATGCTGTAAATTCAATCATCATAAAGTGTTGGTGGTGGATCAAGGGAAGCGATATCCTTTGCCGAAACCAAGAATTAGGGTCAGTATGTTTGGATTTTCTGTAAATTGACCATGTGAGGAGCCGTGTGCGTAAATAGCGCAAGCACGGTTCTGAGAGGGGTCAGGGCCAACTGATGTATGGTTGAGATGATGTGGCACCGCCGGGAAACCAGGCGGAAACGGAGAACACAAACATCGACCTACCACGTTGGGAGAAACTGATCTACTCGACTGAAAGGCGCTCACGATAATCTCAGAGACAGTGAAAACCGCTTCCGGGAACTGTTCGACCAGATGAAAAGCGGCGTGGCGGTTTACGAGGCCATCGACGGCGGCAATGATTTCGTCTTAAAGGACTTTAACCACGCTGCGGAACGGATCGAGCAGGTAGCGATGATGGACGTGGTCGGAAGGTCTGTTTTGCATGTTTTCCCGGCCATTAAGGAGTTCGGTCTGTTCGAGGTGCTCCAAAACGTCTGGAGGGACGGTGTTCACCGGCATCATCCGGTCAGTTACTACAAGGACGGCCGCATCGAAGGATGGAGAGAGAATTATCTCTACAAGCTTCCTTCCGGAGAAGTCGTTGCCATATACGACGATGTCACGGAAAACAAAAAAATGGAGGAGGAGATCCGGATGCTTGCGGTTACGGACCCTCTCACCGGGCTGTACAATCGAAGAGGCTTCATGGCCCTTGCCGACCAGCAGATCAAAGCGGCGGACAGAACAAACAAAAAAATGTCGCTGTTATTCATCGACCTCGACGGCATGAAACAGATCAACGACACCTGGGGTCATGAGGAAGGAGACCGGGCGCTGATGAATGCCGTCACTATTTTGAAACAAACCTTCCGGGAGTCAGACGTCATGGCACGCATGGGGGGAGACGAATTTGCGGTGCTTGCCGTCGATGCCGCAGAAAACCCGGAAATCGTCGTCAAACGTCTTGCAGGGCAGATCGCTCTTCATAATGCCCTGCCGGATCGCCGCTATGAAATCTCCATGAGCATCGGGACGACCGTCTATGATCCCCAGAGCCCCTGCTCGCTCGACGTCCTGATATCCCGTGCCGACACGCTGATGTATGAGCAGAAAAAAACGAAGTCCGTTAATACTTCGGAAACGGGTCGTTGAATTCGGGGAGTGGTTATCGCAGGTTTCCATGGGTAATCGACAAACTTTTAGCGCTTTGATTCTATTTAGCAAAGTCCTTTGCAGAATCCCCCGCGGCTTGCCGCGGGGATGAAGGCATGCCTTACCGAGGGGGTTATAAAGGGGAGCGGAGCGTTCTCCTTATCCACAGAGGGTAGGCGCTTGTGGTTTTTCGCAAGAGCCTGCGCAGCGAATAAGCTGCACTATAGATGCCCCGTGGCTTGCCACGGGGAGTTTCTCTTGTGTCAACAATAATCAAGACAGGTCTTAATTTGACAGTGTTTGTAAAGTCAAATATTGTTCAGGACATTTCAGCCGATTCCGAAGTTCAGGCCGCGGCAACGCGTCTTGATTTTTTCTTCAACTGACTGATCTGATGCCGCAGCATGGCGGCTTTCTTGTTTTCATTGGATTCCAGCGCCTGCCATCTCAAGACTTTCAGTTCGCGGATTCTGGCTTTGAGCTCCGGTTTGGTCGTTTTGATCTTGACTGCATGTTTCTTTTTCTTGACGGGTGTTTCGTCCTTGATGCCCCGGGCTTCTTTGATGAAGGCGACGAGTTCCTCCTTCTTCATGTCATGGATCGCCCTTTCGTGGGGAATCTCCGCGGCGATCACCCGCAATTCCTTGACGGTCATCTTTTTCAGATTTATTTCATCGCGTTCTTTTTTATGGGTTTCTTCTGACATCGCGCATAGACCTCCTTAATTATTTTTATATTTGGGGAATCAACTTGCAATGCATAAATCAAATGAGTGGTCTTTTTATACCACAACCCATTTTACGGTTCAACTCTAAGGAAATGGCGTTATCATTTTTTCCCTTTCTGCCGTTGTCTATCGCCCCCGGAATCCACAGTTATCCGATTATTACCACTACGGGGAGGTTTATTTAAGACCTTTATCGGGATCTATGACGAGCATTTCTCCAGGCAGTACGGCTTCTGGCGGCCCTATGTCGAGCAGGTAATCTATCGCTATCTCGATTGCGGCGATCTGCACAACGGCTTTGCCCGCGTGAAATGCAAAGATTGCGGCCATGAATATCTCCTGGCCTGTGTTGAAGCGAAGCGGAAATCCCGCTCTGGCGGGACAAGCGCC
>JAURXV010000174.1 GCA_030654195.1 Syntrophales bacterium | reverse complement strand
AGACAATATTCTTGTTCGGTTTGTAGCCGAAGAATGATGGATACGCCTGGTAGACCGACTTGGCGAGTTTGGCCTTGTACTCCTTCTTGTTCTCCGTGGTTATTTGATTGCGGGGCATCTGCGGATCGCTGATGTTCTCCTGTCGCACATAGGGCGGGTTGCCGATGACGATGTCGAAGCCCTGCCGATCTCCCTTGAATATCTCGACGAAGGCGACGTCCCAAACGAAAGGCGCGGTCTTGCTTCGGCACAAGGCATCCAACGCGCTTCGGACCTTCTCCAGGTCGGCCGTGAGCGATTCCACTTCCGCTTCAACATCGCGGCGCTTGGCATCCTTTATATTGTGGTGCTCCCCGATGAACATGTCCACCGATTTGCCTGCGAGCGCCTGCCGCCGTTCCTTCAGGCGGTTATCCAGCGCATGCGTACGGGCGGTGAGAATGTCGTGGAAAAGCGAATGCTCTTCCGCCTCGATCTCCGCTCTCGACCTTAATTTGGCATCTTTGTCGTTGTTGTAATACTTGAGTTTCTCGCCTTTGAGGCGCGTCAGCCTGCCTTTCAGCGAGGCGGGAATATCGGCGGTCCCGCGGATATGGCCGATGTTGATTCCACCCAGTTCCTGAACGAGGCTGTCGCCGCAACGGACCTTGAAAGACAGGTTCGGCAACAGAGGCCGGAATTTTAGTTCCGCAGGCTGCAGGTCCGTCTCGATGACAAGTTGCAGCCAGAGGCGCAGTTCAGCCACTTCGACCGCCCAACGCATCACGTCCACGCCGTAAAGCGACTGGCCGATGATACGCTTGCGGCGCTCGTAGGGTGTCTCCTGGCGGCCCAGCGCCCGGTTCGCCCGTTGGGCAAGGTCATCGAGGGCCTGGAGCATACCGATGAGAAAAGAGCCGGACCCGCAAGCGGGGTCAACTACGGCGATTCTTTGCAGAAGTGCGTCAATGTCCACCCAGAGGTTTTCCCGCTCCAAGCGGCTGTCGGCGTTCCGCTTTTCATCCGGGGCATAAGCGAAAACGGCCTCATAGAGGAGCGCCTTGTACTGTTCGCCCATGTGGTTGGCCATGTGGTCCACCAGCGCCAGGCGGCACATCAGGTCAATTTCTGTCCGCGGGGTATAGAAGATACCGGCGTCGCCTCGCTCGTCCGCTTCCTCGGACAGGTTGACCAGGCTTTCATAGACCCGGCCCAGCATCTCGGCATCCACGGCGACTTCCTGGTCGAGTGGCGTATCCTCGCTAACTGTGAAGTTGTATCGTTCAAGGAAGGTGAGCATTAGCAGGAACCGTTCGTCGTTTACCTTGAAGGAATGCTTACGGTCGAGGTCATTCTCTTCGAAAAGACCGCCGTTCAGATATGGGGCGAGCTGCAGTGCTTTCTTGATTTCGCTTGGGAATTGCTCGTGGCCTCCATGAAACCTGTTGTTGAACGCCTCGAAGAACATCACTTTCAGCCATTTCTCGAAAAACGTGTTCGGCGGCTGCTTGGCGCTCCTATAAGCGGTCCAGAAAGTCTTCAGGAAATCGGGGTCGCCATCAAGCCACCGCTTGCGCTGGATGAAATAGAGGAACATGACGCGATTCAGGAACTGGAGGGCGTAGTCGTGTGCCCACGGTGTGTCTTGGGTCTGCTTGGAGAAGTCGTTTTGCAGTATTGTGAAGAGAGCTTGGTATTCTTTGAAGAATACCTCTGTGAGCCTCTGCTTGTCGAATGCGCGAAGCCACTGGCTGCGCCAGTCCATCGCCATTACAGTATCATCAGGCCACCGCAGCGGCGGTAGATTGAACTCCAGCACCGTGCGATTATGAGAATCTTCCGTCCAGCCGAACGATGTCAGCCGAGCGGTGCGGCCTTCCACATGAGGTTGAGCAAAGTGGACGAACGTGACCGCGTCTTGTTCCTCCTGGCGGTGAGAGCAGAGAAACAAGAGGTCTTCCATGTCCCACATTTGGCGATGGGCGGCGCTCGCTTGTTGCCGCTTGCGACGGACGAACGACCGCAAAATGCTTCTTAGAGCACCTACCGGCAGGCGCTTGGGCTCGAAGCGGATGAAGAAAACGCCCCAGGGCTGGCCGGCTGCCAGGGGGCGCAACTGCTTGATCTCTTCGATCCGGGCGGCGGTCCGGGCGTCGATGCCCAGTTCTTCGGGCTCATATTCGAAGGTCAGCTCGTCGAAATCTTCCGCCCCGATGGGCCAGTCCAACTCGTCACGGAGGTAGGCGATCAGGGCGGGAATGTCGCGGATGGAACGGACGCGGTCAAGAGGATCAGGGGTCATTCATAGCTCCGTTTTGAGGTCACACATTGTGATCTCAAGTTGGCGAATACTTCCGTCAGATCGTCAATTTTCATTTTGTCCGATAACTGGATTGCTTCTCAGCGACGCCCACACGAGTTTGTTGTTTTCCACGCATTAATTCAATATGGACAGTGGCGCCCAGGACTTCGGCAACCCGCCGCAACATGCTTAAAGAATGGCCCTCATAGGATGGCGATTCCAGACGGCTGATCTGCTGCTGGGTGGTACCCGCACGCTGAGCAAGTTCCTTCTGAGACAATCCGGATTCTTTCCTCAATGCGGCCAGTTTCAAGGCGACGTCCCATGCTTCCCCTGCTTTTTTAAAACGAGCGGCAAAGTCCTTGTCTTTCAGTTGTTCTTCAAGGTATTTATCAAAATTCGTTTTTGTTTTCATTAGTTATGCCTTGTTAGCCAATCATTTTTTCTCTCCAGGGCAGTTTTGCGATCCCTGGCCGGTATCTCTCTCCCTTTATGGCGGATCCCATGAGCAGCGACGATACGACGACCCTTCATAAAAAAGTAAAGGACTCTTGTATTCAACTTGCCAACATGTCGTAATTCAAAGAGATCGTCGCCTATGGATTTTGAAAGCGGCGGTCTGTGATATTGACGGTTTTGCAGCTTTACCAGTCCCGCCACGACAGCGGCAAAATCGTCCGGGTCCGACTCCTTCAGATTATCGAGGAAGTCACGCACCGGGCATTGGCCTGACGGTGTTTCGTAAAACTCTACAGTAAATTGCATCATCTGTCAACACCAATATTGGTGTAAAAAGTCATCATGATAATTCCATCCAGGCCTTGAGGACGGCCTTCACGCCGACGGGGGCCTGCATCCGCTTGAAATAGGTATTCTTGATGTGCTTCTCTATGGCGGCTCGAATCTCCGACAGCGTCTTTTCCGGAATGACCCTTTGGCGTGGGGTAGCGGGGGTGCTGCGGATAAGGGCAATTATGTCCGCCGGTTCCGAAATGATACGCTCTCCGATTAGATCGTAGAGGTACCAGCCCGTCGTGCCGTTTTCTTCGCTCCAGATCTCCGATCCATCCGGTTTCTTGCTCAAGGCGGGAAGCGCCCAGCAGAAAAAGACCGCTCTGGCGTCGGCTTGGGGATGGGCCTTGCCGCTGAAGACCCGGCCGGGCAGGAGGGCCAACCGTTCCGCGAGGTCGGGATAGTCCTTCAGGAGTTGCTGGTATTCGAGGTGCATACCCTCCAGAATGGAGGTCGTTCCTTCGTAGGCGTGATTGAAATCCTTCATGGCATCGTAATCGTCTTCCGGGGTCAGGAGCTTCTTGCCTTCGATGCCGAAGGTCTTGGATATCCGCAATGTCTTGTGGGTGACCCTGCTGTACAGGCTCAGCAGGAGATTCAGTTCATCAGGCGGAAGGAAGTTCCAGTACGCCACGGTGCCTCGGATCATTTTCTGGTCGGGGTGGTCGGTCAGGATTTTCTCTTCGATCTCCGGATTCAGTCGCCGATCGACACGGCCTATGCGCTGCATGAGGCGGACGGGGTTCCAGTGAATATCGTAGTTGATCAGGCGCGTTGCATCCTGAAGATTCAAGCCTTCGGAAAGCACATCCGTGGCAATCAGGACACGGGATTCATCGAGATCTTCCTCGCTCAGTCCGGCAGATGAGGAATCATTGTAATAGGGGGCGAACTGGCGGATGATCTCCCCCCGATCACGCGACGTGGCGCTGTCCACTTCGTCAATGCCCTCTATCCCCGCTTCCAGGAGTTGTTTTTTCAGATAGCGCGCCGTGGACAGATACTCCGTAAAGATTATGACTTTGTGTTTCTTGAGGGCAGCATCGCTTTTAAGCAGGCGAATCAGGGCGCGGAGCTTATCATCGTTGGAGGGCTTGAATTTCTCGAGCTCTTTGAGAAATTCGGAGATCTGATCCATGTCGAGAAAGGTTTCGGCCAGGATCTCTTCCACCCGGTATTCATCCCGGTTGAGTTCTTCCACTTCCTCCAGCATTTCCTCGGTAATGAGATCATCCTCACCCAGCTCCTCCCTATCCCCTTCGAAAAAGTCGTTCCTTTGTTCGCTTACATGACGGATCGGATCTTTATGAATGGCCTTCCAGCGGTCCAGGTAGACAATTTCCGAGGAGGTTTTGCTGTTCTTCGTGGCAAAGGCCAGGAGCTTCACCAGCAGGGCGTTGCAGGATAGATTGAAAGCATAGACGGAGCTCTCAAAGCGTTTGAGGAACAGCGTTCGGATCAGACCAACCACCTCTTTTTGCCGCCCTGCCGTCAGGGGATCAATCGAGGCGTCGGGACCTTTGTAATAGGCCAAGGGATAGTACATCGCCAGAGAGAACAGGGGCTTCTCCCTGGAGAAGGCATCTTCCAGCATGGACAGGAGCCGGCCGTAGGTCTTCTTAATGGAGTAGTGAGCAACCTGAGGATCTCCCCGACGAGGAAATAAAGCTGCATAGCTGCCCTGCTGGAGCTGGCTGGCCTTCACGTAAGCGCGACTGCGTTGCACGACGAGGGCGCGGAATAGATTGTCGTTCAACAGGACCCTCTCCGCTTCCACGGCGTTGGTATCCATTCCGACATTCTCTTCCGCTTGTCCGAGAACGATCTGTTCCAAGTCTTTTTCCATCTTGCGGAAGTGGCCGGCGAGGGAGTGGATGCCGAGGGTGGATTTGAAAAAATCGGGTTTGCGACGGCTGAAGAGCTCAATCATGTGCTGAAGGTCAAGGAGGCGGTTGTTGACAGGCGTGGCCGTCAGCAGGAAAATGCTTTTGCCATCCGCGATATCGTACAGGCGGCGGTAACGGGTGATCCGGCCCGATTTTTCCCCCATGACGCCCGGATTGCGGAAATGGTGCGCCTCGTCGATGACGATGGCGTCGGCCATCTCCTTGATGCGTTCGAGACGGGCCGGGAATTCCCCTCCGCGGAGGAGATCCGTGTGGTTGTAAATGGCCAGGTTGCTGAAGTCCCCGCCGCCGATGTGGGGCAGGTAGCGCCGGAAGGCGCTCTCCCAGACAGGCTTGCGGGCCGCCTTGGGGACGAGGAGAACGACACGCTTGCGCTCGTGGAGAACGAGCCGCTCGATCACCATCAGGCCGATGAAGGTCTTTCCCAGACCGACGCCGTCGCAAAGGAACGCGCCACCGTGCTGCCCGGCGATCTTCATCAGGGATTGATAGCCTTCCCGTTGATACTGGTCGAGGACGGAATACATGCGGGATTTACTTCGCTCCCATTCTCCGGCCGTCATCTCATGGGCGCGGAAGAACTCCTGGAGGGCCTTGGCATAGACCTCGAAGGGGCTATATTCCTTCGTATGGCGCTCGATGACCCGGAGGATTTCTTCAGTGATTTCGTGCGCCTCGTTCCAGTGCCGTTCGTACCACTCCTGGAGGATCTCCACCTCCCGTCGGATCTGGATGTTCAGTTCGACGTTGTCTATTAGGCCGGGATGGGTGAAATTGCTGGAGCCGACCAGGGCTGCCGAACCGACGACGGCGTGCTTCGCATGGGTGATATAAGCTTTGGCGTGGAATTTTTCTTTGGTATAGATGCGGCATTCGATCTGCCGCTTCCGGAGGGCATCGACGATGGCGGGGACACCGGTCAGGAAATCGTTACGATCCTTCTCCCGCTCGATGCTGGCATCCAGGATTGTTCCGGCCGATTTGACGCCGTCGAGGAGGGCCTGCCGGGTCCGTCGCGAAACCTCATCTCCCATGAGGATCCGCAGTTTTTCCAGCTTCTGCCATTGGCCGTCCAGGGCCAGGAGGGCGCCGATCTCGAAGAAGCCTGTGGCGATATCGAACGAAACGGACAGGTCGGCCCATTGTTCCAAGTAATTCCGGACCTTCCATTCCCGGTCGCTATTGTCCACGATGAACAGATCGCCGCCCTGATTCTTCATCATCCCCCTGTCCGTTCCGATCGAGAGAACTATCGTATGACGTTATGTAACTTCGTGACCTTGACTTCGCGCCGCCGTGTCTCCACCTCCCAGCCTAACGGCGCCTCATCCACCGGCACGGCGCCGAATCGCGTCGGCAGTTGAAAATGCTCCTTCTGTTCGGGGATTCCACCCTCACCCGCTTCCGGCGGTTCGATGAAGGATATTTCCATACCTTCCGAGTTCTTCATTTTACGGGACATAGGTCATTCCATCCGAAATGAATTCAGGTTGAATCTTTGGAAATGAACTCGTTGAGGGTTTCAACCAATTTATGGACCGTTGTTGAGGGATCGTCTTTCTCAGGGTTGCATGGAGCGTAGCGGCTAAGTAACTTCTCTGCGTTCCGTATAGCGGTGAGTTGTTTTTCTTCAAGAAGATCGTACATATTTTCGTCGTTCTTGCGATATTTTCGTCCTATGAATTCTGTCAGTCTGCGGGCATACTCGCGCCGATCGATTGCCGCATCATTGAAATGATAGTGCAGGATATACCAGAGCTCAAAGCACTGATTCGAATAGGCAATATGAATGCGGTTTTCGTCGGCCACCTTGAAGGCCAGATTGAAATTGCCCGGCAAGAACGAATCACGGTCAAATACGCACCAGATCTGATTATAAGGCCGGCCTTCACTTGCCGCATCCTGTCCCCGGCGGATGGCGTCTTCCACAAGGCTCAATGTGTTGGCGCCTGTTCCCCGCACTTCTATCTCCACAAGTTCGATATTCAGGGGAAATTTTCGGAAGTAATTTGGTTCGGTCTTCTTGCCTTCGCAAAGGATAAGAATACGGTCACGGAGATAACGGGTATCAACGCGCCTGCTGTAATCCCCTTTCCTTTGCCAGGCCTTAGCCATTGCTTTCCTCACAGAAAAGCCACTTCGGATCGCCGATGAAGGGAATGGCCCCATACTTTCCGAGGATGTAATCTTTGCCGAAGGATGCTTCCTTTCGTACGCCCCGCAGTTCGACGAGGGAGTACAAACCGGTTACGCCATAGGGATCCTTTTCGGTGAACCAGATTTGATCCCGCCGAAAAAGCTTGTCATTCAAGAGGGTTGTGTCATGTGAAGCGAAGATCAATTGCGCATTCTTTTTGTTCATAGGTGAGTTGAAGAGCGACACGACGAAGCGTGTGAGCAGTGGATGCAGTCGGGCATCCATTTCATCAATAGTGAGCACTTTGCCGGTTTCTATTGTATCCAAGAGCGGCCCGGCCATACTCAGAAACTTCTGGGTGCCGCCGGATTCATTTTCTTCCAAATCAAAAACGACTTTGCCTACTTCATTGTTATCTTGTCCATATTTCCGGTGCGTTGTTTTCAATTCCACTTCTGTTATATCTCGCTTTAAAATATCGCGTTTCATTTCTTCGGGCATGTCTTTCGGCAGCTTCTCGATGGTCAGTTTTTCTTCCCTTCCCTCAATATCGTCAATGCAGAGATCCGCCATGCGGGCTATTTCCATGAGCTGTCGCTTCTGTTCCGGCGTTTTTAACTTTTCTACAGTCACGCCAAGATATGGGTAGTCGCTCAGACCGTGAATAAATCTGAAATTCTTAAACCAAAGCAACAACCCTTTAGAAATTTCTCCATTGAACTGGGCGCAGACAGAAAGAAAAAGGGCATTCTCCCGTGTCTTTGTCTCTAAATCACACCCCTCTTTAAAGCGAATACGGTTCACTTTGATCTGATTGCCTTCACGCACAAAGAGTTCAGCTTCCTTTGTGGACGGAACGGTGAAGAGCCATTCCGAATGAACCCTCTTACGATCCACTTCAAATCCATAGCGGTATGTATTGCCATTCTGAATAAACACGGCTTCAAAGAAGGAAGGCTTACCCTCGCATTCAGTACTCAACTTGAAGGCATCGACATCGATCTCTTCGTTTACCTGGGTGTCCTTCGAAGACGTTAGAACCATATGACGCATGAAGCCCATGGCGCTGAGTAGATTGCTTTTCCCGCTGGCGTTGGCGCCGTAAATGACGGCGCTCTTAACCAGACGCTTTTTCCCCCACGCAAAAACGTTGCTTTCCTGCAAAGCGTCGTCATTCGAAGCGATCATGCTGAACGTTACACGGTTTTTGAATGACAGAACGTTGGCGACACTGAACTCTATAAGCATGACATCACCTTTCAAGAAATCGAACTTAATAATACTGAAGATTGATATTTAAGTATTCTATTTGTAGAAAAAATGCAAATAAAAAAGTGATAGTGACAAAAAATAAATCTATTGATACTGGTTTCTACCGCCTGGACGGGGTATCCAGGGGATGAGCGACTTTGCGGAGCCGAGCCGGCATTTCATTTTACCGAGTCGATCATCGGCGACGCCGACCTGGGCAAGCCAATATCCGATGCGCTTAACCGTTCCCTTGTTGCCGTACCTGAGCGTGTCGGCGCGACGGCGAGCATGTCCCGCAAGGTTACCTCCGGATGGTGGTAGCGCTTGTAGTGGGGTGTCTTTTTGCCGAACTGGATCGCCTCCTGCGGACACCACTGGATGCAGGCGAGGCACTGTTCGCAGTGGTGCAGCCAGGCGGGTCTGTCTCCCTGAAGGTCGATGTTTCCGGACGGGCAGACCGCCTTGCAGATGCCGCAGCCGTCGCATTTTTCGTCGACCCAGAAGCTTCGGTCCATCGTTGGAACGCGGGAAAAGGAGAGCCGGTTGAGCCCGGTAAAAATGATGTTCTGCCACAAGGGGCCCTTCTCGACCGGTCGCTTTTCCCTCGCCGCCGCCGCGGCGGCAATCCGGCCGATCTTGTTCCTCGCCGCCTCGATCCGCCGGATTTGCGCCTCTTCCGGTCCGGGGCCGCCCCAGGGGATGTAGTTGGTCGGCATCGCCAGCTCGAATCCGGCGGAAAGGGATAATTCTTTGGCCTGCATCCGTTTCTTCAGTTGAATCAGCGTGGCGGCGACCTGTCCCGCGTTGACGGCCACGGCAAAATGGTACCGGGACCCGTTTTTCTCCAGCGCGTCCACAAAGGAAATGACCCTGGGCGGCAGCCCCCAGATGTGGACGGGGAAGATGATCCCGATCGCCTCGGCCCCGCTTACGATCGGATCCCCGGAAGTGCCTGAAATCGGGATGAGCTCGGCGTCACCCAGTTCTGTTGCCAGCATCCTGGCCGTCCAGAGGGAGTTGCCTGTGCCCGTGTAGAAGAAAAGGTCGGTTTTCATGGCGAACTCCTTTCGCGAAGACAAAGTCATGCTCCGCTACGGTGAAAGGCGAGCGGACCCGGTCCGTCGGCTGAAGATCCGGAAGGCGCGATCGAGGCGGCTTAAGACGATGGGCCGGAATTTCAGCAGTATAATGAGCCTATAGGGGAAAATTTCGCGGTGGTCAAGGGGAAAGGCGGCGCGACTCAGGCCGTCTCATCCGGAGGGTAGCCCGGAACCCGGGTGTGCCCCCATACATAGGCGTGATCCTCTTTCAAGTCAGGGCCTTGCGCGGCGCCGGTCGCCAGCCTGTCGCACCGCTCGTTCTCCCGGTTTCCGGCATGGCCATGGACCCAGACGAACCGGACCCGGCGCCGGTCGCACAGATCGAGCAGCTTTGCCCACAGGTCGGCATTTTCGGCCGCATCGATTTTCGTGCGCATCCAGCCGTTGGCGCGCCATTTGCGGGCCCAGCCCATGCTGATCCCGTTGACCACGTACCGCGAATCGCTGTGCAGAATAACGTCTACCGGGGCCTCCAGGGTATCCAGCGCCGCGATGCAGGCCATGAGCTCCATGCGATTGTTGGTTGTCCGGCGGAATCCCTGCGCCAGTTCGCTCCGGCGCTCCCCGTCGATGATGACCGCGCCGTACCCTCCCGGTCCCGGATTCCCGGCGCAGCCGCCGTCGGTATAGATGATGATCAGCCCCGGCGAGGCAGAGGGCGCTGCCGGTTCGGCGGCGGCCTGTGTCCTGCCTAAAGCTTTCCGGGTCTTTACCGCCGTGCTCTCCAGCCAGCGCCGCGCCTCTTCCACGGTGACAAAGCCCTTGTAAATGGCCCCGGCATAACCCCGGACCTGCTCTTCGGCGCCCCCGGGGCCGTACCAGGCGGTATAGATGCCCGGCCGGTAGCCCTTGATTACGACGTAGTATTTATTTTTACTTCCCATGCCACATTCCCCGATGGAGCGTCGATAAGTCGTACGGCGGAACGATCTTTTACCGGTATGCAGGCTGCTTATTACTCCGGCAACAATATATCTCAAAGTAGTCATTCCCGCGAAAGCGGGAATCCAGAATTAGACTGGATACCGGATCAAAACCTGCCCCGGATGCGATCCGGGGTCCGGCATGACATTTTATATGTTTGGTTGCCGGAGTAATAATACAATTCAGCCGATTTTTCCAGCGGCACTTTCGTGACGACCTCGAAAAAAGCCCCCCAAACCGTCATGCCGGCGAAAGCCGGCATCCAGAGATGTAGGGTGCGTTAGGCGGAAACCGTAACGTACCGATAAAAGGAGCGGTGCGTCAAGACGCATCCTACACCTGGATTACGAGCCCGGGTTTTTCGGCGAAGGAGAGTAGGGCGTCTTGAGATACCGCCTGGCGTCCACCTGCGCGACCCCTTCCCCGCCCTCGACCTCCAACACCCGGTTGTAATACTCCTCGGCCCGCTTCCTCTCCTGGCGGACGTCGTGAATCATCCCCAGGCGCAGCAGGGCCGAAGCCCGGACCCGTGCGTTGTAGAGCGCCGCATCCTTCAGGGCCTTCTGAAAATATTCCCCCGCCCGGGCGTATTCCCGCTGATTGAACAGGATCCGTCCCAGGAGATGATCATAACGGGACTGGAGCTGGGGGGCAAAGGGAGGGCTCCCGGCCTGAATCCCCTTCTCCAGATCCCGGGCGATGGCATAGGCCTCGTCGAACCTCCCGAGTTCGGAAAAGATGATGGCCAGCGAAAACGAAAAGTTATAATTTCGGGGGAACCTCTCCCTGAGGTCCACGGTCATCGCCAGGGCCAGGGCCGGCTGCCTCTCGTAATTGATGTAAACCGAGGAGAGCTCCGCCTGGGCAAGCTCGCGGAAAAGATCCCCCTTCTGCATCGCCAGTTCCAGCTCCTGAATGCCTTTGTGATGGTCTCCGGCGGTAATCAGCATGGAAGAGAGGAAGCGGGTCACGCCCGGGAGCTGATCGAGATGGTAATGGAGCAGGCCCATCGGGAAATAGATGTCGTAATTGTTCGGATCCGCCGCCCTCGTTTTCTCCAGACAATCCCAGAGATTCCCGCTCTCCCTCGCGACCGTTAAATAACTCTTTTGCATAAGAG
>JAURXV010000173.1 GCA_030654195.1 Syntrophales bacterium | reverse complement strand
CTTTGGTTCGTTTTCACCCGGTCCGACAGAAAAAGCAGAATCCCCGTGATCAAAAGCATGCAGGCCGTCGTTTCCACCGATTCGAAAAGGCGCTCGATCCGGTCCTTGAACAGGATGCCGATCACACCCGTCAGGAACGTGGCGATCGCGAGCAACAAGACCATCCTGCGGTTGGCGGCTTTCTCGCCGGTATCGGCCCCCGGCGCGTTTTCCACCGGCCCTTTGCCGGGCAACAGCGAGGCGAGGAGTTCCCCGATCTCCCGTCTCAGGAAGAAGATGACGGCCAGCAGCGTTCCGAGATGGAGGAGCACGTCAAAGGCGACATCCGGCTGCCGGAATCCCGGGACCAGTGCGGGGACGATGACCAGATGGGCTGAACTGCTGACCGGCAGCGGTTCCGTAAGCCCCTGAACGATACCCAGAATGACGGCTTCCATCAGGGTCATTCGGTCTCCTTTCCACCGCCTGTTGAGGGAGGCGTCCCGTCGGGGGCTCTGCCGTTGTCAACGTTACGGATAATGACGCCGCGGACCCGCTCAATGAGCTCGCTCCTCGTTTCAATCGTGTATCCGGAGACATCCACCGGCCGGTCGATGATCATCGTGATTCGTCCCGGTTTCACCTTCAGGGTCCGCTTCGGCATGATTTCATGGGCCCCGATGATTGAAATGGGCACGATGGGGACCCCCGCCTGGATGGCGAGGTGGAACAGGCCCTGTTTGAACGGCCTGACCGTCCCGTCCTTGCTGCGGGTCCCTTCCGGGAAGGTGACCACCGATTTTCCCTCCCGGATCTTCTGCGCTGCCTCCTCCAGGCTTTTCATCGCCTTCTCGTGATTCTGCCGGTCGATTTCGATGTATCCGGCACTTTTCATGGCCTTGCCGAAGATCGGGATCTTGAAGAGTTCCTTCTTGACGATCCAGCGGAACTGGCCGGGGATGTGGGCCAGGACGATCAGGATGTCGAAATCGCTCTGGTGGTTGGCCATGAAGATCTGCGGCCGGTTCATCAGCACGTTTTCGCGGCCGATCACATTCACCTGGATGCCGGTGAGCCCGAGAAGCATCTTCGCCCACAGGTTGGCGATCTTGTGCGCCTTGTTCTCACCGGGGGAGATGAGCGGGAAGAGATAAGCGCACGCCGACATGAAGGCGGTGACGGCGACGGCAAGCATGACCAGCAGTGCGGAACGAACCATGATCGGCTCCTGTCCTGGCGGATGGATATCCCGGGGTGAACCCCCGATGATGCTGATGTTTCTACTCGAATATCCCCCCGAAGTCAATAAGGAATGTTTTGCCTGTCGGCGGACGGTTCGGAGAAAATGATTGACAAACGCCGCCCGTAAGAATAGATAAGCGGCCATGAAATATGACCTTTTCTCACCGGATCGGATGGCGGGATCTCTATGAAGCGGATCATGAGCAACAGGCGGGCGTTTGCGATCATTGAAAACTTTCCCCGGTCCAGGGTCCTGGTTGTCGGGGATATCATGGCGGACCACTTTATCTGGGGGAAGGTCTCCCGGATCTCCCCAGAGGCGCCCGTTCCCGTGGTCGAGGTGAAGAAGGATTACTTCATGCTGGGAGGCTCAGCCAATGTGCAAAACAACATCTTTGCGATGGGGGGCCGGGTTCATCTGGCCGGGGTGGTCGGCTCCGACGAAACGGGAAGACGGCTGCTGACCGAGTTCCGCAGTCGGGGCGTGGATACGGAGGGCATTGTCGTCGAGACGGGGCGTCCCACAACGCTCAAGACGAGGATTGTGGCGCACGGCCAGCAGGTGGTCCGGTTCGACCGGGAGGAGCGCAAACCGGTGCAGGCGAAAAGCATCCGGAAGATCCTATCCTACATCGAATCGTTGCGGGATGATCTGGGCGCCCTCGTGATCTCGGATTACAGCAAGGGGGTGGTGACCCGTCCCCTTCTCGAGGGGATCCGGAAGGTGATTGCCGGCCGTCCGATCTTCACCTGCGTGGATCCGAAGCAGCGGGATTTTTCCGTGTATCAGGGTTTCGACATCATCACCCCCAACCATTACGAGGCCGGTCACGCGGCGGGGGAAGAGATGCAAAACGGCCAAGATCATATCCGTGTCGGCATGAAGCTGCTTCAGCAGTACGATTTCAGGGCCCTGCTGATGACCCGGGGGGAAGAGGGGATGAGCCTCTTCGAGAAGGACGGCCGGATAAGACACACGGTGTTTCCGACGCAAGCCCGGGAGGTTTTTGATGTGACCGGCGCCGGGGATACGGTCGTCGGCGTTCTGGCCCTTTCCCTGGCGGCGGGGGCCTCTTTCCGCGAGGCGGCGTATCTGGCCAACCATGCCGCAGGGATCGTGGTGGGAAAGGCGGGTACGGCGACCGTGACCCGGGAGGAGCTGAGAGGGGCCCTATGAGTGATCCGCAGCCGCCGGATGCCGTCAAGCTGATGGCCAGCCTCTTTTCCGGGGATGATCGACTGCTCGGCGACGCGGTTCGGATCCTGTCGGAAAGGTATGGAAGGGCGGATTTCATCAGCGCCCCGGCGCCTTTTGCCTATACCGACTATTACGAGAAGGAATTCGGAGGTTCCCTGATCCGCCGTTTTGTCGCCTTTGAGCGGCTCATCCGGCCGGAGTCGCTGCCGGACGTCAAGGTCTGGACGAACGCTCTGGAGAAGAGGTTGCAGGCGGAGGGGCAAAGACGGGTGAACATCGATCCCGGCTATCTGGCCATGGCCCATCTGATCCTGGCCACCGGAAAGGGGTATGCCCATCGGCCCTATCTCCGGGATGGGATCTACGCCGATCTGACCCTGATCTACCGGGACAAATCGTTTCATTCCCTTCCCTGGACCTATCCGGATTACGCCGGCGGGGAGGTGATCGGCATGTTGACCCGTATCCGGGGAAAGTATCGGATGCAGCTCAAGGGGAACACGGCGGGGGAGGCTTCCGTTTCCGATTCCGATGGGGAATTTTTTGATGAGGAATTTTGATGATTAAGAGTATGACCGGTTATGGCAAGGCGGAGGCCGTCCTTTCGGACAGGAAGTTTATGATCGAGATGAAGTCCGTCAACCACCGCTTTCTGGAGATCTCGCTGCGCCTGCCGGGGATGCTTCTTCCGCTGGAGGGCGAGATCAAGAGGAGGATTGGGGAGCAGTTCTCCCGCGGGCGGATCGAGGCGACCCTCCGTATGGAGAGCGACGAGGGCGCGGAGATCGCCGGTCGTTTGACCCTGAACCTGCCGCTTGTCCGCAATTACCATGCCCTCCTCGACCAGATGAAGGAGGAACTCCATCTCGGAGGCAAGATCACGCTGGAGATGATGGCCGGTTTCAGGGACGCCTTCGTTCCCGCGGAGACGAGTCAGGACCCGGCGGTCCTGTGGGAAGGGCTTTCAGAGATCCTCGCGGAGGCGATCCGGACGCTGACGGAGATGAGGGAAAAGGAGGGGGAAAGCCTGGAGCGCGATCTGACGGCGCGTCTGGATCTGATCGCCGGTTTTCTGGAAGGAATCGCCGGGAAGGCGCCGCAGGTGGTTCTGGACTATCAGAAGCGGCTCACCGACCGGGTGCGGGAACTGACGGGCGGCATGGTGATGGACGAGGCGCGCCTGCTTCAGGAAGTGGCGATCATGGCGGAGAAGAGCGATATTACCGAAGAGATCGTCCGTTTTCGCAGCCATATTGATCAGTTCACCGATCTGCTTGAGAGAGCGGACGCCGCCGGAAGGAAGATCGATTTCCTGATCCAGGAGATGGGCCGGGAGATCAATACGATCGGTTCCAAGAGCGGGGATGCGGAGATCTCGCGGAACGTCATCGAGATCAAGAGCGAACTGGCAAAATTGCGGGAGCAGGTGCAGAATATTGAATGAGATGCCGGTCGAACAGTCCCAGGGCTTGCTGATGATCGTGTCTGCCCCTTCCGGTGCGGGGAAAACGTCGATCTGCCGGGAGATCCTGCAGATGTTCCCCAATGTCCGTTTTTCCGTCTCCTGCACCACCCGTTCGCCCCGTCCCGGGGAGACCGACGGAAAAGATTATGACTTTATCTCCACGGAGGAGTTCAGGGAGCGGATTGCCCGCGGGGAGTTTGTCGAATGGGTGGAGAATTACGGTCAGCTCTACGGGACGTCGAAAAAGGCAATGAACGCCTTTCTCAAACAGGGATACGACCTGATCCTGGATGTCGAGCCGCGCGGCGCGAAAGCGATTCGGGAACAGTGTCCGCAGGGGGTCTTGATTTTCATTCTGCCCCCTTCGCTTTCCGAGCTGAAGTCCCGGCTGTCGAGAAGAGGGGAAAACGGCGCCGTCATGGAACACCGTCTCCAAAGTTCTCTGGATGAAATCCGGGAGGCGCTGTGGTATGATTATATTATTTTCAACGATAGCCTGGAAGATGCCGTCGATCGGTTTCGGGCTGTATATATCGCCGAAAGATCCCGGCGGGATCGTTTTACGGAAAGAATAGAGGCATTTTTCAAAGACGAATCACATTAATCATTTGGAGGTGTACACCCGATGGCCAGAATTACCGTGGAAGACTCTTTGCTGATGGCAAAGAACCGGTTTGCCCTCGTTCTGCTGACCGCTCAGCGGACCCGGCAGCTCTTGAAAGGATCTCAGCCCCTGACGGATACGAGAAACAACCGGGAGATCGTGACTGCCCTCCGGGAGATTGCGGCGGGAAAGGTTTGTTATGCCCATCCCGAACACCTGGAGAGGGTCAAAGAAAATTTCAAATCGATACCGCATGACACCGAATTTATCGGCGATGATGAATACGTCGACTAATCTCCCGCGGGAGCGGTTGATCTTTGCCCTCGACATCGGCGGGGGGCTGGAGGAGGCCCTTTCCTGGGTCGATCGGCTGTGGGATCACGTCGGTCTGTTCAAGGTGGGGAAAGAGTCTTTTGTCCGGTACGGAACGGAGATCGTCCGACAGATCCATGCCCGCGGCGGAAGGGTTTTCCTGGATCTCAAGTTCCATGATATACCCAACACCGTGGTTCGGGCGGCGGAGGCCGCCTCCGAACTTGGGGTGGCGATGTTCAATCTGCACGCCCTCGGTGGGCGAGAGATGATGATGGAGACGGTCGGCGCGGTGCGGAGGTTTGCGGAGAGATCCGGGGTAAGGCCGCCGGTCGTTCTCGCGGTGACCGTTCTGACCAGTTTGAACGATAGCGATCTTAAAATCCTCGGATTTGGCCGGGGAACCGGCGAGACGACGATTCACCTGGCGCGTCTTGCCCAGGATGCGGGGGTGTCGGGGGTTGTGGCGTCGGCGGTGGATGCCGCTGCCATCCGGAAGGCCTGCGGCGGGGACTTTCTGATCGTGACCCCCGGGATCCGGGGGATTACGGAGGTGGCGGGCGATGATCAGAAACGGATCGTGACCCCCTTTGAGGCCGTAAGGTGCGGCGCCGACTATCTGGTGGTCGGAAGGCCGATCCGTCAGGCGTCCGATCCCGCAGGCGAGGCGGATGCGATCGTCGGGGAGATCGCACGGGGGCTTGCGCTTGGAGACGAAAGATAGCGCCAACGGGCCTTGAAGGTTCTCAAGGAACCGATTACGGAGGGATGTCATGCAGATGATTTATGGCATCAACCCTCTCCTGGAGGTCGTCCTTTCGCATCCCGCGATGCTGGAAAAAATCTTCGTTGCGGAGGGACGGGGAGGGGAAGCGGTGCAAAAGATCCTGAAGCTCGCCGCGGATCATCGGATTCCCGTGGAATGCAGCGGCAGAAACCGGCTGGAAAAGCTGGCGCCCCGCCGTGTTCACCAGGGGATCGTGGGGCTTTGCCGGGAGCATGCGTATGCCACCGTGGATGAGGTCATTGCCCACCGCCACGAGAAGTCCAGATATGACCTGGTGGTTCTGCTGGACAGCGT
>JAURXV010000169.1 GCA_030654195.1 Syntrophales bacterium | reverse complement strand
GCTTGAGGTTCGTATGGAGGATCAGTTCCTTCAGGTGGTGGATCAGGATACCGCCGGCGCTCTGCACCATGCACTTCGGAAGACCGGTCGTCCCCGAGGTGAACATGATGTAGAGCGGGTGTTCAAACGGGAGCTGCTCGAACTGGATTTTCAGACCGTTTTCCGACGCCCGGAAATCCCTATAATGGACGGCATTGCGCAGGCCGCTGATATCCGGCTCGTTTTCCGTATAGGGAACGACGACGACCTTCTCGATTGAGGGAAGATCCTTGATGATCTCCGCCACACGGGAAATCGAATCGAGGTTCTTCCCCTTGAAAAAGTATCCGTTGGCGACGAAAAGGACTTTCGGTTTGATCTGCCCGAAACGGTCCAGCACGCCCTTGATCCCGAAATCGGGAGAGCAGGAGGACCACACTGCCCCTATGCTTGTCGCGGCGAGCATCGCGGTTACGGTCTCGGGCATGTTCGGCATGAATCCGACGACACGGTCGCCGGGCCCGACTCCGCACGCCTTCAGACTCTTCGCCAGTCTGGCCACCTCATCATACAGTTCGGCGTAAGTCATCTTCACCGTCGGGTGATCCTCGCCCTTGAAGATAAGGGCCACGGAATCATCCCGGAAGCGCAGCAGGTTTTCCGCAAAGTTCAGACGGGCGCCCGGAAACCACTTTGCCCCGGGCATTTTGTGTTCGTTATCGATCACCCGGTCATAGACCCGGGAGGCATGGATTCCGACGAAATCCCAGACCGCTGCCCAGAATTCGGGAATATGGCTCACCGACCAGGCATACAGACCGTCATAATCGGCGAAAGTTTGCTTGTGCCGGTCGTTTACGAACGACATGAAGCGGTACATGTTGCTGTTCCTGACGCGTTCCTCCGAAGGCTCCCACAACATCTTCCCCATCTCAGACCCTCCCTATGTTATGAATACGGTTATGATCTCTTTTTTTCCAGCGCTTTTTTAAGTTTATCGGCGAGGGCGCCCATCCCCCCCGCGGCGGCTTCATCTCGATAGACGACAACCTGCTCCCGGGAGGCGGCCATTCCTTCCATGTAATCTCCCAGCACCCCCCGACTGTGGACATCCTCATGGCAGTAAGCGCAGAGGTTCTCCCAATTGCTTCCGTCCGGAGGGTTGTTGTGGTGATTGCCGTCTTTATGATGGACGGTCAGGAGGTGGCGGTTCGCCGCATCAAACTCTCTGCCGCAGCGGCCGCAAATCAGACCGTGCAGGGACAAAGCCCTCTCCCGGTACTCCTCCCCGCCGGATTGCTGCGACGCCTTGATCTCCCGGACGACCTCTTCGGCCGACCTGGAGGGTCTGCCCTTGTCCTGAAGAGTCTGGACCCGGACCCGTCCCCCCCTGCTCCCATACGTTACACTGGCCATATCAGCCCTCCGGTTGCCTGGTTCCGCGGTTTTATCCCCAATCAAGGCGACCTATGACGAACGGCTGCCCTTTTCTTCCGGACCACCGCCCGTGAGGCAGTCGATAAAGACCCGGACCCCCCTGCCCACCGCCATGGAGGTCCGAAGGGTGCGCGCAAAGGGAAAACTCATCCGGCGCCGGAGAACCTCCTCCAGTCCGAGGAAAAGGCCAACGATCACCTGAATCCGCCTCAGGGTCAGAGAAATTTCGGCGACCTGTCTGTGGACGGTGGTCGACGTCCGGTTGATGTTGGTCGTGATCTCCTCCAGATTCTTCATGATCAGCGGCAGTCTCTGATTGAGGACCTGGAGGGTGAAGGCCATCTCCCTTGCCGTACGCAGGATCTGAATGAGAAACGGAACGCAAAGTCCGGCGAAAAGCAGAAAGGCAACACTCAATAGGATCAAAATGCTGTCGGTCACGGCGTCACTCCTTCATTGGATGTTCAGAGGGTTTATTCTGTTCCTCCCGGAAGGCGCCGACCCCCGCTTCGATGGCCTTCTTCAGCCGGCTTTTCCCATCCAGCAAGGTCTCTTTCCCCCGGCCGGCCAGCTCGTCCACCTTTTCGCCCACCTCCTCAACCTTTTCCTTTGCCGTCTCCTCCAGTTCCTTCAGGCGCTCTACGGTCGCCTCGTAAGCCTTGCGGCTCTTTTCAACGGCATGGCCGTACTCCTCTTTCGCTTTGGAAAGGAGTTCATCGGCCTTCTGCCCGATCTCCTCGCGGGTTTCCTTCCCGCTTTTCGGCGCGTACAGTATACCGATCACCGCTCCGATCAGACCACCAACGACAAAACCTGCAATAAAATCACCGTTTTTGCTCATGGCTTTACCTCCTCTTCCGGTTCGTTCATCCTGACAATGACGGATGTTTTTCAACTTGAAACCCGATGCCGGCGGGGTTGCATCGACGGCATGGATCATACAACAGCATGCCCGTTGCCGTCAAAAATAATTTTGTTTAAAATAGAGGTATTTCAGGTAATAAAAAACGGCCGCATGCGGATGCCGGCCGTCTTTTTCATGGTGTTTACGATCCTACTTTGTTGCAGGAGCCGCAGGCGCTGCGGGCGCTGCCGGAGCCGCCGCAGGGGCCGGAGCCGGTGCAGGTGCGGGAGCCGGAGCAGCGGTCTCAGCCGGCTTCTGCTCTTCCGCCTTCTTGCAGCCAACAACTGCAAACGATAACGTCATGAAGAAAAGCGTTGAAAGAATAATAGCAGATACCTTTTTCATCGATATGTCACCTCCTTTCGCAGATTTTAATTCCGATGCCGGTTTGCAGATGCATAACCGACACCGC
>JAURXV010000157.1 GCA_030654195.1 Syntrophales bacterium | reverse complement strand
CAGACGACCCCTCGATCCCGGTCCCCTAAGAAATGGGCCTCATCGAGGATGACGAGGTCGCAGTTCAGGTTCCGACCGCTGTGCATTGCGTCGTAGAGCTGATTCCGGAGGATCTCGGTCGTTCCGACGAGGATGGGGGCGTCGGTGTTTTCCTTCGTATCCCCGGTCACGATGCCGACATTGGCCGACTCGAAATGGTTGCCGAATTCGACCCATTTGGCATTGGTCAGGGCCTTAAGAGGAGAGGCGTACCAGCAGCGCCCTCCATTGAGGAAGACGGAGCGGATCGCCTCCTCGGCGATCCAGGTTTTCCCGGAGCCGGTGGGGGCCATGACCAGGCAGTCTTCCTCCCGGATTGCTTCGAGGGCGTTTAATTGAAAAGGGTCCGGCCGGAACGTCGCGGCCGCGGGCTTCCCGATCTTCGCAAAGACCGGCTTCAACGACGGTTCCGCCTCCGGTTTCATCCGGAGATAGGGCCGTTTATCTCTTCCCCGGCGGGCTTTCCCCGCCGGTTGCTTCCCGTGCGGCCTGCCGGTTTTTCCGTGAGATTTTTTTCTGAGGTTCGCTTCATGATGCATTATGGGGCTCTCTACCACAGAACCGCAGCGGCGTACAGGATGAAGGTTGCCGGAGCGCGGCGGCGCGATGGGGAGCAAGGGGCAAGGCGAATCACGCCTCACGTTTTTCCCCCGGTCCGGCGGCGCCGTTCTCTGCCGGCGGGAGGAGCTCGGAAAGGCGCCTGGAAACCGTCGCCGCCAGATGGTTGAGCAGGGTGGTGCCCATGCCGGGTCGGTATCGTTCCGGAGAGGCGTCACCGTGGTTCAGGCTGCCGATCAGACGTCCATGGAGCGCGAGGGGGGCGACGGCGAGGGAGCGGATGAAATATTTCACGTTGGGAGGCATCAGGCGGAAGAAGGGTCTGAGATCCCCGGAGGCGATCACCGAGGAGGGACCGTCGGGGCAGACCTCCAGAAAAGAAGACGGTTCAATCACGTTCAGGCGGTTTCGCAGAAGTTCAGAATCGTTCAATATCCGGAGGAGGGTTTCCGTCTCCGGGTTGCGGAGAATGGAGAGCCAGACAAAGGGGATGCCGAACGCCTCCCCGCTTCCCGAAAGCAGCCTCTCGAAGAGTTCCCCGACTCCCCCGCAGGCGACGAGATCGGCCTCGATCTTCCCGAATTTCCGGGCGAGCTCGTCATTCATTTTCTGGATGTCCGGATCATTCATGGAGGCTTTCCGTCCGCCGGCGAAATCGGTCCGGAGGATCGTATGATCGACGCGGCGGCACAGGCCTCCCGAACCTCCGGTGGTTTCCATGAGGCGACGACCGCCGCGCCGTTGCACGGTTTCGCCTCCCGGAAGATTCCCATCGCCCGGCCTCCTCGTCCTCGTTGCTATCTCAGATAGGCCGGCAGTTCCTGTACGTCCTTTCCGCTGAAACTGCACGGGGCGCCACAGCCCTTGCAGGCTTCCTTGACGGCGGGCAGGGGCGGCTCGCCCTTGATCCCCTCGATGAGGTCGAGGCAATGGTTCACCTCGTCCTCTTCCCCCTCGACGATCAGCGTGACGGAACCTTCCGCTCCCCCCCAGCCGCCGGAGGCGTAATGAATGGCCTTCAGGCCGAAGAGGGTTTCGATGGCCTCGATCTCCGTCACAATCCGGCCGTCCGCGATGCAGGCCATCCCCGTGCGGCAGCCGATGGTCCGTCCCAGCATCATCTTCCCGCCGTACCGGGCCGCTTCTTCCACGGAAGGGATCAGTTTTTCAAGACCGACCACATAGAGGGATGCGACTCCCTGCGCTTTCAGGGCCATGTAGAACTGGCCCATCGTCCCGCCGCCCGGACCCGCCATGACGACGCCGACATTCCCGAACGGATCGACCGCATTGGCCCCTTTGATCATGATATCGCCGGGTGTCAGCTTGTCGATGACGGCGCCCGGTTCCACATTCAGGACCTCGCCCTTGTGGAAGGTGATCGGTTTTGTCCTCAGCCCCGGCCCCAGGACGCAAAACACCCCCTTGATTATCTGGCCGGCCACATACTTTTCCTTTTCCATCCGGCTGTTCATCAGCTCTTCTAAGATGAATGCGTTGGTTGAACCCCGCCCGACGACCAGATACCCGTTGTTCTTCGCCTGCTGCACCTCGGGCATCGCCGCGACGGCTTTGCCGAGGAGCCTCTTGGATTCCGAAGATGTCAATGTAAACAAAGCCTGCATGATTTTCTGACCTCCTTTTTAACTTGATAATTCCCCGCAACTTGCTACGGAGGAAGATCCTTTGGGTTTTGACACCCTGCAGCTTGCTGCAGGGTCATTCATCGGTTGATCGATTTTTATACGCCTTCGCGGAGACTGTCAATTGAATTTCTGCCAAAACCCGTCAACTGGGGCGATTGGTCAGATAGACGCCGGCCATGACCAAGGCCGCGCCCGCAAGCAGGGAGAGGTTGACGGCCTCGTCCAGCATCAGCCAGCCGAAAAAGACGCCGCTCACCGGAACGAAATTGATGAAGACCGATGCCCGGGAGGGGCCGATTGCGCGGATTCCTTCATAATACCAGAAAAATCCGAGGACCGTTCCGAAAAAGCCGAGATAGAGGATGCCGATCCAATCCCAAGGGTAAAAGCCCCCGATCCGGCCGGAGAGACCCTCCAGAAGGGCCGGGACAAGCAGGGCGGCGCCGCCGATGAGGCAGGAGTATGTGACTGCGGCGAGCGGCGAGAAGTCCTTCATGATGACCTTGCCGATGAGGGAGTAGGCGACCCAGCTTGCGACACAGCCAAGGAGGTAAACGTCTCCCCATCCCACGCCTCCGGTGAAGATCGAAAGGGGATCTCCCCGGGAGATGACGATGGTCGCGCCGGTCAGACACAGGAAGATGCCCATCACCTTTTTGGCATCCAGCCGTTGCCGGAAGAAGAGGGCGGACAACAGCGAAATGAAGATCGGATTGGTGGCCACGATGAGGGAGGCCCGGCCGGCGGCGATCGTCTGCATGCCGAGAAAGAAGAAGACGTTGTAGGCGAAGACCCCCGTCATGCCGAGAAGAACCGCAGGGATGACCTGATGCCGCCGCAGGCGGGGGATCCGCCCCTCTTTCATGATGATGATGACGATCAGGAAAAGGGACGCCGTGAAAAACCGCAGAAACGATGCGGAATAGGGGGCGACGTGCTGCGCAACGACCCTGGCCGCCGTGAAGGTGCCGCCCCAGAAGAGCGCGGTCAGGAAGAGCTTGAGGTAGATTGCCATGAATGCCCCTATATCATAAAAAAGCCGGCCTCTCCGGGGGAGACGACCGGCGCTCATTGACTGAAACTCTTAATGAAATGGAGTCCGTCCTGTCAAGGGAAAAAAACGACGGCGCCGAATCTTGCACCGCCGTCAAACCTGTTGCATATCGTTGGCGGAAGTCGCCGTGATCATATTCCCCGACCGAATAATCATCCTTAAAATCGTTGACAAATCGCATATAAGGTGATTCAGTAGACCCGCTTTTCGGCTGGCTTGTTTCATCGTAAAACAGCAATCGGGTTCCTTCCGCAAGCTTCAACAGAATCATGGGGCAGGGGAATGACCGCGTCGAGAGCGCCACAAAACACGGATTCCATCCATCGGATTGCAGCCGCGCCCGGGAAAACGGACCGCATCCTTCCCGCCGATGTCCCGGTTCGCCCAAAGCCTTGGACCGCAAGTATCCCAACGCACCCGCCGACCGGCGATGTCAATTGTTTTTCCCACAGGAGAAGCGGTGGAAGAACCCCAAGACCGGCGAAGAGGGAGGCATCACACAGACGAATCACTGGTTTAAAAAGCCGTAAAAGATGCGTAGGCAGAGCGGCCGAGGAAGGAGAAACAGTCATGACTATCGTGAAGGACAAGTACAGAGGCACAACAACGTACGTTCACGTGCTGACCGATCTTGTTCGAGCTGCTCAGTACCGCGGGGTCACCACCTACCAGGACATCGCTGTGATCATGGGGCTTCCGACAAATGGGGCTCACATGGGTGCAGAAACTGGCCACATCCTCGGCGAGATTTCTGAAGACGAAGTCCGAGCTGGGCGACCGATGCTTAGCGCAATCGCGGTGAATGTGAACGGGAAGGCTGGGCCCGGCTTTTTCGGTCTTGCCAAGGATCTCGGGCGTATTCAAGCTGGCGAAGACGATGCGACGTTTTGGAAGCGTGAAGTTGCGGTCGTTTACGAAGCCTGGCGCCGGCCGCTGCCGAAGGAATAGAGAGCCGCGGATGCCCAACAAGCGCATGTACCGGACCGTTCAACAGCGTCGGTGCGCGCCGTTAGCGTTTCTCAAGGTGGGCATCGAAACCAGGGGCGGCTGGGTAGTTGTAGCAGGAGGTAAATAGATATATGAACCCAAGAAGAGAGAAGCGCAGTCCTCGCACACCCGCTTTTAAAAAGAAAAACGGTAAATGCGTCATACCCGGTGCAATGCCCGCTGAAGCCTTGGCGGACTACGTGCTTAAATCCGGCAATGACGAGGCCGATCACATCCGTTCCTATTTTGAGTGTGAAGCGCCTGACGAGACCGTGAGGCATCTTGAGAAAGTAGCCTCTGAAAGCATTTTTGGTCAAAAAATGGATGCATGGGATGTGCGGACGAACAAAACCCGCTGGTGGGTCATCACCAATCCAACCAACCTTTACTCGCAGAAGCTGTTTCCGAGTTTGGACTACACCCTTTCGTTCCATGTTGGAGTGACCACGCGCGTGATGCAGTCCGAGATGTCTGAGGAACAGGAACATGAGCATGACCACATCAATCAACTTTGGAACAAGCTGGCACGAGCGCGTGCCACTCTTTTTTCTGCCCAAAAGGCAGAAGATTTTCAGTCCGTCGGCATGAAATGTAGGGAGTGCCTTTTGTTCCTTGCGCAAAGTTTGGGGCATGCCGAGATGGTACCGGAGGGGCAGGAGGCACCACAGCGCGGCAATTTCATTGACTGGTGTGAACTCATCGCTGATCACCTCGCGGGTGGTGGCAGCAATGAACGGCTGCGCTCTTTCCTGAAAGCGATCTCAAAATCAACGTGGCAATTAGTGAATTGGCTGACCCACGCACAGAACGCAGGGAAATTCGATGGCTCGATTGCCACCGAGGCAACGGAAAACGTTTTAGGGAGCTTCAGGACTGCATGGGCCAAAAACGAAGAATCGAAGCAGGAAGCCAAGAGAAGACATCGTACGCAGAAGCGGGGATAGCACCCGCTTCTGCTGGAGGGAAGAAAAGGAAATGCGCTAACTTTCATTGAAGCGCCGAACCCCAGCGTGGAACGGACACGGGCAAGACCCCGGGCCGCTCACGCTCCTGTTAGGCCGACAAGGAGCATGCCGTGATACTGGAGGAAGCGAAGCATCTGCTCGCAGACGCGACGGAAGACGAAGAACCCGTCATCATCCCCGCCTCGCTCTTGAAGGATCTGACGCTGGACGACATTCATGAGGGAGTGTCAGTTCAGATTGGAACACTGAAGGACGGTGCGTACCACATGGAGTGGGATGGACGCCTCTACAGAAAGGGCGGGCTGATCGAAGGCGAGGCTGAGCACCTCTGGACACGCAAGTACTGGTATGCGCCCCTCGGCCTTGAGCAATACATGGACCTTGTTCGCCGCGCGGTTGAAACCCGACACCGGCTTCGCGGCGACATCGAACTGACCGACTACGATGACGACGGCGCGTATATACGCGTTTGCTTTGCTATTCGGACCGGCCAAAGCAGTCCTATGAAGGCTTTCGACGAGGCCAAGAAGATCTCCGCTGAAGTTGAAGAAGCTGCCGAACGCGCAGCGGATGATGTCGGAAAGCGCATCGCTGAAGTGGCCGCTCGGCTCTCGGGATGGGGTTCGGAGGCGCTCGACAAGCTTGTAGAAAGGGTCGAAACCGCAACATCCACCGATGATAAGGGGCGAAGCCTCGAGGAACTAGCGAGCAGGCTTTTCGAGCAAATCCCCGGTTTTGCCGTGACTGGAAGGATTCGGACTGCGACCGAGGAGATCGATATATCTATCGTTAACGATGCCACAGATCCCCGTCTGCGGCGCGAATCGGCACTCATTCTGGCGGAGTGCAAGAATTGGACGTCGAAGTGTGGCAAAGACGAGTTCGTTATCTTCCGTGAGAAGCTTGAGAACCGCAAGCGGAGATGCTCTCTCGGTTTTTTGATCTCATGGAATGGGTTCGCCACGACCGTGACCAAGGAGATGCTTCGCGGAAGCAGAGAAGAGACACTGATCGTCCCCGTAACCGGCCAGAACATCCGTGCCGCTGTGCGTTCGGGCGATGCCCTCAAGGAACTCGTGTCGTGCTGGGACGCGGCCGTTGCTCTGTAGGCAGCCCAACCTGTCATTCCAGTGGTCCCGGCAGTCATGTGGCGTTTCATTAGCAGTGCCGCACTCAATTGCCCAGTGACATTCCTGCCGGGCCGCTGAATTCGGCGTTGGCCTGAACAATATGAGCGGTCGTTGGCGACAATTCGTGAAGCGGTTTCATCCCGAAGGGATTCCCTGGCCGGGGAGTGTCCTCTACAACGCCCTGAGCAGCAGCGAGATCTTCCTTCGGCATTACGAACTGGTGGCCCATGACGTAGCCAATTACGGAGGAGCGGGGTGCATACTCGACATCGGAACCGGACCAGGACACCTTCTGTTGGCTATGCGGAAGGTATTTCCGGATTCGAAGCTGGTCGGCGTTGATATTTCTCCCGCCATGGTTGCGCAGGCTCAGCGGAATATGGAGAGATGCGGGCGGGACCCCCGAATCGAAGTGCGGGTCGCCGGCGCGAATGCCTTGCCTTTCGCCGATGGGACATTCGATCTCGTGGTCTCTACCGGATCTCTCCACCACTGGAAGGAACCCGTCCACGCATTGTCCGAGGCGCATCGGGTTCTCAAGGCTGATGGCTATGCCCTGATGTACGACGTGGTGCGCGACATGCCGAAAGCGGTCTGTGAGGATGTCCGCGCCCGGTTCGGAGGCTTCCGTCTTGCGCTCTTGTGG
>JAURXV010000154.1 GCA_030654195.1 Syntrophales bacterium | reverse complement strand
TGCGCCGCATAATGTCGCCTTGACGACGATTGTGGCCAGATAGCGATTATTTTATTTTATTATTTTATGAGAGAAAGTTCCGTAAATAATATCCTTTCCAAGGCGGGCGGTTTGTATGCCGGGCCCCGAGGTTTCACACTGGTGGAAATGCTGATTGCCATGGCGGTCGGTATGGTGGTTCTTGGCGCCATGTATGGCGTTTTTAATATTCAGAGTAAGACCTTAGGCAATCAGGAAGAAATTGTGGCCATGCAACAGAGCGTCAGAGCGGGTATGGGCATGATGGCACGGGAGATCGGCATGGCGGGATATGATCCTTGTAACGTGAATTCCGATTCCGATTCTTCCAATAACTTTTCCGGCGTGACAGTGAACAGCACGCAACTGCAGATCAAGGCGGATCTGGATGGTAACGATCCTCCTGGTAATAATTGTCTATCGCCTTTTAGAGGCATCGACGCTAGCAGCCAGGAAAATATTATATACGCCATTGCATCCGACGCCACTACGGCGAATCCTAACAATAAAAAAATTACCCGGAATATAGGCGCCGGGGCGCAATCCTTTGTGGAAAATGTTGATGCTTTTACTTTCGAATACCTTAAGAGTGACGGCACGCCTGCTACCGCTTCTGCCGATGTACGCCAGATCAAGATCACGATAACCGGAAGAACGGCCAAGCCCGATTCTTCCTATTCCGCCAATGGCGGTTACAGGCCGTATACGTTGACGTCCGTCATCGCGCCGAGGAATCTTGCCTTTTGATGGCAGAGGGGGAATTATGATGAATGTAAAACGATATTCGCGCGAATCTCTCCGAGATGAAAAGGGAATGATTCTTGTGGTCAGCCTGATGATGATTTCTGCTTTATTGCTGCTCGGGACGACGGCGGTAATGACCAGCACGACGGACATGAAAATCAATAGTAATTACAAGACCAGCACACAAGCTTTATATATTGCGGAAGCGGGGATCGAAGTGGCGAGGGGTCAACTCCGAAATCTTGGAGGTTCCACCCTCTCCCAGATCCTCGCTGCGAGGGCGGGCGCCAATCTATCACTGTCCAACAGTACGGATAGTGCTAATTTCTATGCCAATAGTGCCTTTGTTACCGATGACGTTCCCTATGTTCCACAAACCTCTTTTGGCGGCGGGACTTATCGCGTCTATCTCACAAACGCTGCAACACTAACTGGAGTCTCACCCGTTGAAACGGTAACATCGACGACCGATACAGACCTTCGAGTCACGCTGACATCCTTTGGCCAAGGTCCGAATAATTCATTGGTTGTGGTTCAGGAAGTCGTAAAACAGCTAACGCTGCCTCCCCTCCCCGGGGCGATTGTTCTCCCGGGACCCAGTGTGACTTTTAATGGTGGAAACTCCAACGCCTCGGGCGTTGATGGAATGTCAGAATCTGCAATTACGCTTACTTCGGCCGCTTCTCAGACGGCGGTGGTCAATAATCTCACCTCGATAAACAGGATAAACAATTACACGTGCGCATCGCCTCCCTGTATCAATAATGAAGCGGCGACGATTGATCCTACCTGGAATTCCGTCAGCGGTATCGAGGGTCTGTACACTACACTGATGTCCATGGCCGACGTGGTTACGACGGGCACGACCACGCTCACCGCCGCTCAAGTGGGAACCACCGCAAACAGAAAGATTGTCGTCGTGAATGGAGATGCAACCCTGGGTCCTGTTGCCGGCGCAGGGATTCTGATTGTAACCGGACAACTCAGCTTGTATGGTAATTTTAATTACAAAGGCTTAATCATGTGCATCGGACAAGGTAAGCTGTTCAGATATGGAGGAGGCAATGGGGATATTGAAGGGTCCATACTGGTTGCCCGGACGAGGGATGCTTCAAATAATCTTCTGACAACCTTGGGGGATTCCACTTATAATACGAACGGTGGCGGTAATTCAGACATTATATATAATGGAGCCAACACCAGCCTGCCGACCGCGGCTCGGCCGTTTATCAAACAATCATGGAAACAATTTTGAATCCATCAGAACATTCGGCCTGCTTCTCCCCATGGGACAAACGGATGAATTGCCGGGGCGGGCATATTCCCGAGCCGCTATTTTGAACAGATATTCATCGGTCTTTTGATTTTATGATGATGAGATCATTGACAAAAAATCTCATGTCGGCAATTTTATTCACCTCTTCAAGGTGGTCATACTTCAAACGGTCTGAAACGATTTTTTCCCTCAATACCGTTAAATCATTTTTCAACTCATTGAGTTCATCGATAGACATGCTTTTTCTTGATTCAAACTTTTTTTGGAGCGCCTTGAATTCCCCCATAATCGCTGGATCTTTCTTGGTGTCATCTGTTGCAGTTTCTTTTTCCTTTTTTTCGGGAACAGCGGGTATCGACGCTATGGGTTCAACAGTGGCAGGGCTTTTTTCCGGTGTCCTGGCTTCATAGATTCCGTCAAGGTCCAAGGTCGATCGTTCAATCGTCCTCACGGAATTTTTTTCAATCCCCATCACCCCCCCGGCAATATAAAAATTTAGATAATTAACCTCTTCCCAGTACTGGGGGGTCAATAACTGTCCCCCGTTCTCCAAGTGGATGATATACGAGGCGCGAATGGCGGCGGGAAACAGGCAGGATAAGGTAAGGATTATCAGCGGCAGGATAAGTTTCTTCATTGCAAATACCCCCATGTTTTTCTACTCCAAACCGAATCCGGTTGTCAAGACGCAAAAGCGGAAGGAAGATCAGAAGAATCACACCGGAGGTGTGAAGCAGTTCACATGGATTGGAAGTTTTTTATTGACAACCGGTGCGGTATGTCCCTGTCATAAATTGCAATGTCGGTTAATTTTTGAAAATATTAAGGAAGAGGCTGGTGAGTCTTTCATGATGTTTCAGGGGATGGAAGAACAGAGTATGCCCTGTGATGGCCGGTGGGTTGGGGGCAGACGTCCTGCGGCGATTTCAAAGAGGCGAGTGGGACCACGCGGTTTTACCCTGATCGAAATCACGATCGCCACCCTCCTTTTCGTTGTGGCCGTGTTGGGCATTGTGTCCACGTCCGTCATCGTTACGCAGACGAATACCTTCAGCAAGACCATGACGACCGCGACGACCCTGGCCAGGGCCAAGATGGAAGTGTTAAAGAATACCGATTACGACGGCTTGACTGGAGGGACGGAGATGGTGGAATCCGTCTTTACCAGGACATGGACCGTGACGAACAATACCCCGGCGACCGACATGAAGACGATCGAAGTGAATGTGACCTGGACCTGGCAGGCTGGAGCCAATCCGGCCCATCCGTCCTTTGTGAATCTCCGCAGCGTTGTGGCCAAAAAATGATCACGGTATGAAACGGTATGAAAAGGTACGGCGGCATGGAGGAATTGGGCGGGAAAAAGCGCCTGCGACGACTCCCGGGACTCACCGGCAGGCGTGGGGGGTTTTCACTGATTGAACTGATGGTTGCCATGGCGGTCAGCCTGGTGGTTCTTGGCGCCATGTACAGCGTTTTTATAGGTCAGAACAGAACATTCATCAATCAGGAAAGTATTGTGGATGTGCAGCAAAGCGTCAGGGCCGGAATGGACATGATCGTCAGGGAAGTCGGCATGGCGGGATATGATCCGGTCCGGGTGAACGTCGATTCCAATACCGCCAATAATTTTAACGGCGTCACGGTAAATGCATTACAGCTCCAGATCAAGGCGGATCTCAACGGCGACGGGGTCATCGACACGTCCAACGAGGAAACCATTGTCTACGCCTTTGATGCGACGAATAAACGAATCACCAGGACGATAGGAAGCGATACTCAACCGTTTGTCGAGAATGTGGAATCTTTTACATTCGCGTACGTGGACGGAGACGGGAATGTGACCGCCACGTCGGCCAATGTCCGCCGCATTCGAATCACGATCACCGGCAGAACGGCCAAGCCGGATCCCAACTATTCTGACAATTCGGGTTACAGGACCTATACGCTGACGTCCGTCGTCGCTCCTCGGAATCTTGACTATGTGGGCAATTGAGGTCGGGAGAAGAAATCATGCAGCATGCTAAACGATATCCGGGTGAGTCTCTCCGGGATGAAAAGGGATTGAGTATTGTCGTCGGTCTGTTGACGATCGCGGCGTTGATGCTACTCGGGACGACGGCCGTCATGGTGAGCACGACGAACGTGAAAATCAGCGCCAATTATAAAACAGCCAATCAGGCCTTTTTCGCCGCCGAGGCAGGCATCGAAGAGGCAAGGGCAAGGATGGGGGAGAATTTTACGCCAACGACAGGCGCGACAGGCCGCATTGACGATTCGAGTCCTACAAGCGCCGCGTGGTCCGTTTCCATCGGCGGGCCCGGTCCCTATACGAGCATACAGTCGGCACTCTCCTACACGGTGCGGATCGTCCACAAGACGGATACGGCAGGCAATATTCTCTATTGGGGGGATTCCAACGGGGACGGCTTCAATGATCGAAACACGACAACGGGGGAGAATATCTATCTGGTGACGAGTTACGGCGCCGCCTCGGGCGCGAGCAAGACAATCGAGGTCGAGATGGCGATAAATCGCATTCCCGTGCCCGGCGCCCTGTATGTGAAGGCGAGCACCACGATCCAGGGGACAAGCACACATATCATCGGTTCGGATTCGTGCGGAGGCGCCAGCAAGCCGGGGATCACCACCACATTGGCGACCACTACCGTCAGCATGAGCGGCAACCCGATCATCAAAGGTTCCACGTCGCCGACCGGGACGCCGCCGAGCATCGTCAGCAATCCTGGCGCCAATATCGATGTCCAGGCGATGATCGACAGTTTCAAGGGCGGCGCCGACTACCAGTACAATGTCGCCAGCGCCACCCACACGGGGATGAACTGGGGGACGCCGACGCCGGGGGCGACGCAGGACGATCCGTCCTCCTGCAGCGAAAAGAACATTGTCTATTACAACACCAGCAACGGCACGAATTTAACCGACATAACGTTAAGCGGCGGATCCATGGGATGCGGGATTCTCCTCGTCGAAGGGGATCTGGACGCCAGCGGCGACTTTGCGTGGAACGGGGTTGTCATCGTTTCGGGCTCGGTGAGAATCACCGGCGGCGGCAACAAGAACATCACGGGGGGTATTATCGCGGGCGGTTCCGCGGACGCCGATCTGATCGGCGGCAATATCAGTGTCGTCTATTGCAGTTCCGCCGTCAACAATCAGACGGCAAACCAGCCCTTGCGCAATCTGAGCTGGATGGAAAAGACATAAGCGACGATTCCTGAGGGGCTATTTCTCCCACCACCCGTCCGGCAGTTTTCCCTTGTTCTTTTCCTTCACCTCGTCGGTGAGCTTGTATATCTGACTGGAGGTGTTCCTGATCTCCCCCATGATCTTCTCTTTGGCATCGTTGTCCCCCCTCCCGGCGGCTTCCCGCTGTTTTTCCAGCAACGCGTCCAGTTCAACCGTCATCTGCGCTTTTTTGTCCTTATACGCCTTCAAATCCACCTTCTCTTCCTTTGCCTCCGGGGGGTTTTCCGGTCCCTTCGCCTTTTCCGCTGCGGGGGGCAGAGGCGGCAATTCTTTTTTCGCTGCCTTTGCCGGCGTTTTATCTATGTACTCGCCATCCTCCGTCTTGAGCGTCTCGATTCTGTCAATTTCCTTTCTTTCCATTCCCGCCGTTCCACCGACACAGAAAAAAAAGATCCACTTGCCTTCAGTCCAGTATACGGGGGTTGCCAACTGCCCGCCATTTTTTAACCGAATGAGATAGGAGGCGTCACTGATGGAAGCCAACTGCAGCGATAAGGCAAGTATCAGGAATGGAACGATCCGTTTCTTCATGACAAAAACCTCGTTTGAATCTCTTCGGGTCATATTCCCCGAAGCTTGCTGCGGAGAGGTTCATTCTCTTAGCAGTATGTTTTTACTCTCAGCCGAATCCGATTGTCAAGGCGGAAAAACGGATCATCAAAGCACGGATCCAAATTTCTTGACTTCAAATCCTGATCAATATAGGGTAACGCCCGAACTGCAACGGGAAAAGGCTGCTCTGTGGGTGTAAGGATCATGGGGACGGAGAAGAGGTACTGCTCGATCTGCGCATGGCGAGAGAATTGCCAGAAGCGGTACAGCATCGTGACCGACGCATCGGGCTGCGTCCGCTGCCTCGATTATTCGCGCGACCTTTCCATCAAGGAGAAGGATATCGACGCGGCGGAAAGGGCGTGCCGGGAGAGCTGACCCGGCGTGATCTCCCTCCGTAAAGCAGAGCGCAATCGATTGTCGGGCGAAAGGCCGGGCCGGGCCGTAGGCGGTTCGGGGCGACCCGCAACGGAGAGGGCGCCGCTCCTCGCGCGCCGCGTTTTTCGATGAATTCATAAGGCGACGGGTTGGCCTTGCGGCCAACTTTTTTCATATATAGGATTGGTCCGGCATGAAACAGGTATTGGTAAAACTTCTCGAACAATCGATTCAGGCGGCCATCGACAAAGGGTTCCTGCCTCCGGTGGCGCCCCCCCGGATCGAAGTGGAACTGACGAGGGATCCCGGCCACGGCGATTACGCCTCCAACATTGCGATGATCCTCGCCTCCCAGGAGAAAAAGAATCCCCGCGAGATCGCGAAGACCCTTTTGGAAGGGATCGAGGATCGCGATGGGGTTCTGGAGAAGGTGGAGATCGCCGGTCCCGGCTTTCTGAACTTTTTTGTCCGGGAGGGGGGATTGACCACGCTCCTTGATGCCGTCGAGCGGCAGGGGGATCGATACGGATCGCCGGATCTGGGAAAAGGACGGCGGGTCCAGGTGGAGTTCGTCAGCGCCAACCCCACGGGACCGCTCCATATCGGCCATGCGCGCGGGGCCGTCGTGGGCGACGTCGTGGCGAACATCCTTGCGGCCGTCGGCTATCAGGTTTTCCGGGAATATTACATCAACGATGCGGGGAACCAGATGGACAACCTGGGAAAGTCGGTTCTGCTGCGCTACCGGGAACTGCTGGGCGAGACGGCGGAATTTCCCGAAGGCTGCTACCGGGGGGATTACATCCGCGACCTGGCCTCAGAACTGCTCAAGCGGGACGGGGAAAGACACCTGGCCCAAGACGCGGCCAATGTCGTTCCACTTTTCACCGATTATGCCGCGGGCGCCATCCTGGAAGGAATCAAAGAGGACCTGCGGACCTTCGGCGTCGTTTTCGACCTCTACTTCAGCGAACGGGAGCTTTACCGGGACGAAGGGGTCGAAAAGCTGCTCCGGGATCTGGAAGAGAAGGGTTTCATCTATCGGGAAGGCGAGGCCCTCTGGTTCCGGACCACCGCCTTCGGGGACGAGAAGGACCGGGTCGTCGTCCGGCAGAACGGGGCTCCGACCTATTTCGCCGCCGACATCGCCTACCACAGGAACAAGTTTCTGCGGGGGTTCGAGACGGTGATCGACATCTGGGGCGCTGACCACCACGGGTACATCCCAAGGATGTCCGCCGCGGTGCAGGCGCTCGGCCATGAGAAGGAGGCCCTGAAGATAATCCTGGTTCAGCTCGTCAACCTCCTCCGGGACGGCAAACCGGTGGCCATGTCCACCCGCTCCGGGGAGTTCGTCACCCTTCGCGAGGTGGTCGACGAGGTGGGGAGGGATGCGGCGCGCTACAACTTCCTGATGCGGCGTTCCGACAGCCACCTCGATTTCGATCTGGAACTGGCCAAGAGGCAGTCGAACGAAAATCCCGTTTATTACGTCCAGTACGCCCATGCCCGGATCTGCAGCATCCTCCGGATGGCGGCCGAACGGGGGGTTGCGGCGCCGGCGGCCGGCGAGGCGGACGCCTCTCTTCTGCGGCTGCCGGAGGAGACCGAACTCATCAAGGCGATCACCCGCTTTCCCGAGGTGGTGGAAGGGGCGGCGCGGACGCTGGAGCCCCACCGCCTGACCTTTTACCTGAACGATCTGGCGGCCCTTTTTCACAGCTATTACAAAAGTAACAAAGTCATATCCGAAGATGGCGCCCTGACCGGCGCACGGTTGTTTCTGGTCAGGTCCGTCCTCACGGTCCTGAAGAATGCCCTAAACATGCTGGGGGTCTCCACACCGGAGAAGATGTAGCGGGATAATCATGGCGGCTTCGTAAAAAGTCCGGATGCTGCGTTGCGTTTCACCCTTCGTCATTGCGGCGGACGTCTATGTACGCCTCATTCCTCAGGGTTCGCGCGCCTTGCCTGCGGAGCTTTTTACGAAGCCGTCCCCCATACAAGGCTATAACGATTTTTTGCGAGAGCATCAACCATGGCGGCGAAAAACAGGCGCGCGTTCGAGCTTAGGCTGGGCAAACTGGGGCTGATCCTGTTTATCGGCGGGATCTCCCTGCTGCTCTTTTCGATGTTCCTGCTGGGGATCCTTGTTGGCAAGCACATGGAGGCCTATTCGGAGAGGTATTCCGCCGGTATGGCCGAGCTGATTTATGATCGCCTGTTTGCGTCCGCGCCGCAGGGGGAAAGGGTGCCGCCGCCGGCTGAATCGAGCGCAAAGGGCGAACCGACCGGCGGAGAAGAGGGCTTCGGTCTGACGTTTTATGATACCTTGGCGGGCAAAAAAGGGGGGACGCCGGCGGGTAAAACGGCCGGCGCCGTGAAGGATATGCCCCCGGAGAGCTCTGCGCCACCTCCCGCTTTGACGGGAAAACCCGCGATGCCGGCGCCGTCGGCGGCATCCGCCGGCGGGACGATCGGGAATACAGATCTCCCGGTTCCCGGCAGGGAAGGGGAAGGGAAGAAGACAAACCCGCTGCCGGAAAAGAAAGCGACGATGGAGTCCGGGGCAAAGGCTTCGGTGGCCATGCCGGCTGGAACAGCTCCGGATGGGGGGGGAACCCCGGAGAAGGGGCGTTTTGAGATTCAGGTGGCCGCTTACCAGGAGAGCAGGAAAGCGGAACAGATGATGGAGAAATTGAGCCCCCTGGGCTTTACCTCTCGGGTGGTAATGAAGGAGCTTCCCGGCAAAGGGACCTGGTTTCGCGTTATCGTCGGTGGTTTTGAAAACCGGGAAAAGGCGAAGGCGGCAGCCGATCAGATTGCCGGAAAAATCCACGGTATGAAGTGTGTGGTCCGCTCCTCCGGAAATAATGGCGGGAATTGAGAACGGGATCGGAAAATCAAGAGAGACGGGTCCGTTATGAGAGCCAAACATGTTTGACGGCTACGTAAAAAGTCCGGATGCTGCGTTGCGCTTCATCCCTCGTCATTGCGGCGTACGCAACAGTACGCCTCATTCCTCAGGATTCGCGCGCCTTGCCTGCGGCCTTTTTACGAAGCCGTCCCATTTTCGCGACTCTTATGACTTTTTACGAGGTCGTCATGTTTGAGAATCTTACCGATAAACTGGACGGCATCTTCCGGAAACTGAAGGGGCGCGGCCGTCTGGACGAGGAGAATATCCAGGCGGCCTTGAAGGAGATCCGCATGGCCCTGCTTGAGGCCGATGTGAATTTCCGGGTCGTGCGGGATTTCATCGAGGAGATCCGGCGGCGGGCCGTCGGGCAGGAGGTCCTGGAGAGCATTACCCCCGGACAGCAGGTGGTTAAAATCGTCCATGACCGGCTGATCGAACTGATGGGCGGCGTGAGCAGCCAGTTGAAATTCGGCAGCCGCATTCCGGCGCCGATCATGCTGGCCGGTCTTCAGGGATGCGGAAAAACGACGACCGCGGTCAAGCTGGCGCGCCTGGTCGCCGCCCAGGGCAAAAAGGTTTATCTGGTTTCCGCGGACGTCTACCGGCCCGCCGCCATGGAACAGTTGAAGGTTCTGGGCCGGCAGATCGGGGCCGGAATCTTCGATGCCGCCGGCTCGCAGGATCCGATCGCGATCTGCGTCCAGGCCGTGGAAGAGGCCAGGCGGAATGGGTATGAGGTGATCATCGTCGATACCGCGGGGCGGCTCGCCATCGATGCGACGATGATGGATGAGCTCAAAAGAATCAAGGCGTTGATCCATCCCGCGGAGATCCTTTTCGTGGCGGACGCGATGACGGGTCAGGATGCGGTGAATGTGGCGGGCCGCTTCGATGAACTCCTGGGGATCGACGGCGTGATCATGACGAAGATGGACGGGGATGCCCGCGGCGGCGCGGCCCTGTCGCTCAAGGCCGTCATCGGCAAACCGATCAAGTTCATCGGCGTCGGCGAGAAGATCGAGGCCCTGGAGGTCTTCCATCCCGAACGCATGGCCTCCCGGATCCTCGGGATGGGCGATGTCCTGACCCTCGTGGAAAAGGCAAGGGAGGCGGTGGATGAACGGGAGGCGCGGGCGCTGGAACAGAAGATCCGGAAGAATGAATTTACGTTGGATGACTTCCGGAGCCAGTTGACCCAGATCCGGAAGATGGGACCGCTCCAGGATATCCTCGGGATGATCCCGGGTATGAAAAAGATGAAGGCCCTCAAGGAGATGACGCCGGATGAGGGCGAACTGGTCCGGATCGGGGCGATCATCGATTCCATGACCCGCCGGGAACGGCAGAACCATCTGCTCATTGACGGCAGCAGGCGGAAGCGGATCGCCCGGGGCAGCGGGACGACCGTTCAGGACGTCAACCGCCTGCTGAAGAATTACATCGAAATGCGAAAAATGATGAGGCGCATCACCCAGGGGGGGATAAAATCCATGCGGAGGGGCAATTTCCCCTTTTAATGTGGAAAGAGATATGTTAAATATTACATTCTGCGAAAATAATTAATTATCAGGAGGTGATCGTTACAGAGGATGGCGGTAAAAATGAGACTGACAAGAATAGGTGGAAAAGGCAAGCCGATGTATAGGGTGGTGGTGGCCGATTCCGAGTGCCCCAGGGATGGAAAATTCTTGGAAATATTGGGTAATTATGATCCGAACCAGAACCCCGCAGCGGTGACCCTCAAAGAGGAGCGCATTCGGCAGTGGCTTGCGAAGGGTGCAAAACCGACATTGACGGTATCTCAGTTGCTGGAAAAGAGGGGGATCAGGATTTAGTTTTTTTGGGGACTGTGGAGGTTGTGACGATGAAAGAGTTGATCAAGTACATGGCTCAAGCTCTGGTGGACAACCCCGATATGGTCGAGGTCTCTGAAATCGTCGGGGAACAGACATCCGTCCTGGAACTGAGGGTTGCCAAGGAAGATCTCGGGAAAGTCATCGGCAAGCAGGGCAGAACGGCCAAGGCGATGAGGACCATCCTGAGTGCGGCATCCACGAAGATTCGCAAACGGTCTGTTCTTGAAATCATCGAATAATTCCCCCATGGAGCTCATTGAAATAGGCAGGATTGTCCGTTCGCATGGTTTGACGGGCCGTGTGAAGGTGCTGTCGTATCTTGAATCGCCCGAGACGCTGCACGACATCTCCGGGCTGTTTGTCGGCCGCAGCGTTCAGGAGGCCGTTTTCCTTCCACTTGTGGCCGTGCAAGCCGGGAAGGATTTTTTCATTCTGCAACTCGGAGGAGTCGATGACAGGGATGCCGCGGAACGGTTTCGGGGATCTTCTGTCTGGATTTCCTCCGAAAAAATTGTGAAACTTCCGGATGGCGAGTATTACTGGAGCGAGATCATCGGGCTTAAGGTCCTGACCGAGGAAGATCAGGTTCTTGGCCGGATTGAAGCCGTCTTTCCGACGGGGAGCAATGATGTGTATGTCTGCCGGGGAGGAGGGCGGGAAATCCTGCTGCCCGCCGTCGAAGAGGTGGTCAGAAAGATCGATACGGATCGCGGTGTAATGGTGGTCAGGCTGCTGAAAGGGCTTTGTTGAATCATGATCCGGTTCGATATTCTGACCGTTTTCCCCGAGATGTTCACATCTCCCTGTGGTTGCAGCCTTCTGAAGAAGGCCGCGGATCGCGGCCTCATCGCCATTCACCTGCACGACATCCGGATTCATGCGGAAGACAGGCATCACATGACCGACGACGCACCGTACGGCGGCGGCGGCGGCATGGTGATGAAGGTCGAGCCGATCGACCGGACCCTCCAGTCCGTACCGGTGACCGGAGAGGATGTGCCGATTGTGCTGATGACCCCCCAGGGCGAACGTTTCTGCCAGAAAATGGCGGAAGAACTGGCGGGACATCAGCAGATCATCCTGGTCTGCGGCCATTACGAGGGGGTGGATGAGCGGGTCCGGACGCATCTGGCGACCCGGGAGATCTCCATCGGCGATTACGTGCTGACGGGGGGCGAGCTGTCGGCCATGGTGATCGTGGACGCCGTGTCACGGCTCGTGCCGGGGGTGCTCGGAAATTGCGAGTCCGCATCATCGGACTCGTTTTCGATGGGGCTTCTGGAATATCCCCACTACACGAGGCCCGCCGCGTATCGGGGATGGGAGGTTCCCGAGGTGCTTCTCTCCGGGAACCACCGGGAGATCGAGGCATGGCGGCGCAGGGAGGCCCTGCTGAGGACACGGAAAAGAAGGCCCGATCTGCTCAAGGAGAGGGCTTTGACGATCGAAGAAAAAAGATGGCTTGATATGTTTATTGATCCGTAAAAGCGATAACATAAAATATAAAGTATAAGGTTAAGAAGGAGTTTGCCGTTATGAATGTCATGGAAATGTTGGAAAAAGAGCAGATGAGGGGGGATATCCCCGATTTCAATACGGGGGATACCATCAAGGTGTTCGTCCGGATTGTGGAGGGTCAGAAACAGCGGATTCAGGCCTTTGAGGGGGTCGTCATCCGTCGGAGAAGGGGAGACGTCCGTTCCAGCTTCACCGTTCGGAAGATCTCCTACGGTGTCGGGGTCGAGAGGACCTTTCCGCTCCATTCCCCCTCCATCGACCGGATCGAGGTGGTCACCCGGGGCAAGGTCAGACGTTCACGGTTGTATTACCTGCGGAGCCTGAGGGGCAAGCAGGCCAAGATCAAGGAAGCCGGAAGGTCTTGACGCCTTCCGGGAATCACGCCGCAAGGTTGTGATCGCAGGCGGGGCGGGGCGGCCCGAGGGATGAACAGCTTCGAACGCAGGGCCCATGGGTGCGGTTACCGGCTCGTTGCCGGGATCGACGAGGCGGGTCGCGGTCCGCTGGCGGGACCGGTGGTTGCTGCCGCCGTGATCCTGCCGCCGGGATATGAACATGGGGACACCTTGCTGCAAGGTGTCCCCATCAACGATTCAAAAAAACTTTCCCCCCGGCAACGGGGAAAGCTCTACGAGACCATCGCGCGGGACGCGGTTTCCGTCGGCATCGGCGTCGTCGAGGCGCCGGAGATCGATGCGGTGAACATCCTGCAGGCGACGCTCATCGCGATGAAAGAGGCGGTTCTCGCCCTTTCTCCCCCTCCCGATTATCTGCTGATCGACGGTCTGAACCGTATCGATCTCGACACGCCTCAGGAAACCATCATCTCGGGCGATTCCAGGAGCATTTCCGTGGCCGCGGCGTCTATCGTCGCGAAGGTGTCGCGGGATCGGCTGATGGAGATGTATCACCGCCAGTTTCCCCAGTACAATTTTCTCCGGAACAAGGGATACGGCACCCGGGAGCATCGGGAGGCGATCCTCAAATACGGCCGTTCCAAGATTCACCGCCGCTCCTTTCGGGTCGCCGGAATCGACGATCTGCCGGTCAATGAAAAGCTCCAGCTCTGACGATTCCGGTTTTTTAGGAAGACAACCATGACGCTCATGCGAATCAGTACGGGGAAAAGGGGCGAAGAACTGGCGGCGGCATATCTTGCGGAAGCCGGTTACCGGATCATTGAACGAAACTACCGATGTCTTTTCGGTGAGATCGATATTGTGGCCGAGGAGGGGGAGACGCTGGTTTTTGTCGAGGTCAAGAGCAGGCGCTCCGACGCGTACGGAGATCCGCAACTCGCTGTCGGTCATCAGAAGCAGAAGAAGATTTCAAGGATATCAGTCCATTATCTTGCGGAACGCCATTTGCGCCACCGCCCGGCAAGGTTTGATGTCGTGGCGGTGAAACTGCTGCCCGCAGGGCATCGAATCGAACTCATCCGGAATGCATTCGAATTGGCCTTCGGCTGAATATCATCGGCCTACCCTTTCCCGTGGAAATACCGAATGAAGAAACCTTGAAAGCGTTTCAGGACAGCGAAGAGGACAAGGGGCTTACGAATGTAAAGGCGCCGACGATATGTTCAAGGCCCCTTGATCGCAAATTCCGCGATCATGACTTGATCGGCAATTTCAAAGATCGGCGTGAATGTCACGTTGAACCGGACTGGCTGTTGATTTACCGGACAGAAGAAAGCGCGATCATCTTTGAACGCACTGGAACCCATGCCGACTTATTTAGGTAACGCATTTCCCCACAAATAGGCCGATGGCGGAGGGGCCAAAGGAGAACATGACACACACAACACCTACGAGTCTACACAGGGCTATATCACTGAGGATCAATGAATACCGTTTGTACTGTTGAGTATGCCGTGATCTATTTTCTATTCAGTTCTCTTGTGCCTCGAATGAGGTATTGGACGAACGGGAGATTGCTGTTATGGTGAGTACAATGAATAGATATCATCAATGATTATCGATTGAGATCTGGTTTTTTTGTCATGATTGATGATTTGCGGACACGGAAGTTACAGATACGGTTGCACCTGCTTATCCTCACCACCGGTCTAGGATAGAAGGTCATAATTACGGTTTGCTATTCAAATAAATGCTAAGGGGCACGGCAGTTTAATACCGCGTCCATCTTTGAGCGAATTATTTAGCGCATTATCGTTCGTTCCTTCTCGGCAATTTATCACAACGCCAGACATGCTCGCGAAATCCTCAGTGAAGTTGACAATTGCATCTCCGCCAATTAAGGTGTAGTAACCTTAATAGGCGAGAACATCTTTTCCGCGTCGGGTCTAGGGCCACCAGTGGCACATCCTATCACTAGTAATGCCAAAGCCAGAACTAACATCATCTTCATGTACGATTTCATATTCATTCCTCCTTTTTATTGTTTAGTTATTCTGCACCGATGCCTTCGCGCACAGGGCTGCGGCAATAATAACCTATCTACCAGAACGCACCGGGAGGGCCCGGCCGGTGCTGTCGTATGACTGTTGATGCCAGACCCGCTTGCCACCCCAGAAACTGAAGTTGGCAGCTTCGGAACCGCGTGTTTCTGATGCCCAAGGATAAAAACAAGTAATATCAATCAATTCGGTGGCAACATATATTCGATATGATGTATTGCAGGTCACTGGCCGGGATTTGCCCGCATCATATAGACCCCCCAGCTCATCCTGCGTCGGCATCCGCCAGTCCGTATAACCGCCGCCCCGGTAATTTTCGCAATAGCTCTTGGCATTCGCCCAGTTGATATTGCTACCGTTATCTTTTGCCGCCCACATCAGGTTCGTCCGCGTGTCCAGGACTGTCCCGTTGTCATAGGCGATGAAACGGCCATCTCTCTTAATCTCGTTGGCTGACGAGGCTGATGGCCTCGGCCCCATAGCAACTTCTTTTGTTTCACTCACGGCAGGACGAGACGGTTTTGGCTGCTCTCGCTTCAGGGCTTCCAGTTTCTCCCTCTCCTCGTCAAGTGCCCATTGCTTCTCCAGTAATTCCCTTTCCTGCGCTACTTTCTGCCGCTCGTCGTCAACCCTCTTGCTTTCTACGGCCAGATCGCCTCCAACACCTGCCGAGTCATTGAAGTAAAACTTACCTTCCAGAGAGGACAACTCCCAAGGAATCTGTTTCCCTTGTGTCATCTTTCCCAGATCCTGCCTTACATTCTTGAAAACATCTTCAATCTGAATGCCCGGCTTCATCATGTGCTTAATCAAAGATCCGGCATAAGGACTGTTGCGACCGCTGCCGTCGGCGGCCACGTTGCCCGGACTTGTGGAATAGGATATCAGCGTCCCACGAGGTGCCGAGGAGATAATTGCCAAGCCGCGGCTGGCGGTCCGGAAACTCTTGCCAAAAGGATTGTCGCGGCAGGCATCAAGGATAACGATGTTCATGGGATTGCCAGCATTGCCCATCTCGTCCAGCACCATGTCTGCATCCACAGCCCGATATTTGACATCTGTTTCCCTATCAATCTTTACGCCGATAGGGAGCAGGAAGTTCTTTCCAGATATCTGAACGCCGTGACCGGCATAGAAGAACAAGCCGACGCCGCCTTTCTTTAGGCTGTTGCCAAAGTCACGAATAACGTCTTCCATATCCTGCTGTGTGGCATTCTTCTTCAGGATGACATCGAAACCGAGGCGCTTGAGGGCTGACGCCATATCATCTGCGTCATTGACGGGATTTCTGAGACTGCCGGTATTGTAACTGCTGTTTCCGATCACCAGGGCTGTCCGCCGCTCCGGGGAAGCAATCAATCCGGGTAAGACTTCTGCCGACTCCCTCTGGCTGGCATTGGTCTTGGGGATTTCGGGCGGCGTGGGTGACTCCCTCTTGATCTCAGGCGGCGAAGCTTTCTGTTTGATCGCAATCAATGAAGATGGGTAGATTAAAGCAAGTATAAACAGGACAAGGAAGATTCTTATAGGCATGGCTTGCATAGAAACATCCCCCTATTTAACAAACCGATATTTCTTATACTTCAACCATTACCAAATGGCAATTAGATGTTAAGGATTTCCGATTGAAGTCTTGCATTTTTATCAAGGCTGGCGGTTTGCGACTTTCAGGAAATTGTTCTTATCCTACATGAACGGAAAATATGCTGTCAGGCTATTGCACATTTCATCGTATATTCAGCAGGTTGATCCGGACAATCCACCCGCCACCTTTGTTGAAGTGTTGCGTGCCGCAGAGTGTGAGCCGGTCAGAAATAATCCTTCATGAGCTCGGCCACCCATTCCGGTGTCCGGGGATTCTCGATTCTGTCGCACAATGGATAATAGGGCTTGATGTCCAGCACCGGGGTTCCGTTGATTGTATCGAGCCCCTGCACCTCAAGATGATCCGTCCCGGTGCGGATGACCCTCACGGTGGTTATGCCGATGGGGTTGGGGCGAGACGACGTGACCGATCGGTTTCAGGTGTATCGTTTCGTTCATCTTTCTTCTAAAAAGTGCGTCAAGGGCGGTTTTCCGACCGGATAAACATTGAAGCCGATATCAAAGCAGCGGCGGTGGTCCAGGATGTTCCGGCCGTCAAAGATGAAGGCGGGTTTGGCCATGCTATCAAAAATTTTCGGGAAGTCGAGATTACGATAGAGGTCCCACTCGGTCAGAAGGGCGATCGCGTGGCAGCCCTCCGCAGCCTGGAGCGGATCCTCGACATAACGGATCTGACCCCGGACACCTGTCAGGTCGGTGCGGGCGTTCCCCAAGGCCTTCGGGTCTGAGACGACGATCTCGGCCTGCTCTTCGAGAAGCCGCCTGGCGATGAAAATCGCGGGACTTTCCCGTGTATCGCCCGTGTTTGCCTTGAAGGCGAAACCCCACAGACAGATCCTCTTTCCGGCCAGGGTGTTGAACATCGCCCCCAGCATGTTCCGGATGAAGCGCTCCTGCTGGTAGTCGTTGATCTTGACGACGCTCTCCCAGTAGTCGGCAACCACATCGAGACCGTAATTCCGGCAGAGGTAGACGAGGTTCAGGATATCCTTCCGGAAGCAGGAGCCGCCAAAGCCGATGCTGGCATTCAGAAACTTTGGGCCGATGCGGCTGTCCATGCCGACGGCCCGGGAAACCTCGGTGACATCCGCTTCCGCCTTTTCACAGAGGGCGGAGATGGCGTTGATCGAGGAGATCCTCTGGGCAAGGAAGGCGTTGGAAACCAGTTTGGAGAGCTCGCTGCTCCAGATGTTGGAGGTGAGGATCCTCTCTTTCGGGACCCAGCTTGCGTAAATATCCACCAGTGTCTGCCTGGCCTTCAGGCCGTTGTCCGTTTCCCGCGAGCCGATCAGGATGCGGTCCGGATGCTCCAGATCGCGGACGGCTGTTCCCTCCGCGAGAAATTCGGGGTTGGAAAGGACGTCGAAGTGGATGCCGTTTTCCTGGCAGTTCAGGATCCTCTCCATCGCGAGGGCGGTCTTCACGGGAAGGGTGCTCTTTTCGATCACGATCTTGGAGGATTCCGAAAATTCCAGAATCTGGCGGGCGGTCTTTTCCCAGTACTGAAGATCGGCGGCCATCCCGGCGCCCAGGCCGAAGGACTTGGTCGGTGTGTTCACGCTGACGAAGATGATCTCATTCTCCCGGATTCCTTGCTCGATATCGGTGCTGAAGAAAAGGTTCCTGCCGCGCGTCGCCCGGACAAGCTCATCCAGACCGGGTTCGTAAATGGGGAGGTTGTCGGAATTCCAGGCCGCGATCCGCTCGGGGTTGATGTCCACCACCGTCACCCGGCAGCGGGGGCATTGGGAGGCGATCATCGCCATCGTGGGGCCGCCGACATAACCGGCTCCGATACAGAGAATCGTCTTTTCAAAAGTCATGGCATCCTCGCAGAATTAAGTTTAATTAGGGACAGAGCCCCTATTAATTCCGGAATTAATAGGGGCTCTGTCCCTAATTAAACTCCGGAAATAGGCGATGGTCTTCTCCAGTCCTACGGAAAGCTGGATCCGGGGCTCCCATCCCAATTTTTCGCGGGCCAGCGTAATGTCCGGCCGCCGCTGGATCGGATCGTCCTGGGGGAGGGGTTTGAAGATGATCCGTGAAGCGGAGCCCGTCATTTGGATCAGGGTTTCCGCCAGTTGCAGGATGGTAAATTCCCGCGGCGTGCCGATGTTGACGGGGCCGGTGAATCCCTCCGGGGAGTTCATCATCCGGATCAATCCCTCGATCAGATCGTCCACATAACAAAAGGAGCGGGTCTGGGAACCGTCGCCGTAGACGGTGAGATCTTCCCCCTTGAGGGCCTGTACGATAAAGTTGCTGACGACGCGTCCGTCATGAACCGCCATCCGCGGGCCGTAGGTATTGAAGATCCGGACGATCTTCACATCCACATGATTCTGGCGATGGTAATCCATCATCAGGCATTCGGCCGCCCGCTTACCCTCGTCGTAGCAGCTTCGGATACCGATCGGGTTTACGCGGCCCCAGTACCCTTCCGGTTGTGGATGGACCTCCGGATCGCCGTAAACCTCCGATGTGGAAGCATGGAGGATCCGGGCCTTCACCCGCTTGGCCAGCCCCAGCGTGTTGATGGCGCCCATAACGCTGGTCTTGATCGTCTTGATCGGGTTGTACTGGTAATGGACGGGGGATGCCGGACAGGCCAGGTTGTAGATCTGATCGACTTCGAGGTAGATCGGGTTGATGATGTCGTGACGGATGCATTCAAAATGGGGATTTCCCAGCAGATGGCGGATGTTGTCCTTGCTGCCGGTGTAAAAATTGTCGAGGCAAAGGAGCTCCTCTCCCGCTGCGAGAAGCCTCTCGCAGAGGTGCGATCCGAGAAAGCCGGCGCCGCCGGTGATCAGAATCCGTTTCATGTCGTCTATCCCTCAAAAGAGAAAATGAATCACGTTGGATGCTTTCACCCCCTACATGCCGGTTTCCGGGGGCCTTGTTTTTCTGGCATTTCCCCCATTACACTGCTATAAACCACAGAGCGATTTTATCTGTCAATCAAATTATCGTTTTTGCAACCCATTTTCGCGGGAATGAACACGGTTTATGAGAAAAAACCTTCATCAGTATGGGGAGGGCGGTCGGAAGAAAGGGGCCGGTGAGGATCGGCCGATCAGGGAAGAACCGTTCAACCCGCCGGCACGGGGGGGATCTGAAACGGCGGGGACGCTTTATGTGGTGGCGACCCCGATCGGAAACCTGGAAGATATTACCCTGCGGGCGATCCGGATTCTGAGGGAGGTTCGGCTGATCGCGGCCGAGGATACCCGACGGACGCGGATTCTTCTTGCGAAGTATGGGATTTCCACGCCGCTGACCAGCCTTTATGACCAGAATGAGGCGAAAAAAAGCGGGCTTCTGATAGCGAGATTGCTCAAGGGGGAGGAGGTGGCCTATGTCTCGGATGCGGGAACCCCGGGGATTTCCGATCCCGGTTACATCCTGGTCCGGGAAGCCGTTTCCC
>JAURXV010000153.1 GCA_030654195.1 Syntrophales bacterium | reverse complement strand
GAGGGGGAAACCGGGGCAGCGGTAATCCTTGGTCTCAACCCCAGCACTCTTCGCGGCCGAATGCGGAAATACGGCATCCGCCGTTAATACATGAAAGACAGATAAGGGTTGCAACTGTTTGTCTCACCGAGGGGTCTTCATATTTGACGGTTCTGTTAAATACGATGCCTGCCTCTGACAGTTTACCCTTTACCTCCGTTGCACTCTCTCCATTTTATCCTGCACAATCAAGCCCTTACTCTCGCAGTAGCCGCAGTTCTCCTCTGGCACGTCAGTTGCGTTGAGACAGCCGGGTTGCCGAAATATCTTAACTACAGGATACCGGCCCCGGCTTTTTTGATTCAAAGGGGCGGTAATCGAAGGGAGGAGGTTCTATGAAGAAACGCTAGTTCTCGTTGTTTCCAGGAAGTGGCAGGCAATAAGGTTTGCCACTAATTGCTTTACAGATTTAAAAGTCCTCAAGGAGGGGACACGTATGAACAAATGCAAAGAATATTCAAAAATGTTGTTTCTGGCAGTACTACACAGAGAGGAGTAACCGCTATGAAAAAGAGAAATATCGTTATCCACTTTTTAGTGCTTCTTATGCTGATCGCCACCTATGCAGCCTGTACATCGACACGCGGTGAATACGTTGACGATTCGGTCATCACGAACAAGGTAAAAGCTCTGCTTGCAGAAGATGATTTTCTCAAGTCATTTCAGATCAGTGTCGAAACTTACCAGGGCACCGTTCAACTGAGCGGCTTCGTTAATTCTCAACAGGCCGTCGATAAAGCGGGTCAAATCGCAAGGAGCGTCAAAGGGGTCACATCCGTAAAGAATAATCTGATCGTGAAATAGGCGAAGGAGGAATACCATGAAATCCAGCACGAAGGACCAGGCGGAAGGCACGTTTCACCAAATGAAGGGTAAGATCAAGGAGGTCGCCGGGAAACTAAGCGATAATCCAAAGTTGGAAGCTGAAGGTACCGGTGAAAAGATAGCCGGCAAAGTTCAGGAAAAGATCGGCCAGGTCAAGAAGGTTCTGGGTAAGTGAAGAGTGTGGTATCATGCGCCGATAGGCAATATCCATGAAACCTTAATCCGTGCCACCGGGGGAACAAGCCAAGTAGGGTTCCTTTTACCTTGAGTTACCTTGAGCCGGTTTCAGCCAAAACAAAGGAGGCTACAAAATGAAAAAGTCACTTTTGACGGCTTCGTAAAAAGTCCGGATGCTGCGTTGCGCTTCATCCTTCCCTTCGACAAGCTCAGGGCAAGCTCAGTGCCTGTCACGGTGAGCCTGTCGAACCGCGCGCGCCTTGCCTGCGGCCTTTTTTACGAGGTCGTCCCATTTTCACGACTTTTAAGACTTTTTACGAGGTCGTCATTACACTCATAAAAGGAGGAACACCATGACAGAACATAATTTTCTTAAAAAAGCAGCGTACTGGACGGCTGTATTCCTGTGTATCCTCATCATCGGCGGTACATCAGCGGCGTTCGGCTATCAGCCCGTAGAAGCGACTAAAAATGGGTATGCAGGGATCTCAGGCAAGGATAACATCTCTAAAATATTGGCCGTTCTGGAAACCAGGAATTCAGACAGAAAAGTCCTCGATAGAGCGGCCGAGAAACTGCTCACCTTGCAGGGGGAAGAACTTCGGTTGATGTCCTCGCTGTGCGACAGGATTTCGCTGAATAACAACACTGCAGGCACCGAAATAGCCTTTTCGCTGATCATGGCGATGATCGTTCTGTCCTGACATGATTGAACACCATCGGAAGGATCGCCAATGACGGCTCTTTCAGATTCTTCTCGAAAGAGCCGTCAACCTTTTTCACAATTGCACAAATAATTGATATGGACCGTGAGGAGTACATGTTCAAAAGTCTTGCACGTATTTCGTACCATGTCATCGTTGTTCTCCTGAGTACGGCCCTTGCGCTTTCTCTTCCCTTTGTGCTCAGTACCTTGGCCGGAAGCCTGTTGCGTGCCTGGGCCTTCATCGAGAACGAGAAGCTCTTTCTCATAGCGCTGGAAATGGTAACAGCCGTGCTGCTGATCCTTTTTTTCAACGACATGAGGCGCAGATGGGAAGACCGGAGAATTGCGAAAATGGCGAAAAGCGCCGGCCTGGTCCTGGTGACCCCGTCAAGGGGAGTCTTCGCGCAGAGAAGAAGGAAAAAAATGAAAAAGGAACTGGGATACGCACGGGAACTCATGATCATCGGCTCGACCGGTTACCGGTCCTTTGTTGAACCCGAAGGAGATCTGCTCGAGGCTGTCGGGAATTGCCGCGATGCGAAAATCATGCTGCTCAATCCCTTTGAGGAGGGGGCAATCAGCCGTGCGGGAAGCATCCCGGATCCGGAAATTACACCCGAGGTGATCCGGGAGCAGATCATGCAAAGCATAAACTTTCTGAAAGGGCTCCGGGCAGCCCAGAAGCAAGTCAGGCTGAAACTGTACCCGGACCAGCCGCTCCTGAAGCTGGCGATTGTCGGAGATTACGCTTTTCTCCGGCATTATCATACGGGCCAGAACGTGCGTCATATGCCGGAATATGTTTTCAGAAACGAACAGAAACACGGTGGGCTCTATGTCCCGCTGAATCGGTATTTTCTTTCGCGGTGGCAGGACCCGGGCATCCCCGAATACGATCTTGATACTGATGAACTCGTGTACCAAGACCGGACGGGCAGTGAAGTGCGTCGAGAACAGTTCGGCAATATCCCGATATCCTATGGCGCCGGACAGGGAACCGAACAGTGAAAATCAGAATTTATTACCGGCTGTGCACGTTAATTCTTCCGCGCTGTTCATAAACCCGCGGTGACCATTCACTATCTCCCGCCAGATACATCCCCGCCAACCGATTCCACTCCCTGGCCTGCATTACATTACCCTTTTTCAGCCAGGCTTCTGCGAGGTAATAGTAATTTTTCCCGTTCGAGGGATAGATATTGACAGCCCTCTCCAGAACACCGATGGCCTCATCGACTTTACCGCTTTCGAGAAGCATCTGCCCCTGTTCCGTTAAATGGAGGGACGCCACCTCCCTTGGACGAGGCTTCCCCTCGCGCAATTCTTTTTTTTCTGCCTTCGTATCGGAAGCCGGTCTTGGCGGGTATTTCGACGGTACGGGAGCAACTGCGGCGCAGCCTGACAGAATAAGGCATAGTAAACACGATAACAATATTTGAAGTTTTTTACCGTTCATATCCTACCTCTTCCACAGCTTTTTCCACCATGTTTTCAACACTTCCCGGGAATGAGACTGGTGTTCCGGAATTTGACAGTATAGAGCAGGCACATTTTCCGCCAGGAAGACCTCTTCGATGGATTCAGGACATCTGGATTCAATCGCCAATTGCCCGCTCTGCGAACAGACTTTTGCTTTCACAACGCCGGGAGGCATTGTAAACCAGTCAGCCGAGACGTACTGCGGTATGGCTCTTACAAGGTCCACCCAGATGGGGAGCGCCGCCACAGCCCCTTCCGCGGATACACTCTCCCCGTTATCGAAACCCACCCACACCAATACCAGAAGATCGGGAGTGTATCCGACGAACCAGGCATCCCGGTAATCGTTTGTTGTTCCCGTTTTCCCCGCTACAGGAAACGTTATCCCCATGTTTTTCGCGGATTTTGCCGTCCCTTCGGTAACCACACTTCGCAACATATCGCTCATGACATACGCCTTGGCCGGAGAGATGATATTCTGAATGGTCATGTGCCTCTGTTCCAGGACATTTCCATTTTCATCCACAAGGGTCTTCAGGGACAACGGATACGGCTCTACGCCGTCGGACGCAAAAGTACAGTACGCCCTTGCCAGTTCGAGGGGGATGACTTCATACGCTCCCAGCGCGAGAGAGGGCTGCGGCTTCACGGGTGTAGAAAACTGAAAGGCTTTCACCGTATCCACGATCTTGTCAAGACCGATTTTCATGGCCAGATCGACGGTGGCCAGATTGTCCGACCTCGCCAGCGCATCCCTCATCCGTATCCCTTTTCCGGAATCAGAGCTCTTTCCATGTGGCTTCCATGATTTCCCATTCACTTCATATGTTTTTTGCTCGTTGGAGAGTACTGTTGCAGGAGTAAACTGATCCAGGCCGGTCACGTACACGAAGGGTTTGATGGCGCTGCCCGGCTGCCGGCGCGCCTGGGTCGCCCTGTTGAACTGGGTTGTCGAGTAGTCCCGGCCGCCGACCATGGCGAGGATATATCCCGTTTTCGGCTGCATGACGATGATCGCGCCCTGGAGTTTCCGCTCGGAATTGGAACGCCTCAGGGAAGGATAGGTCTTTTCCAAGCGGGCCAATCCCCTTTCCAAAGCGTTTTCTGCCGCTTCCTGCACCTGCGTATCCACGGTAGTATAGATAGACAGCCCCTGTGAAGAAAGGAACTTAGGGGAGTAGAGGGCGGGCAGCTGTTTGGAAACGTAATCGACAAAATAGGGCGCCTTTTTCCCATACGCCGTAAAGCCCACCGTCTTCACCGGCTCTGTAGCGGCGCCGTCCATCTGTTTTTGGGTTATATGCCCAAGTTTCTCCATATCGTGGAGAACCTTGTTCCTCTGCTCCCGGCATTTTGTTTCACTCACATAAGGAGAGTACAGGCCGGGGCTTTTGACAAGACCCGCGATCGTCGCCGCTTCAGCGAGGGAGAGGTTTTCCACCGGTTTCCCGAAATAGAAGAAGGCGGCTTCACCGACACCGTTGATCGATACAGACCCCTTCTGGCCGAGGTAAATTTCATTCAGGTAGATCTCGAAGATTTCTTTTTTCTTGTACTTGATATCCATCGTGAGCGCCATGAGCAGTTCCTTGATCTTCCTCGTAAACGTCCTCTCCGGGGTCAGGAAATAGCTCTTGGCCAGTTGCTGGGTCAGTGTCGATCCACCCTGCCGGATCGTTCCATGCCGTATATTGATGTATATGGCCCGGAGGATGGACCGGAAATCGAATCCGTGATGTTCGAAGAAGCGGCTGTCTTCCGCGGCCAGCACAGCGTGTATAAGATATTGCGGAACACGATCGATGGAAACGAGTTGCCGCTGCTGCCTCTCGGGACCGAAAAACAGCATGATCTTTTCCGGCTCCAGTTCCAAAAGCGGCAGCGTTTCCCCGTTATCTTTGCGGATGATGCTTTCAATTTCCTGACTCCGGAATGCAATTTTCACGGGGAAGCCTTTTTGCTTTTTCGCCGGCATCTCCAGGTCATGGAGGTATACTTCCATTGATGATCCCAGAATCTGCATTTCGCCGCTTGACTGCGGCGCATGCGCAATGTTCCGGTACTCAAGACGGCGCAGTTTATTGATGAAGAGAGGCCGGTTCAGCTGCTGCCCGGGAAAAAGCAGGGTACTGTCGGAGTAGACTTTGGAAGGTATGCTCCATCGTCTTCCCGAAAACCGCGTATCGATCAGGATGGCAAGGTACAGACAGTAAAGCAGCACACCAATGACGATGAAAAAAGAAAGCAGACACAGGGAAAGGATGATCCTTTTTTTTATTGATTTCCGGAAGATCACTTGTTTCCTTACATAATAGAATTTGACAGGATTGCCGTCACGCCGGAGTAAAATAGAGAAAAAGTAAGTACCTGTCAATGGGAAACATGGATCCGCGAAAAGCAGGGGCTGGCGATGCGATTGGGAAAGGGAGGTGGAGCGGCGGCCGCCCTTTTGAGAAATCAGCTAAACTTTTGGTCGAGTCACCCGTCAAGATCAATCAGTTTACAAGGGAATATCTGAGAAAGGGCCGTGTGGAGGTGGAAGAGATCCATTCGAAGGATGTAGCGGAATGTCTCCAATTTCTCAAGATCTGGTGCGAGCAGCACGACTGTGACGCCGATCCGGAAAGCGATTTGGGCTGAGGGATTTTCAACTCAGGAATTCGGTTGAACGGCCACATCCCTCATCTTGAGCTGGATATCCGCGTTGCCGTTCCAGGTATTGATTTGCGGTGTGAATACGATATCCAGGACCGCCGCGGAGAGTTCCGGAAGGTATTGTCCGCTGCTGAACCAGATGGAGTTCCGGGATACGCCGTCATGGCTGACGCGCATCTTCAGATGATTGTTCCCGACAATCGAGGGAGAGGCCACCCTGACATTCCGGACGCAGAAGACCGGCTCCGGGTTCCGGCTTCCGAAAGGGGCCAGTTGCTCGATCTGGGAGAGAAGTTCATGCGTGATGTCCATCAGACCGCACTGGGCGTCAATGATTGTGCAGACCGCAAAATCGGGTTCCGGGCCATTTTCACGGACGATCTCGCGGAGCAGTTTTGAAAAAGGATCGATATCCTCTTCCCGGATCGAAATGCCCGCGGCATAGTGGTGGCCGCCGTAGGAAAGAAGATGCGCTTGACAGCGTTTCAGCCCCTCGAAAATATTGAAATCGGAGACGCTGCGTCCCGATCCCTTTCCGACCCCGTCCTTCAGGCTGATCAGAATGGCTGGTCGGCCGAAGCGATCGACGAGCTTGGAGGCGACGATGCCGAGGATGCCCGGGTGCCAACGGGGCGAAGCGAAGATGAGCGGCCCGCTCTCCCCGACCGCGATCCCTTTTTCGACCTTTTCCAGAATCTCATTGAAGATCACCTTCTCCATCGCCTGGCGTTTCCGGTTGAAACCGTCCAGTTTCCTGGCAAGCTCTTCGGCCTGATCCGGATTCTCGGTGAGCAGGAGCTCTACGGCTTCGCCGGCCGAGGCGATCCGTCCCGCCGCATTGATTCGGGGGATCAGCGCGAAGGATGCCTTGCTCGAATCGATCACCTGATGCTCCATCCCGGAAACCTGTTTCAAGGCGCGCAAACCGATTCTTCTCTCCTCCGATATCAGATCGAGGCCGATTTTGACGAATATCCGGTTTTCGTCAACCAGCGGCACGATGTCGCCGATCGTTCCCAGAGCCACAAGATCGAGATATTCCCGAAGGTTGGGATAGGCATCGTTCCGCCAGAACCCTTCCCGGCGGAGGGCGCCGCGCATCGCAATCAGAAAGTTGAAGACGATGCCGACGGCGGCCAGATGCTTGAACGGGAAGCGGCAATCCGCCCGCTTCGGATTGACTGCCGCCGCCGCAGCGGGGAGGGTGTCGGAAAGTTCATGATGATCCAGGATAATCGTATCCATCCCCAATTGCCGTGCATACGCGACTGCGTCATGATCCGCTATGCCGCAATCGACGGTAACGATCAGGCCGATCCCCTGGGACCGGAACCGTTCGACCGCATCTCGGTTGAGACCATAGCCCTCCGTTATCCGGTCGGGGATATGGTAGGTCGCTCCCGGATAAATCTCTCTGAGAAAATGGATAAGGACGACGACGGAGGTAATTCCATCGGCATCGTAATCCCCATAGACGACCACTTTTTCGTTCCGGTAAACGGCGAGGATGAGGCGGTCAACCGCCTTTTTCATATCCTGCATCAGAAAGGGATTGTGCAGATCCTGCAGGGAAGGGGAGAGGTAGCGGCGAACAACATCCGGATCGCAGATTTCACGGCTCATAATGATCCTGGAGATGATCGGGCTTATCCCTAACTCCCGGACCAGCAGATCTTCGATATCCCGGTTTCCCTCCCGCAAGCGCCAGCGGGTCGTGGGGAGTCTTCCTGCGGAGATCATGCTTCCACTCGCCTCTCGTGATTGCCCTCTATCGATGGTCTCGTAAAAAGTCAGCATCACCCTTCGACAGGCTCAGGGTGAACGGTGTAACCTATTGATATTCCGTTCGTGCTGAGCTTGTCGAAGCCTGCCGTCCAAACCGGTAATGATCATATCAAGGCGATACCGCTTGTCAAGGAGAGAATTCCCCTCTTTTATCTTGAAATTGATGCACGGGATTGCTATCATGCAGCCGCTCATTCGGGGTTGGACGGGGGTTGGAATTTGTAGTTTTTTTGAACGGAGGCATAACGGAGGCATCATGAAGAGAGGGATAGGCTGTGTTTTTCTGCTGCTGGCGATTCCTGCACTACTGGGGATGGGCTCGCTTCAAGGGCCGGCAACCCCGGAGAAGATCCCCATACCGGTCAAGAAATATTTTGTCGTTTATGTGGACCAGATGGATTTCATCACCGAATGCAGCGAGGCCAGCATCGAGGGGACAACCTTTCTGGAAGGGAAAAGGGGAGAAGGCACTTACACCATTTCCTTCGATAACATCGACCAGGTATCTTTCCGCGTGAATGCGGAGCAATTGATCGGTATTGTGAAGCTGCGCGACGGAGGAACGTCCGAACTCACCTTGAACAAAACCCAGAAAGCCTATGGTCAGACGAAGTATGGGACCTTCCAGATCAAGATGACGGATCTGAAGAAGCTGGTGATCCGGACCGCCGCCCAGAGGTAGGATCAAATCACAAAGGCCGGAGAAGCAGTAGCCGCTCCGGCCCGTATGGGGGGACACCTTGCGGCAAGGTGTCCCCTTTTCCGACTTTAGACGGCCTTTTTGAGAAAGCCTGAACGGATGCAACGGGTACAGGCCTTGACCCGCTTTACCTCTCCCGTTTTACCGTCGACACACCGGATCTTCTGAAGGTTGGGGCGCCAGATCTTCACACTCTTGTTGTTCGCATGGCTGACCTTATGGCCCTTCACCGGTTTCTTGCCACATATCTCACAGATTTTCGACATATCCAAGCTCCTCTCTGAAATGCTGCCGGTTTCTAAATCAAATCCGGCTGAATTGCAAGCTATTTTTAGTCGTTTTTCATGGAAGGGGGCTGCCCCGTGGCTTCAAGAACTCTCATCCAGATGTTTCCGCCCGGATCGACCATCGTACCCGAACTGATCAATTTGAGAGGGATATGGACATATTCGTCCTTCATCAGACCGACGAGCATGCCGGTTTTTCCGGCCATTCCGGCGTGAACCGCATATTGTCCGAGGGCGCCGCAGTACATGCTGTCGCTGGCGTTTGCCGGAACGCTGCGAATCGTATAGCTGGGATCGATGTATTTCAAGTTGATTTCCTTGCCGATTTTGCTGAAATACTCTTCAATTTTCGCCTTCAGGAAGATCCCGATATCGAGCAGGCGGGGATTTCCCGAGGCATCCGTTTCCAGGCGCTGACCCTCCTGGCGAATGTGCTCCTGCCCCGCCCCCTCGGCCGCCAGGATCACGCAGTGCGAACTCTGCTGCAGACGCCTCTCGACGGCCTTGAGAAAACCCTTCTCCCCCGCAAGATCAAAGGGAACTTCGGGAATCAAGACAAAATTGACATCGGTCTGCGCCAAAGCGGCGCCGGCGGCAATGTGGCCCGACTGGCGTCCCATAATTTTGACCAGACCGATCCCGTTGGGGGCGCCCTTGGCCTCGACATGGGCGCATTGAAGGGCCTTGACCGATTCGGAAATCGCCGTATCGAAGCCGAAGGTCTTCTGAATCAGGTTGAGGTCGTTGTCAATGGTCTTCGGAACGCCGATCACGCCGATATTGAGACCCCGGCGCGTGATCTCTTGGGTGATGCATTCGGTCGCCCTCATCGTCCCGTCTCCCCCCACGCAAAACAGGAGATCCGTATTCATCCGCTTGAGGGCATCCGTCATCTCGCCGATGTCCTGGAGCCCACGGGACGAAGAGAGGATCGACCCTCCGATGGTATTGACGTCCTTGACTATATCCGGCGTTAACTCCACGGTGGGATGGCGGAATTTTGGAATCAGGCCCTGGAAGCCATACCGGATGCCCATGGTATTCCGTACGCCATATCGGTGATAGAGTTCCATCACGAGCGATCGGATTACATCGTTGATCCCGGGACAGAGGCCGCCGCAGGTGACAATCGCGGCTTTGGTCTTGGAAGGATCGAAAAAGATCTTCTCGCGCGGCCCCGCCACCTCGAGGGAAAGGGGTATTCCGGGGACACCTTGCGGCAAGGTGTCCCCATCAGCATTCTGATCGAGATAGATATTGAACAGAATCCTTTTGGTATCCGGCGTAAAATAGCTGACGTTTATGGGGGATGGGATGGTGCATTCCCCCAGGCGCTGAATGGTAAAATCATAAGGAATTTCTTTATGCATGATGTTAAACCTCTCTTCCTGCCCTCATGGCGGCATCGATTCCAGCGATGATTTCTCCCTCGAAACCAAGACCTGCTCTCAAAATGGCGCCGGTCAGCAGCACATTCGGGATCCGGGTTTCGGGAGAGAGGGTCGTCATTCCCCAAAACGGCCGCTTGGGGGTCCGGTATTTCCGGTTGGCCATTTCCTGATAACGGCGCGAGATTGCGATGGACTTATCAACATGGAGATAATCGATATTCTCCCGCAGAAAGGGCAGGAATCCCTCCAGGGAATCGATGATGTTCGTTGCAGCTTCCTTCAGTTCCTGATCATTGAGCCGCAGCGGCGAATCAGCCAGAAAAACCGTGGCCGCGATCGCTCTCCGGCCCTCGGGGGCTCGCTCCGTTTCCCCCGGAAGGCTTGTTTCGAGGAAGACGAGGTCCCGATCCGTCACGACACCGTCTCCATCCCGGACCACAACGGCATACGCCGCCATTTTTTCAGGGAGCCCCTCTTCACGAACGCCCATATGAAGGTAAAAGGGATACCCTGCGGTCCGGATGGAATCAAAACAACGGAACCTTCGGAAAAACCTCTTTCGCACCGGAAGCAGCAGATCCCGTTTTTCCCACTGTGCGCTGACGATAAGCTTCCTGCCGCGCAGGGTTGAGGACGACCCTGCCATTTCCAGATCGACAATGACTTCCGGCTTTGTCTCCATACGGATGACCGAACACCCCTCGCAGAGGATGCCGCCGTGGTCGGTAAAAGCACGACGGAGCCGAGACATCCACGCGTTCACCCCCCCCCGCGGATAGAAAAGACCCCGCGAGGGGAGGGAAAGGAGATAAGCCGCGGACAGAGGAAGCTGATTGTCATCCATGGTCAGGTGGGACAGAAACTTTAGCTGGGCTTGAATGATTCTTCGGAATGCCATAGCCTTACCACCCCCCGGGAGGACCAGGGAATAACGCGCTGCGAGTTCTGCGGGGAAACGGGCCAGACGGCGCAGGAACATCTTACCATCAAAGGGGCCGCCGGCCGCGTCTTCCTCGAGCCGATACTCGATAAGGCGACCGGCTTTCGCGACGGCCCGATAGAAACGGTTGATCTCCCGTTTCTGATCGGGAAATTCACGGATCAGGTCGCCGATCAGCTGCTCCTGATTCGGGATCAGGTCCACCCGGTGGCCGGGGAGGATCACCTGAAACGCCGGATTCATCGGAGATATGGCGGGTTCGTCGGCTATAGGCGATGAAGGGTTGTGGAAAAAACTGGAAACCAGTTGCTGATCCGCAAGCCCCGAAACGGGGCGCGGATCGAACGGAAAAAGGTATCCCCCTTCCTGATGCGCCATCTCGGGATCCCCTTCAATGATGAGAACCGTCTCCCGCCCCTGTCGAATGGATGTCACGGCGGCTATCAGGGAACTCAAATCCCGACCTATGATGAGCGTATCGTACATACCTGGACCGATAAGGGTGGAAAATAAATAAAAAAGCGCCGCACGGGGACATGATGCCGCATCGTGTCCCCGCCATGATTCCGCATCGTGTCCCCGCCATGATTCCGCATCGTGTCCCCGCCATGATGCCGCATCGTGTCCCCAAAGACTAATAAAAGGTCAGAGGCGGATTGTGCAGCGCCTTTTCCGTTGCCGCGCAGCCGTTCCGGATCCGGACCCGGCGGCCCGCGATCTCGATTCTGCCCTCCGCGTAGTATTGTACAGCCTGGGGATAAATTCGGTGTTCTTCCTTCAAGATCCGCTCGGCAAGGCTCTCTGCGGTATCCTCATCGAAAACCGGAACCACGGCCTGGATGATAATCGGACCCGAATCGACCCCTTCGTCCGCAAAATGAACGGTGCACCCCGAAAATCGGGCGCCGTAATCCAAGGCCTTCTGCTGAACGTGGGTTCCCGGGAAGGAGGGGAGAAGCGCCGGATGGATGTTCATGATCCTAAGCGGAAAGGCCCGAAAAAATTCCGGAGAGAGAATCCGCATGAACCCGGCCATGACGACAAGTGTTACCCCGCAGGCGCTCAGGATCTCGATCATGCGTCGGTCAAAAAGCTCCCGGGAGGCGAATTCGCGATGGTCGACCACGCGCGCCGGGATGCAGTGTTTTCGGCATCGTTCCAGCGCGTAGGCGTCGGCGTTGTTGCAGAGGACAATTCGGATTTCCGCATCCAGCCTTCCGGCCTCGATATGATCGATCAGAGACTGAAGATTGGAACCGCTTCCCGAAGCGAGAACACCGACCGGAATTTTTTTCGTCATGACCGTTGCCCGTCCGCACCGCAAATGCTGCTCTTGAGTTTCCAACCGCAGCCGTGTTGCTATATGAAGGAGACCGTCGGCTGATCGTTTTCCCTCTTTTCAATCGTCCCGAGGGCATACGCCTTCTCGCCCAACTTCTCCAACCGTTCCATGATCTCCTGCTGGTCCTTTTCCGCGACGATGATGATCATGCCGATCCCCATGTTGAACACCCGGAGCATCTCGTATTCATCGACGTTTCCCACCCTTCGGATCAGATCGAAGATGGGCAAAATGGCCCAACTTCCCCTCCGGATGACGGCCCTGCACGGGCCGGGTACAATCCGGGGAATGTTGTCGATAAAGCCGCCACCGGTGATATGAACGATTCCGCGGATGTTGAAGTTCTTGATGAGATTCAGGATCGATTTGACGTAAATCCGCGTAGGTTTGAGAAGTTCGAGACCCAGAACCTCATCGAATCCGTCCACTTTATCTTCGGGATGGAGTTGACCCTGCTCCAAAAGAACTCGCCGGGCCAGGGAAAAACCGTTGCTGTGAAGACCGGAGGAGGCGATCCCGACGATCCGGTCGCCGACGCGGATTTCTGAGCCGTCGATCAGTTTATCCGCCTCGACCACGCCAACGCAGAACCCGGCAAGGTCATACTCCCCATCCGGATAAAATCCCGGCATCTCAGCTGTTTCCCCGCCGATCAGCGCGCAGCCGGCCTCCTGACACCCTTGGGCGACCCCCTCGACAATCCGGACGCCGGTCTCTACGCAGAGCTTCCCGGTCGCGATATAATCGAGAAAAAAGAGAGGTTCCGCACCCTGGACGACGACGTCGTTGACGGACATGGCCACAAGGTCGATCCCGACCGTGTCGTGTTTGTTCATCATCTGCGCAATCTTGAGTTTGGTGCCCACGCCATCGGTCGAAGAGACGAGGACGGGATCCTTGATTTTGCTGATGTCCAGATGGAAGAGACCACCGAACCCGCCGATGCCGGTCATCATCTCCCTGCGAGAGGTGGCCTTGATCAGGGGTTTGATCTTCTCGACAAAGGAGTTCGCCCGGTCGATATCGACCCCCGAGTCCCTGTATGTGATCTTTTCCCGCATGTGAACTCCAAAAATGGGTTTCGCCGCGTCCAGGCCGGGGACACCTTGCCGCAAGGTGTCCCCAACAACTTAAAACCCTTGAACGGTGAAGGAAAATAACAATCGAATATCCGAAGCGCTGCCGATCCCTGCAAAGAAACGCCTTCCTCCTAACGTAAATTCCGTTGGAAGTCAATTCTTTCCTTGCGAAAAAAAAGGATATCTGTTAACTAAGAATACATCTTTGTACATGATATCATTATAAGATTACTCTCGATACCCGGATAGGACGCAGCATGGAATCCCTGGATAATATCATGGAAAGAATCGAGTCTCCGCTGGCCTTTGCATCGGGTGACTCCTATAACCGCATCTCCCTGATTAAGAATCTGGGGACAGTCATGACCTCACTCTTGCGGCAGATGGAGGCGGGAATCCGGCGTGATGGAGACCGATCGCCGCGGCAGAATGAACTCGACAGGCTTTTGGCAATGCTGCTGGAGCTTTTCGACGGATACGACGCCCTGACGCCGGAAAGAAAGAAGGATAGGCTTGCCCGTGCGAATGGTCATCTATCCGAACTGAAAACCATCTTGCATGACGCACCAACAACAGCAAGGAATAGCGGACAAACGACGGGGCCGCGTACGGAGGGGAATGCCCCGGATCTCCTTTCCCGATCGATCCAATTCATCCAGGGGGTCGGTCCCCGGATCGCCGCGCTGCTCGCCCGAAAAAACCTCTCCACCATCGAGGAGCTGCTCTATTTTCTTCCACGACGGTACGAGGATCGTCGGACGATTTCCCGGATCGCGGAAACGGTTCCCGGGATCCGGCAGACCGTCGTGGGCCGAATAACACGGGCGGATTCCCGTTTCTACGGGCGAAGAAGAATCTTTGAGGTGATCGTCAATGACGGCTCCGGAATCCTCAAGGCCAAGTGGTTCAAGGGACGCGAGGCCTTCCTGAGGGGCGCCTTCAAACCGGAGGCGCGGGTCATCCTCGCCGGGGAGATCACCGGATTCCCCTTCGACAGGGAAATGATCCATCCCGATTTTGAGATCCTCAATGACCAGGATGACCAGCTCCTCCATTTCAAGAGAATCGTCCCCGTCTATTCGGAAACGGAAGGGCTGCATCAGAAAACACTGCGACGGATCCTGTGGAAGGTGGTCCGCGATTTTGCCCATCTCGTACAGAGCCCCATACCCGATGAGATCTGCCGGAAGCGGGGTCTCATTGAGATCCGGGAGGCCGTCCGTCAGGTCCATTTTCCCGGGAACGATCAGAAGATGGACCTCTATCTGGAGATGCGTTCGGACGCCCACCGGAGGCTGATCTACGATGAATTCTTTTTTTTCCAGCTCGGCATGGCCTTAAGAAAGAGGGGGGAGGTCCTCGAACAGGGGATTCCCTTTCGGACAAATGGGGAAATGGTTCGGAGATTCTACGGATTGCTTCCCTTTACACTGACCGCCGCCCAGCAGCGCGTCATCTCGGAAATCGAACAGGACATGGCGTCGATCCGGTGCATGAGCCGCCTGCTGCAGGGGGATGTCGGTTGCGGAAAAACGGCGGTGGCCATGGCGGCTATGGTCACCGCCTGTGAGAATGGTCATCAGGCGGCGATCATGGCGCCGACGGAGATCCTGGCGGAACAGCACTACCGGAATCTGAGGGTCTGGGCGGAACAACTGGGGCTCAGAATCGAACTCCTGACGGGGGGGATAAAGACGACAGACAAAAGGGAACTTCTGAACCGAATTCAGAACGGCGGAATCGATCTGGTCGTCGGAACCCATGCCCTGATCCAGGAAGGGGTTGCCTTCCACAGTTTGGGACTCGTGGTGATCGACGAGCAGCACCGCTTCGGTGTTGTTCAGCGGGCGGCGCTGCGGAAAAAGGGACCGGTCCCGGATGTACTCGTCATGACCGCCACCCCGATTCCGCGAACCCTGGCCATGACGGTTTACGGGGACCTCGACGTCTCCGTGATCGATGAGATGCCCCCGGGCAAAAAACCCGTCCGGACGAAGGTGTTTTCCGAGGCCCAGAGGACCCGCGTCTACGAGATCATCCACCGGGAGGTGGAAAAAGGAAATCAGGTCTTCATTGTCTATCCGCTCGTCGAAGCGTCGGAAAATCTGGACCTCAAGGATGCGACGCGCATGGCGGAGCATCTCCGGAACGAGATCTTTCCGGACTGCCGTGTCGGTCTCGTCCACGGCCGGATGAAGGGAAAAGAAAAGGAGAGGGTCATGAACGACTTCAGCAATAAAATGATCAACATTCTTGTCTCAACCACGGTCATCGAGGTTGGTATCGACATCCCCGAGGCGTCGTTGATGGTGATCGAACATGCAGAACGTTTCGGCCTTTCGCAACTCCATCAGTTGCGGGGAAGGGTAGGGCGAGGTGACACCCCCTCCTTCTGCATCCTGCTGACCGGGGACACCATGCCGCATCGTGGCGGGGACACCTTGCCGCAAGGTGTCCCCATTGCGCGCAAGCGGCTCCGGATCATGGAACAGACCAACGATGGCTTCCGGATCGCCGAAGAGGATCTGGCCATCCGCGGTCCCGGGGAATTCATGGGGACCCGGCAATCGGGCCTGCCCGACTTCCGGATCGCCAGCGTCGTTCGCGACGGCCGCATTCTTGGCGAGGCCAGGGCAGATGCCTTCACCCTCGTGGAGGATGATCCGCTGCTGGAAAACCCCGACCATCTCGCACTCCGGGAAGTGTTGCTCCACCGCTGGAGAGGCAGGCTGGCGATGGCCAAGACCGGATGACGGATGAATTCTTTTGACAAAAGGGGACAAATTGATATAGAGAAGTGATCGTTTTTAAACTCTGTCGCGAATGCTATTGAACAGGTCACCGGGAACAAGACCATGAAAAAAGTTATATCCATAGGGCTTATCGGATTTGGAACTATCGGCACGGGGGTCATCAAACTTCTGCGGAAGAATGGCGACATCATCGCCGGGCGCCTCGGTGCGGAGATCCGACTGCAGAGAATTGCGGATATCGATATCCGAAGATCCCGGGAGATCACGGTGGATGATTCGCTTTTCACGACCGACGCCGCCGATATCCTCAATGATCCGGGGATTGAAATTGTCATCGAACTCATGGGCGGCTACGAACCGGCCCGGACCTTTATCCTGACCGCCATGAGCCAGGGGAAGCACGTTGTTACGGCGAACAAGGCCCTGCTGGCAACGCATGGAGATGAGATTTTCCGGTGCGCAGTACAACACGGGGTCAATATCGGCTTTGAGGCCAGCGTCGGCGGGACGATACCGGTCATTAAGGCGATCAAGGAAAGTCTCATCGCCAACCGGATCCAGTCCATCTCCGCGATCGTAAACGGAACATCCAATTTCATCCTGAGCAAGATGACGGATGAAGGCGGGTCCTTTGAGACGGTTCTGAAGGAGGCGCAGAACCTGGGATTTGCCGAGTCCGATCCCGTTTATGACGTCGAGGGGGTCGACGCCGCCCACAAACTGGCGATCCTCCTCTCCCTCTGCTACGGGAAAAAGGTTCATCTGGACGATCTGTACCGGGAGGGGATCTCCCGAATCGGTGAACAGGATATCGCGTTTGCCAGGGAACTCGGTTACCGTATCAAGCTGCTGGCCATAGCGATCCGCAGAGAGACAGAGATCGAGGCAAGGCTTCACCCGACGATGATTCCCTTCGATCACCTCCTCGCCAATGTCAACAGCAATTTCAACGCCTTTCACATTGTCGGAGACGCATCCGGCTCGGTATTTCTCTATGGTCAGGGCGCAGGCATGATGCCGACGGCCAGTGCCGTCGTCAGCGACATCGTCGATATCGCCCGCGATATACGAAAAGGGATTGCCGGTCGCGTCCCCCCTCGGGTTCTTGACGAAGAAACCATTGAAAAGATTCAACTGATGCCTTTTGACCAGATCCGGACGAACTACTATTTCCGTTTCACCGTCGCCGATCTCCCCGGCGTACTTTCAAGGATCTCCGGCATCCTGGGCGCCAACGATATCAGCATCGCCACCGTCATCCAGAAGGGGCGAATGCAGACGCAGGGGGGGGGCGTTCCAATCGTGATGACCACCTATAAGGCCAGGGAAAGGGATGTCCGGAAGGCCCTGGAGGATATCGACCGTCTCGATATCGTGATGGGGAAAACCATGCTGATACGAATCGAGGACGACAATCTCTAACCGTTCCGCAATCAATCCCGCTGCTTTCACAAGGGCCGGCTGCAGCTGCGTTATGCATTCACCTTTGCCCGCCTTTGCGGAGGAAGAGTTGCGGCGGATCTATTTTATTATGAGGATTACACGCTGATGAAATACGTGATCCTGCTGGGCGACGGAATGGCGGACGAACCGCTTGCCGACTTGGGAGGCAAGACCCCGCTGCAATATGCCCGCACCCTCCATATGGACCGGATGGCCTCGAAGGGAACCCTGGGACTGATCGATACGATCGCTCCCGGCCTTTCGCCGGGTAGCGATGTCGCAAATCTCGCCGTCCTCGGTTACGACCCCAGGTTCTGCTATACCGGCAGGGGACCGCTCGAAGCGGCCAGCATGGGGATCATTCTCGCGTCGGAAGATATCGCTTTCCGCTGCAATCTCGTGACGCTCAGCGACGACGCGGATCCGGTCATGGAGGATTTTACGGCCGGTCACATCTCTTCCGTCGAAGCCAGGCAAATGGTTGTCGACTTAGGCAAGGCGATCGGGTCGGAGACGTTCATTTTTTATCCGGGCGTCAGCTACCGGCATCTGTTGGTCTGGAAGGGGGGAGAGGTCGGCATTGCGGCTACGCCGCCTCATGATATTACCGGGAAGATCACCGGGCCCTATCTTCCACAGGGAGAGGGCGCAGATACGATCAGACGCCTGATGCAGCTCTCCCGTGATTTTCTCGCGAACCATTCGGTGAACCGGGATAGGCGAGATCGGGGGCTTAAGCCCGCGACCGCCATCTGGCTCTGGGGGCAGGGGAGGGCGCCGCGGCTACAGAAGATTACGGAGCGATTTCAGATCCGCGGCGGTATGATCTCCGCGGTGGATCTGTTGAACGGCATCGGGGTTTATGCCGGTCTGGAGGTCTTGTCGGTCAACGGCGCCACCGGATACACGGATACCAATTATATCGGCAAAGCGGAAAAAGCCCTTTCGGCCCTTCGTGAGCTTGATCTGGTCTTCATCCATGTCGAGGCCCCCGATGAGATGGGCCATGAAGGCAACCTGCAGGGGAAAATCAAGGCCATCGAGGATTTCGACGAAAAAGTGGTCGGGACGGTTCTGCGCGGGATTCCCCAGTTCGGAGAGTTCCGTGTGGCAGTTTTGAGCGACCATCCGACACCGATACGCCTGAGAACGCATGCCGCTGACCCAAGTCCGATTGCCGCCCTCTTTTCCCAAGACAGCGAAAATCAGGCCCGGGGAGTGGCTTTCGGGGAGAACGAGGCAAAAAAGTCGGGCAATATGATTTCTCCCGGACATCGCTTCATGGAGAATTTTATCGGCAACGGGAGGCGATTGTTTGAACAGATCACCCGTTAAGATCCGCGCCATCTATGCAGATACCGATGCCATGGGCATCGTCTATCACACCAATTATATCCGCTGGTTCGAGGTCGGACGGACCGAACTCTTCCGGGATATGGGAATCCTCTACACGGAGGTGGAGGCGGCCGGGTTCAATCTGCCGCTGACGCAGGTCTATTGTCATTATCTTCTTCCGACGCATTACGATGATCTGATTTTCGTTGAAACGGAGATTGCTTATCTGAAGCGGGCCAGCATGAAATTCGCGTACCTCATCTGGGATGAAAAACGCGAAAAACTGCTTACAGAGGGGTATACGGTTCATGCCTGCACGGACCGGGCCGGGAAAATCATTCGCATCCCGGCCGTCATTGCGGATAAAACCCGCTCATTTTATCCCAACTTTAAAGGAGAATAGGGAAAACCATGGCAGCAAAAATGGATAAACATGAACTGAACGAGCCGGACAAGCTTCAGCTTTTATTTCTCCGTGTCCGGGCGTTTATCGAACAGCACCGGACAAGAATCTATGCCGGGGGAGGAATCTTCATTCTGATCGCTCTGCTGGCCGGCGGCTGGTACCTCTACCGGATCTATTACCAGACCAGCGCGGGGAAGATATACAACCAGATTTTTGAAGCCGCTGCAAAAGCGGGTTCTCCTGCCGGAGACATGGCGGCAATCAAAGGATACAAGGATCTCATCTCCCGGTACCCGCGGAGCCTGGCGGCCGTCACGGCTTATTACCGTCTCGGAAACCTCTATTTTGGTCGCCGTGAATACGATGCCGCAATCGGCGCTTATCAGGATTTTCTCAGGAACACCTCTGCTGAAAGCGATTTGATGACCCTAGCTTACAGCGGCCTTGGCGCCAGCCAGGAGGCGAAGAACGATTTGAACAAGGCGCTGGAATCCTATGACCTGGCGATGAAAACGCGTACCGCGCCCTCTTTCGAGGCGCTGAATTACAGCAACATCGCGAGGATCCATGAGGCGAAAAACGATTCCGTGAAGGCTGCTGAGTTCTACCGGAAGGCCCTGGAGAAGACGATGGATCCGCTCATGACCTTGTATCTGAAAAGAAAGCTGGCTATTTTGGGCTGATGGTGGTGGAGCGTCTGCGCCTGTCAAAGGGGTGTCGGAGAGAGCAAATTTGTAAATCAATAATTTCTAAGAAAGTCGGTGGAATACAGCATGGCAGACGATTACTACAAAACGCTGGGTGTTGAGAAAAACGCCGATGCGGAGGCGATCAAGAAGGCCTATCGCAAGCTGGCCCTGAAGTATCACCCCGACCGGAACCCCGGAAACCGCGAGGCGGAGGAGAAGTTCAAGAAGATCAGCGAGGCCTACGCCGTGTTGAGCAATCCTGAAAAACGCAAGCAATACGAAAGCTTCGGATCGGATCAGTTCAGCCGGCGCTACAGCCAGGAGGAGATCTTCAGGAACTTCGATCTCAATGAGATCCTTCGGGATTTCGGATTCGGAGGGAGGGGAGGGAATGAACGGGGATTTCGGGGTGCGGGCCGACGTGGCGGTTTCACCTTCCAAACCGGCGGCGATCCGTTCGCAGAGCTCTTCAGGCAGGGACAGCCGCATTATGAAACGCCGCAAAAAGGGGAAGATCTTCATTACAACCTATCGATAACGCTCGAGGAATCTGTATCCGGCATCGAGAAAAAGCTAGCCCATCAGCAGGATCATGAGGTCCATGAAATCAGCGTGAAAATTCCAGCGGGGATCAGCACAGGAAAGAAACTGAGACTTTCAGGCAAGGGATATGGCGGAATTCAAGGCGGCCCTTCCGGCGATCTCTATCTGAACATCACCGTACTCCCGCATCCGATCTTCGCCAGGGATGGAAACGATATCTACATCGAAAAATCGATCTCCTTCACACAGGCTGTTCTTGGGAACAGCATCGAGGTCCCGACGATCGACGGTACGATCAAGAGGATCAAGGTCCCGGCCGGGACGCAGGGTGGTACGAAGATACGGATGAAAGGCTATGGCGTTCCCGGTCTCAAAGACTCCGACTCTTCCAAAGGGGACCAGTTTGTGAAGATCAGCATTGACGTTCCCCGAAAAATCAATGACAAGCAGCTCCAACTGATCCATAAACTTGCCGAAGCCGGAATTTAAAAGATTTTTCTACATCAACCGAAGTAGAGCTCCTCCGCCATCAATTCCTTGTTTCCGGTGATGACCTATAAGATATGTTATGTAAACTTTATCATCGGTGAATACAGACAGTGGACCTATGGCCCCCCCTTATCTCGGCTTATTCTTTCAGACGAGCAAAGGCGAAAACGATCTTTGACAAATCAGAACCGATAATACTGAAATAACGATCACTTACTTTTAATATCTTCATGTTATTCTTTATATACCATTGCGGTAAGTCCGATCGCGACAATCTGCAATATTCCAATTCCTATCGTGATATTTCAAAGCAGAACTATATAAATTGTATCGCACCGATTCCCAGAATCCGTTCGGCTTCTTTTTTCAGGTGATGGTTGAGGTCCAGTTTTATATCCTCCCCAAGGTAGATCACCGTTTCGCACCGCTCCTCAACCAGTTTGATATATCCATCCTGTTTTCCGACGTGCTTTCGAAGGCATCGGCAGAGCGCCTCGATATCATCGGCGGTGGATCGATTCACGACCATCGTAAAATAGGCCGAGTGATATGGTTTATCGGCTGCTTTTGCCAGAAGCGTTGCCTCCGCGGCAATGACCTTGACACTCTCCTCCCCGATATCGACGGTTCCCTTTACCAGAAGGGGTTCTTCACCATGCAGGAGATCATAACAGCCCTGGTATATTTCAGGGAAAAAGATGATCGTTGCTGATCCCTTTAAATCCTCAATGGTTACGTATGCCATGGTTTCTTTTCGCCTGGTTTGCACCTCACGGATGCTGCTGACGATTCCGGCCAGGATGATGGCTTCCCGATCGGTCCTGGCGGCAAGGTTGGAGGAATCCGCCGTCACGATCATCCCCAGTCGTTCCGCATAGCGCAACAGCGGGTGTCCCGTAATATAAAAACCGATGGTCTCCTTTTCGTTCGCCAGAAGCTCCTTGTGATCCCACTCGGAGATCTCGGGTAAGCCATCATCCGAACGTCCGCCGTTTTGGGAGGTACGCTCTTTCTGTTCGAACTGCTCCAGCAGGTTCGCCTGACCGCAGGCCCTTTCCCGCTGGCGTTTCTGCGCCTTATCCATGATCTCTTCATAGAAGGTCATCAGTTGCCGACGCTTGTGGCCCGTCGAATCGAACGCTCCGCACTTGATCAGACTTTCGACAACCCTTTTGTTCGCCTTTCGCGGATCGACGCGATCGCAGAAATCGACAATGGATCTGAATGGTTCCGCAGCCTCCCGGACGTGAATGATCGACTCGATCGCACCGATGCCGACATTTTTGACCGCCGCAAGTCCGAAACGGATATTATCGCCCACAATACTAAAATCACTCATCGATTCATTGATGTCGGGTGGAAGGACATTGATCCCCATCTCACGGCAACTGCCGATATGGCTGATGATCTTGTCCCGGTTGTCCTTTTCGCTGGTCAGCAGCGCCGCCATGAATTCCGCCGGGTAATGGGCCTTCAGGTAGGCCGTCTGATAGGAAATGATCGCATAAGCGGTGCTGTGTGATTTGTTGAAACCGTATTTTCCAAAGGTCTCCATCTGTTCCCATATCTTTGCGGCCCTAACTTCGGGGATCTTCTTCTTCCGTGCGCCTTCCAGAAACTTCGGTTTTTCTTTCCGCTCCATTTCCTCGGTCTTCTTCTTACTCATGACCTTGCGGAGGGTGTCCGCCTCGGAGAGGGAATAGCCGCCGATGGCCACGGCGATCTGCATCACCTGTTCCTGATAGACGATAATTCCATAAGTCTCCTTCAGAATCGCCTCCAGTCCGGGCGTCTCGTAGACGATCTTTGTTCGACCCTGTTTTCTCGCGATGAATTCGGGAATATTGTCCATGGGGCCGGGGCGATAGAGCGCTATCAGCGCGATGACATCCCCGATGCAGTCCGGCTTCATCCGGACCAGAACGTCTTTCATTCCTGAACTTTCAAGCTGGAAAATCCCGTCGGTATCGCCCCGCATGAGCAATTCATAGGTCTCCCGGTCATCCAGCTGAAGGTTTACAAGATCGACCTCAATCCCCCGCCCCTCACGAATAAAGCGGAGGGCGTCCTTGATGACCGTCAGGGTTTTCAATCCGAGAAAATCGAATTTTGTCAGCCCGACCTCGGAGATATCGTTCATCGAAAACTGCGTAACGACGTCCTCCTTGGGGCTTTTACAGAGCGGAATTCGGTCCACCAGGGGTAGATCCGAGATCACAACCCCCGCCGCATGGGTTGAAGAGTGGCGATTCAACCCTTCCAGCGCCAAGGAAAGGTCGATAAGTTTCTTGATTCGGGGATTGCCCTTCTGTTCATCCTGAAGACGGGGTTCCCGCTTGATCGCCTCCTCTAATTTGATGTTGAGGACGTTGGGAATCAGTTTGGCGATGCGGTCCACCTCGCCGTAGGGGATGCTCAACGCCCTGCCGACATCCCGGATGACAGCCCTCGCCTGCATTTTCCCAAAGGTGATGATCTGGGCTACCTTGTCGCTCCCGTATTTTTCCGTCACATAACGGATGATTTCATCCCTTCCCTCCGGACAGAAATCGGTATCGATATCCGGCATGCTGATCCGGTCCGGATTGAGGAATCTTTCAAAAAACAGGTTATACCGAATGGGATCGATACCGGTGATTCCGGTCGCATAGGCGACAAGGCTACCGGCGGCCGAGCCTCTGCCGGGTCCGACCGGAATATGCTTCTTCCTGGCGTAATCGATGAAATCGGCAACAATGAGAAAATATCCCGCAAATCCCATCGAACGGATCATCTCCAACTCCTGATGGAGCCTTTTTTCATAGACGTCCGGGGACACCTTGCCGCAAGGTGTCCCCCTCTCATCTTCTTTCTGACCCTTCAGGATATTCGGCAGAATCATCGCGAGACCTTCCATCGCCGCCTTTTTCAGGCGTTCATCCAGCGTTTCATCGGCATTGATCTCAAAATTGGGCAGGAAGAACTTGCCAAATTCCAGGGTAAGGTTGCATTTTTCAGCGATTTTAACCGTATTCTCGATTGCCTCCGGGCAGTATGAAAACAGCCGTATCATCTCGTCGGGGGAGCGGAAATAGAACTGATCGGTCCCGAACCGCATCCGGTCTGAATCTTCAATGGTCTTACCCGTTTGAATGCAAAGCAGGACCTCATGCGCCTCGGCATCCTCCTGTTTCAGATAATGGCAATCATTGGTCGCCGCCAGAGGCAACCCGATTCTGCGGCTTAGTTCGATCAACCCCTCGTTGGCCTTCTTCTGTTCGGGAAGGCCGTTTTCCATGATTTCGATGAAGTAATTCCCCTCACCGAAAATTGTCCGGTATTGCTCCGCCGTCCGATCGGCCTCTTCGGGATTTCCCCGGAGCAGATGGGCTGAAATTTCGCCATGAAGGCAGGCGCTCAGACCGATCAGCCCCTCATGGAGCTGTTTAAGGATCTCCTTGTCGATTCGCGGTCGGTAGTAAAAACCGTCCAGAAATCCCGCGGTCGATAATTTCATCAGATTTCGGTATCCCTGCATGTTCCGGGCAAGTACGATCAGGTGGTGCGCCGTCTCCCCGGTTCCATAACCGGTCTTGTCGAGGCGGCTTTTCGGTGCGACGTACAGCTCGCAGCCGATGATCGGTTTGATCCCGTATTGATAGGCATGCTTATAGAAATCGATTGCACCGTAAAGATTGCCGTGATCGGTCATGGCCACGGCGGGCATCTGATACTCTTTCGCTTTTCGGAAAAGGTCATCAAGACGAATCGTACCGTCGAGGAGGCTGTACTGAGTGTGAACGTGCAAATGAACGAAATCGGCGTGTTTCATGCTAATCCAACCAGTAGTTCGGGGCTTCTTTGGTAATAATCACGTCATGGACATGACTTTCCCGAAGTCCGGCGGGTGTGATCTTGACGAAACAGGCCTTCTGTCGCAACTCTCCGGTGGATCGGCATCCGACATAACCCATGCCGGCCTTGAGACCACCAAGCAACTGGTGGATGCTGGCCGACAGAGATCCTCGGTAGGGGACCCTTCCTTCGATCCCTTCCGGCACCAGCTTCAGATTGCTTTCGATGTCATCCTGATAATAACGGTCCTGGCTGCCCATCTTCATCGCCTCCAGCGATCCCATCCCGCGATAGACCTTGTAACTCCTTCCCTGAAAGAGGACGGTTTCTCCCGGGCTCTCCTCCGTCCCTGCGAAAAGACCACCGATCATAATCGAATGGGCACCCGCCGCCAGGGCTTTGACGATATCGCCCGAATACTTGATCCCGCCGTCGGCGATGATCGGAATATTGAATTTGGACCCTATTTTATAGGCGTCCCGGATCGCACTCATCTGGGGTATCCCTACACCGGCGATAATTCTCGTCGTACAGATGGAACCCGGTCCGACACCCACCTTGACCGCATCCACTCCGGCCTCGATCAGGGCCTTGGCCCCCTCCGCCGTCGCGACATTTCCGGCAATCAGTTCACATTTCGGGAAATGGGCTTTCGTATCGCGGACAGCGTCCAGAACGCCTGCAGAATGCCCATGGGAGGTATCGATTACGATGACATCGGCGCCGGCTGCCAGCAGAGCGCCGATCCGCTCTTCCCGGTCGATTATCCCCACCGCAGCTCCGACCCTGAGTCTTCCGAGAGGATCCTTGCTGGCCAGGGGATATTTCCTTATTTTTTCAATGTCTTTGATGGTGATCAGGCCTGTCAGGTTATAATTTTCATCGACAACGAGGAGCTTTTCGATCCGGTGTTTATGGAGCAGTTTTTTGGAGTCTTCGAGAGAAATGTTGGACGATGAAACGGTAATCAGATGTTCGCGGGTCATCACATTGGCGACCGGCTGATCCAGATCGGTTTCAAAGCGAAGATCCCGGTTTGTCAGGATGCCGACCAGCCTCTTTTGCTTGACGACCGGCACGCCGGATATCCGGTAACGGTTCATCAGTTCAAGGGCTTCGTGCACCTTCTGTTCCGGTTCGATCGTGATCGGATCGACAATCATCCCGCTTTCCGATTTTTTGACCTTATCGACTTCAATCGCCTCTCTCTCAATACTCATGTTGCGGTGAATGATTCCCATCCCGCCTTCCTGGGCCAGGCAGATCGCCGTTCTGGACTCCGTCACCGTATCCATCGCAGCGCTGAGGATCGGAATATTGAGCTTGATGTTGTTGGTCAACAGGGATGAGGTATCCACATCCCGCGGCAGGATGTTCGACGCCGCCGGAACAAGCAGCAGGTCATCAAAAGTCAGCGCTTCCACAACATGATCCTCTAACATGGGGCCTCCAATTTTCTAAAAAAACCGTCTACTGTCCAAAAGCATCGTAACCGGCCCGTTATTGACCAGTTCGATGAACATCAGGGCCTGAAATGCGCCCTCGGCGACATGGCCAATTTTTTCCCTTGTCCGGAAGACAAAGTGATCGCAGAGCATCCGGGCGCGGTCCGGGCTCTCCGCTGTCGTAAATGAGGGCCTTCGGCCCCTCCGGCAATCCCCGAGGAGGGTAAACTGGGAAACAACAAGCATCTCCCCCCGTATATCGAGCAGGGAGAGGTTCATTTTGCCGCTTTCGTCCTCAAAAATTCGGAGATTCATGATCTTTTCGGCCAGATAATCCGCATCGCTTTCCCGATCCCCCTGCTCAATCCCGAGAAGGACCAGAAGGCCCCGACCGATTCCGGATATCCGCTGGTCTCCGATGAGGACTTTCGCTCTGTCTACCCTCTGCACCACTGAACGCATGAAACCCGCCTTATTGGGAGCGGCATGTTAGCAACAAACCAAGCCGGCTTCAAGTTATTTGTATGGGGGACACCTTGCGGCAAGGTGTCCCCGTCTATTGTCACGCCGGCGAAGATGTGTTAGCTTTTCATCATGGAACGCCACATCCTCCTCATCAACCCCTGGATCTATGATTTTTCCGCATATGATCTCTGGTACAAGCCGCTCGGGCTTCTTTCCCTGGCGTCCCTGCTCCGGATCCATGGAGTCCATATCACATTTATAGATTGTCTTGATTCGGATGATCCGGCCATGCGCCATGAGCCTCATATCACAATGCCCAAAAGAAAACCTTCCGGAGAGGGATCCTACGCGGCGGAACGAATCCCGAAGCCGCCTCCGCTGAAATCGGTTCCCCGGAATTTCCACCGTTATGGTATGACCCCCCGCGCTTTCCAGAACGCCTTGAAGGCGATCTCCAGACCTGACCTCATCATGATCACATCGATGATGACATACTGGTATCCCGGTCTCTTCGACGCCGTCTCCCTGGTCAAGACGACCTATCCCGCCGTACCTGTTGTTCTGGGCGGGAATTATGTGACCCTCTGCCCGCAGCATGCCCCCCTGTCCGGCGCGGATTTCTGCCTTCCCGGACCGGGAGAATCATCTCTCCCTCCCCTTTTGAAGGATCTCTTGGGAATGAATATGCCTCTCCTTCCCGACGAACAAAATCTCGATTCATACCCCTACCCTGCCTTTGATCTGATCCGTCCGTTGAATTACGTCCCGCTCCTGACCTCGCGGGGTTGTCCCTACCGGTGCAGTTACTGTGCATCCCACCTTCTGAACCCTTCGTTTCGCAAACGGGATCCCATTCTCGTCGCGGATGAAATCGCGTTCTGGCATACCCGGTTCGGAGTCCATAACTTCTCTTTCTATGATGACGCCCTGCTGGTGGATGCCCAGGAAATGGCGATCCCGTTGTTGCAGGAAATAGTCCGGAGAAGATTGCCGGTTCAATTCCACTGTCCGAACGGCCTTCATCTGCGGGAGATCACGCCGGAGTTGAGCGTTCTCTTGAATAGGGGCGGCTTCCGAACGATCCGTTTCGGATTTGAAACCTCCGATCTGATTCGACAGAAATATACCGGTGGGAAGGTCAGCAACAACGAATTGGTCGAGGCCATCGGTCATTTGAAGCGGGCCGGCTATCGATCCCAGGATATCGGAATCTATATCCTCTGCGGCCTACCGGGACAACCAGCGGATGAGGTCAAGGAGAGTATCCACCATGTGCAATCGTCCGGGGCGCGTCCGATCCTTGCCGAATATTCCCCGATCCCGGGAACGGACCTGTGGCGCGACGCTGTGGCCTGCTCACGCTACCCGATCGCAGAGGAGCCTCTTTTCCAGAACAATACGCTCCTTCCCTGTAAAAGCGCCTCCCTGACCCATCCCATCTATCAGAGTCTGAAACGGATGACGCGAATTCCGCTTCAGCCGGAAGAGACTTGACAACCGGTATGGATATGGGTATAAAGAATCGACGACGGGTCTGCTTTGCCCGTTAGTGAATCGTGATGCTGGATTGCAACATTAAAAGAACGACAGGGTCCTGTGGTGGGCGTCACCAGTTTGAGGACCAACTTTTCTGGAGATTGACTTTCCAGCGAACAGATACGACGGCACAAGCGGATCTCGTCGTCACCTTATTTTGAACCCCATCCCTTCAAAGGAGAAAAAGTCCATGGGTTCAGGCCTCTGGTGGGGGAAAATGATCCTGATCGCCTTTTTTTCTCTCTTTTTTCTCTTCTTTGGTATCGGGAATCTGGTTGGTGCGTTTCATCTCACAAACCCATTGGAATTCATCATGTATTTTTTTTCTGCCAGTCTGATGATTCTGGTGAGTATCGTCGGAATCATCTATCCTGCTTTTCAAGTTCACGCACATCTTTCGTTGGAGAAGAATCATCCCGATGAGAAATAATTCATCCTTTCTCCGGCTTCGTCGTTTCAGAAAATTGCAATTCACCCCGCACGCCGTCTTAACAACGCTGGGAATTCTCTTCTTCCTGCTGCTGCTGCTTCTCCCTTCCCCCCTTTTTCCCTATGAGCTGGCGGAAAAGGTTCAAACCTTTACGTTAAAGAATGGTATCCGGCTGCTCGTGCTGGAGAGGCATCTCAGCCCCACGGTGGCCATTTATATCCGTTATCGGGCAGGAGCCGTGGATGAGACGGACGGAAAGACCGGGACGGCCCATCTGTTGGAACATATGATGTTCAAGGGAACGAGAACCATCGGAACCCGGAATTACGCTGCAGAAAAAAAAATCATGATCCGGCTCGAACGGGTGGGTACCGCCCTCGATCGTGAAAAGGCGAAAGGCAAAGCGGCCCGTTCTCCGCTTGTCGCACGCCTGACCGATCAATTGACCAAGCTTCAGAAGCGACAGCGGCGCCTTATCCTATCGAACGAGATCGACCGTCTCTACTCAGAAAACGGCGCGGTCGGTCTGAATGCCTCTACAGGCCAGGACCTGACCACGTATCAGGTCAGCATCCCCGCCAACCGGATCGAACTCTGGGCCAGAATCGAGGCCGACCGGATGGTTCATCCTGTATTCCGCGAATTTTACACCGAGCGGGATGTCGTCATGGAGGAGAGGAGGCAGCGCTCCGAATCGGATCCGGAGGGCAAGCTTCTCGAAAGCTATCTGGCCGCCGCATTTATCTCCCATCCCTATCGGCGGCCGATTCTGGGCTGGCCGTCTGACATGCGTTACCTCGATATTGCCTACATGACTAAGTACTTCCGGGATATGCATGCACCCAACAATACGGTCATTGCGATGGTCGGGGATCTCCAGCCGTCCACCGCTCTGAAGATTGTCGAAAAATATTTCAGCCGGATCCCCGCACAGAAGCTTGCGTCTCCTCCAATCACGGAAGAACCGCGCCAGTCAGGAGAAAGAAGGGTTGAAGTGATTTTTGACGCGGAGCCGCAGATGATCCTCGGCTACCACAAACCGCCTCCCCCGGTTTTTGATGATTACCTCTTCGATATGATCGAGTCCATTCTCACGAAGGGACGGACCTCACGGCTTTTCAAAATCCTTGTTCAAGAACAAGGGCTGGCAGAAACCATTCAGGCGTCAAATGGCGTACCCGGTTCGCGCTATCCAAATCAGTTTGTTATTTTTGCCACACCACGCCACCCTCATACACTGGGCGAGCTGGAACAGGCGATCGATCGGGAAATCGAAAGGCTTCAGCGAGAACCCATTTCCGAATCTGAGCTGGAAAAGGTAAAAAATCAGATCCGGGCGGATTTCATCCGGGGACTCGATTCAAATGCCGGCCTTGCCGGGATGCTCTCCTATTATGAGGCGTTGCTGGGTGATTATCGCTACCTTGCCGAATACACCACCACCATTGACAGGATTACGGCGGACGATATACTGCAGGCGGCCAGAACCTATTTGACGCCGGAAAATCGGACGGTCGCGACCCTGACCAAGAAACGCTGAACGATGAAACAGAAATTTTTTCACAACCCGTTTCGGATGATCATCTCGCTGGCTTTGATTTTTGGTTCTATCGGAATCGCCTCCGCCGCATCGCCCATAGCTCTGCCTGACCCGAATCGCATCCGCTACAAACCCCTCTCATTCGAACCACCTCGGACACAACGACTCCGGCTCGAAAACGGCCTGGTCCTCTACATCCTTCCCGATAAGGAACTTCCTCTGGTAAAGATCAAGGTTGTCGTCAGAACCGGCAGCATGTATGACCCGGCCGGCCGGGAAGGGCTTGCCGAACTGACGGCCATCATGATGAAGACCGGGGGGATCGCAGGCATGAGCGGGAATGCCGTGGATGAAACCTTGGAATCGATGGCTGCCACGTTTGATACCACCGTGAATCGCGACTCCGGCATCTTATCTTTTTCGGTACTGAAGAAGGATCTGGACCGAGGATTCGATCTCTTTTCCCGGATTCTGACACAGCCCTCTTTCGAGGAGATGAAGCTGACCTTGGCGAAGGATCTAAAATTGGAGGAGCTGCGGCGGATTATAGATGATCCGCAGAAACTCGCCTTCCGGGAGTTCGGACGTCTCATGCATGAGGGAAGTCCCCGCGGAAGGGTGACCACATCCGCGTCCATCCGTTCGATCCAACGGGATGACCTGCTTCTCTGCCACAAGCTCTTCTATCATCCGGAGAATGTGATGATATCCATCAGCGGAGATATCGATATTCCGGAAGCCAAACTCCTGATCGAGCGTTATCTCGGAGGCTGGAGCTCATCGGAAAGGAGACCGGAAACCCCTCCCCTTCCCCGGCAACAGGACGGTGGAATTTATTTCCTGACCAAGGATGTACCACAATCCATCGCCATTTTCGGCTGGCTGGCGCCTGCCAAAAGGGATGCCCAATTCTATCCTTTTAAGGTTCTGGACTTCATCGTCGGGAGCGGAGGATTCCGTTCCCGGATTTTTCAGGAAATTCGGACCCATCTTGGTCTAGCCTACAGCACGGGCAGTTTTTACAAAGCAAAGGGGGATTATGGTCTGTTCGGCGCCTATGCACTGACGAAATCCGCGTCCACCGTCAAGGTGGTCTCCCGGATAGAGAAGATCCTCCGGGAGATCGGGCAGAAACCCGTTTCTACCGAGGAATTGGAAGGGGCGAAGAAGGCGATCCTGAACAGTTTCATTTTTTCCTTCACCTCTGCGGAGAAGATCGCCTCTCAGCAACTGATGATCGAATATGAGGATCTGTCCGAGGACTATCTCCTTACCTATCGCCCTAAGATCGAAAAAGTGAATGCAGCGGATATCCGGGACGCGGCGATAGGGCTTAGCCCGGAGAGGGCGATCCTGCTGATTGTCGGAAACGAAGATGTTTATCGGGAGGTTGCATCAATATTCGGAAAAGTTTCCCGAATTGAAGCAACCTTTTAGAGCCTGTAACAGGTAGGGGCGCGATTAATCGCGCCCTTACAAGACATTCGTGGTGATCATGCGGTGAAACCGTGCCACAAAGGATGGAGGCCATTTGAAAAAAACGACGAAAACAGGCATAGTTGAGCGTGTCGATTTTTTTAACAATGAAACCCTGCGCAATATCTGTGGAGAGCAGGACAGAAACATCAGACTCATCGAGAAGCTCGCGGCGGTCAATCTTGTGATTCGGGGAAATGCGGTCTCCATCAACGGCGACCGCATCTCCGTCCTCCATATCCGGAATCTGCTGTCGCAATTGTATCAAATATCGGGGAAGGGATACCCGCTCTTTCCGGCGGATATCGAGTACGCCCATCGGATCCTTTCCGAAGACTCCACCGCGGATCTGCAGCGGATCTTTCTGGATACAGTATTCATTTCATCCAAGAAACGGGTCATCACCCCCAAGAGCATCGCACAGAAATCCTACATCGACGCAATCCGGAGCTCGGATATGGTCTTCGGCATCGGACCGGCGGGAACGGGCAAGACCTATCTGGCGATGGCCATGGCCATTTCCGCACTGCTTGAAAAAAAGGTCAACCGCATTTCCCTGGCCAGACCAGCCGTCGAAGCCGGTGAAAAGCTTGGATTTCTACCTGGAGACCTCGCGGAAAAGATCAACCCCTATTTGCGGCCCCTTTATGACGCCCTCTTTGACATGATCGATTTTGACCGCGCCTCGGCCCTGATCCACAAAGGGGTGATCGAGGTAGCGCCTCTCGCCTTCATGAGAGGCCGAACCTTGAACGACTCCTTCGTCATCCTCGATGAGGCCCAGAATACGACCTCGGAACAGATGAAGATGTTCCTGACGAGGCTCGGATACGGTTCGAAGGCGGTCATTACCGGAGATGTGACGCAGATCGATCTCCCGACGGACAAGCTGTCCGGCCTCGTCGAAGCCGAGAGGCTCCTCCGCAAGACCGATGGCATCCGTTTCGTCCACTTCTCTGAACTGGATGTGGTCAGGCATCCGCTCGTGCAGCAGGTAATCCGCGCTTATAACCATCTGGATTTCAGAAAAAGGAAGGATGGACAGACCCAAAAGGGATAGAATAGAAGGAGCTAAAGAAAAAACCATGTATGAGCGACCCACGCCGAGGAGGCGCTTTATAATGGCGATAACTTTATTGAGCTTGCTTAAGAAGGACAGAAGATGTCCATTTTAATCCAAAATCGGCAGAAACTGCTTACCGTGGATGTCGGCAGGGTGCGACGAAGCCTGAAGCGGCTTCTGAAGGAACTCGGCTTCAAAGATAGCGAAGTCAGCCTTCTACTCGTCGATGACGATCAGATCCGGGAGATCAACAAGAATTATCTTCAAAGGGATCGTCCGACTAACGTGATCTCTTTTGCGATGACGGATGGCGCGTTCGGAGACGTCCATCCGGAGATCCTGGGGGATATCATCCTTTCCGTCGAAACGGCTGCACGAGACGCCATGACCTGTGATATTGATTTTATGGATGAGGTTGAATTTCTACTTATACACGGTCTTCTCCATCTCTTGGGATACAACCATGAAGACGTAGAAAGCAATGAAGCGAAAAAAATGAAAAATCTGGAACGGGAACTCTTTTTCCTCCGGAGGCATTACCATCTCGATTGATCATTACCGGCCTTATTGAATCCGAATCACCTGTCCCGGATGGATGTTCTCTTTTTGTCCCATTCGGTTCAGCCTGAGCAGCCTGTCGAGGGGGACGTTGTTTTCCCGGGCGATCCGATTCAAACTATCCCCCTTTTTGACCGTGTACTGCTTCGGGGCTGTCGATTCAGAAACCTTTCCCGGCACCGTTTTTGCCTCCGGCTTGGCTTTCTCCTTTTTCCCCGGGGTCTCTGCTCTTTTCCTCTCCTTTGCCTGGGTATCTTCCTCATTTCTCGTGGCCAGTTGAAGCGTCTGGCCGATTTTCAGGGTGTCGTTCTTCAAGCGGTTGATCTTGCGGATCTCCGTAACGGGAATGCCATACTTCCGGGAAAGAGAGGCCAGCGTATCGCCCTTTTGAACCTTATGGTTCATTGCCATGCCGGACTTGGTTGCCTTCTCTGCAGGCGCCGATACCTTGGTGCTGCGGATCGGGACATTCAACCGTTGACCCACCGCCAAACGTTTCTTCGACAAATGGTTCGCGGAACGGATCGCCTCAGCGGAAGTCTTATATTTCTCCGCGATGGAGGCCAAGGTTTCCCCCTGCCGCACCTTGTGTTTGATGAACACCCCGCGTACCGTTTTGAAAGAGGCGCGCGGTTTCTCTCCCAACGGAATTTCAGAGGCAATCTTGAGCAGCAACTCCGCCTTCTCGATCGGAACCTTCAGTTTATAGGGTCGGTCCGGTGTCATTCGATGCCGGAGTTCGGCGTTTAGAATATAGATGGTCTCCTCCGGCGTTTCGAGTTTCTGGGCGATATCCTGCAAGCGCAGGGATCGGTTGATCTCCGCCACTTCATAAGACAAAATGTCTGTTTTGGGGTCTCCCGATCCGAGGTCGATGCCGTATTTCTGCGGATCCCTGACAATGAGCAATGTGGCCACAAAACGGGGTACATACCGCGCCGTTTCGTAGGGAAGACGCTGATAGAGGTCCCAAAAGCGATCCAGATAATTGATGTGCTGAGAGGCGATCGTACGCATGACGCGCCCTTCACCGCAATTGTATCCGGCAAGGACTGTCAGCCAGTCGCCAAACATCGCGTGCAGATCCTTGAAATAATCGATGGCCGCACGCGTCGATTTTTCGACGTCCATCCGTTCGTCTATCCAGTCATCACGATTCAGTCCGTATTTATAGCCCGTCGATGGGATGAACTGCCATAAGCCAAGGGCTCTTGCAGATGATAGCGCATTGATCTTGTAGCCGCTTTCCACCAGTGGCAGCCAGGAAAGCTCCTCCGGCAGACCCGCCTTCTTGAGTTCCCGCAAAATCACGGGCCGATAGATCATTGACCGCTGATAGGATGCGACGAAAAATTCGCGTTCGACCGTCTGAAATTGACGGATCTCCTTTTCGACGTCCGCATTGGCAACGATCGGAATCTCCCCTCGCTTGCCCTTTGCAACGGACTGGTGTGAGTTGTAGATGGCCAGGATCCGCTTCGAAATCATCAGTCGAAGATCATCCTTCTGCCGCACGATATCGGGGTTGCCGTTGGTGTCAAGCAGCAGGGCATACGCCTGATCCAGCATCTGGAGCGCATCTTCGAGTTCGCCGTTCACCCAGTATTTCTGGGATTCATCTAACAGCAGCAGGGCTTCTTCCATGATATCCCGTTCCGTCTCCTCCTCACGCACCCTCCGCTCATCTCGATGATTCAATAGGAAGGGATTAAGTACGGGTTGCTTTTTTACCGTCTCGCTCTTCCTGGACAGATCCGAGGATATGATCGGTCCAGCAGCATCGACCGCTCCAGTGGATTTTGTGATCCCATCGCTTTTTCCCGGGATATCGGCGGAATTCGGCGCCGGGGAGAGATTCGCCGGCTGAGGCTGTTCTGAAACCCCCTTCGCCTGGGGATCGGTCTTTTGATTCAGGAGGGGTTCGATCGCCACGGGTGGCTGTGACAACGGAGACTCCTCCGGACGAGCCAACTCCTGAACGGATAGGTCGGTTCGTTTTTTTAAAACTTCCGGGGTGGATACCGAGCATGATGACATGGTCAAACCGCCAAGACAAAAGATTATCAGAACCATCGGGATCGTCGATATCTCATTTCGGAACATTTTGACTCCTTGCTGACCCGTTTCTATTCGCCCGTGATGGATATGCCGTTTCCCCGCACCCGTCCATCGTACGGTCTCCAATCCATTTTATAGGCGGGCAGTGCTATACCATACTTTTGCCCTTCCCCAAAATATTAATGCAGCAGATAGGCCTCGATGAAATCGTCGATATCGCCATCCAAAACCCGGTTGACGTTGCCGGTTTCGAGGTTTGTCCGATGATCCTTAACCATTTTATACGGATGCAGCACGTAGGAGCGGATCTGGCTGCCCCAGGCAATATCCTTTTTGGTCTTGTTGATCTCATCGAGTTTTGCATTCTGCTCCCGGAGTTTCATCTCATAGATACGGGAACGGAGGTATTTCATGGCCATCGCCTTGTTCTTGTGCTGCGAACGCTCGTTCTGGCACTGGACCACAATTCCCGTCGGCAGATGGGTGAGCCTCACCGCGGAATCGGTCTTGTTCACGTGCTGACCGCCGGCGCCGGTGGAGCGATAGGTGTCGATGCGCAGATCCTTTTCATCTATTTCAACGACGATCCGGTCGTCGACCTCGGGATAGACGAAGACGGAGGCAAATGAGGTGTGCCGGCGCGCGCCGGCATCAAAAGGCGATATCCTAACCAGCCGGTGAATTCCGATTTCCGCCTTGGCATAGCCGTAGGCGTATTCACCCCGGAGGGTCCAGGTTACGCTCTTAATGCCGGCCTCGTCACCCGGCAGATAATCGATGATGGTGGCCTCGAAACCTTTCCTCTCTGCCCAGCGCAGGTACATCCGCAGCAGCATCTCCGCCCAGTCCTGCGCCTCCGTTCCCCCCGCGCCCGCATGAATCGACAGGATCGCGTTCATCGGATCCTGTTCGGAGCCGAGCATCATCTTCAGTTCATCGACCCGAACGGAGGCATTGAGCCTTTCCAACTCGGATCGGATCTCTTCCCGGGTCTGATCATCATTCTCCTCGGAGGCGATTTCGGAAAGAATCCGGAGATCTTCGAGGCTGCTTTGTTGCTGCTTCCATTTCTCGACCGCATCCGTCAACCGGCTTTTTTCCCGGAGGATCCCGCTCGCCTTTTCCGGTTCATCCCAGAAACCGTCGCGCTGGGATTCCTTGTCCAGCTCCCGGATACGCAATTCTTTTTCAGGGATGTCAAAGACAAACCCCGAAATGTTCGATTCTCCGGGCCAGATCGATCAGGATGTCATGAATTCCTTCCAGCATTTTTTCTTCTCCTTTGCAGGATAAAATAGTACGGGATCAACACGATTCCGCATAAGTAAACGAACAGGTCACCATATGCCGCATAAAAGGTCTTTTCGTCAATGTATTTCACCTCACCCTTCAGAACGGTTCTTTCAAAGAGGCCCGTCTGGGAGAGGATTTTCCCCGTCGGATCGATGATGGCGCTGATCCCGGTATTGGCTGCCCGGACGAGGTAGAGACGGTTTTCGACCGCCCGGAAAACCGTCATGGAGAGATGCTGAAAAGGCGCTGAGGATTTTCCGAACCAGGCATCGTTGGTGATGTTCACGAGCAGGTCGGCATTCTTCTGTTTGTAATCTCTTGCGGATTCCGGAAAGATTGCTTCATAGCAGATCAGGACGCCGATACGGCGTCCGTCGTATTCGATCGGATTGAATCCCGTTCCCGGCCGGAAGTCGCCTACCCCGACGACGAGCTTGCCGATGAAGGGAAAGACCTTTCTCAGCGGCACATATTCACCATAAGGCACGAGATGCACCTTGTCATATCGGCCCGCAACAGTCCCGTCCGGCCGGAGCATGTAGGCGCTGTTCATATAGTAGATCTTTCCGCCACCCTCATCATAACTCGGACTGCCGAAGAGAAGCCATCTGCCGGACGCCCGGGCGACATCGACGACGACCGCCCGCAGCGGATTGGCGCCCTCAAAGTAGAAAGGCGCCGCCGTTTCCGGCCAGATGATCATTCCCCCTTCCGCAGGGATGGAACGAAGGGACAGGGAACGATAGATATTCAGCGTTTGCAACTGATAGCGGTCGTTCCATTTGATGTTCTGATCGATATTCCCCTGAACGAGCGCCACTTCGACGGAACTCTTCTTCCGAACAGATTCCCGAATTTCAGCCGTGCGAAAATGACCATAGCCATAGATGGCCGCGATCACGGCGAACGCGATCGCGATCTCCGTCAGCAAATACCTTTTCCGGAATCGGAGCGACCAGAGATTGTAAAGAACCGCGTTGACCATAACGATCGCAAATGATATTCCATAGATACCGGTTAAATCGGCGATCTGGATGATGTTCTCGTAGAGGTATTGGGAATAGGCCAGATTTTCCCAGGGAAAGCCTGTGAAGAGATGAGAACGGGCAAATTCAAGGATGGTCCACAACAGCGGGGCCGATAGAAAGAGGGCGCCTCCTTTTTTTCGGAGAAAGACGACGCCCATCGCAAAACATGCCGTATAGAGGCTCAGGTATGCGGCAAGCAGCAGCATGGCCATGATACCCATGTAAACGGGTAGATGGCCATATTGAACGACGACATAGGAAATCCAGTAGAAGATCCCGATGTGCGCAACCAGACCCGCAAGAAAACCGGTTTTAAACCCCTCCCATGGTTTTGCATCCCGCAGCGCATAAAAAAGGGGAATCAGCGCAACCCAGGACAGAACCCCGCTTCCAAACTTCGGAAAGCAGAGAAACAGAAAAAGGCCGGACAAGAGGGCCGCGATCAGGTTTGAAGATGCTATCAAATGCGTTATCAATTTTTTCAAGCGTTTCGATCATTCTCTACATGGGTTTCACGGCTTGCTGTTCCACAACGACAAGAAGGGGATTACCATGTGGTCAACCCCCTTCAGCGATTTCTATCATGGAGCGCGATTATAGGCGGAACCATGAAAAGAATCAAGACAGAATATCTGGCTGGTGGGGGCAGGCTGAAAATTGAACCTTGACGATGTAACCCGTTTGCAATACAGTAAGACCAATGACGGAGAGGCGAAGGGAAAGACATGACAACACCCGTATTGAAACAGATCGACGCTCTGAAGGCCAGGATTGACGCCCACAGGCCGCTCGACGCGCACACGCTCAAACAGGTCCGGGAGTATTTCCGAATCGGCACGACCTATTCAAGCAACGCTCTGGAAGGAAACTCGTTAACCGAGACAGAAACGAAGATCGTCATCGAGGACGGAATTACTATCGGCGGAAAGCCCGTCCGTGATCATCTCGAAGCCCTGGGCCATTCGGAAGCCTATGACCTGCTTTTCCGGTTGGCAAAGAATAAGGAAATCACAGAGGCGAACGTCAAGGAGCTGCATCGGCTGTTCTACTACCGGATCGACGCGAAGCAGGCGGGGAAGTATCGTAAGAGCCGGGTTATCATCACCGGGACGGATTTCATTCCGCCGGCGCCGGAGAGAATACCGGATTTGATGGAGTCGTTTATTGCCGGATTGTCAGAAGCCAGGGCGAAGCATCACCCAGTAGAATTTTGCGCGATCATCCACAAGGAGCTGGTGACGATTCACCCGTTCATCGACGGCAACGGGCGAGCGGCGCGGTTGCTCATGAACCTTGCCCTACTTCAAGCAGGGTATCCTCTGGCGATCATTCCCCCGATCCTTCGGCGGGACTACCTGGACACCTTGAACAAGACCCACAAGGGCAATGACGGGCCGTTCATCACCTTCATCGCCGGGGTCTGCTACGAATCGACGAAGGAATATCTGAGGTTGTTGGAGGGCTGAGAATCAGAGACCGGGGATAAGGTCTAGCCTCCTGAACTGGACTGACAAGCGAGGGGAACCTCTCCCCCGAGAAAAAGGCGTCAACATTAGCGGGGAATATCATCGAACAGGTGGAACCTCACAGCGTAATCATCACTTGTGCAGACGTCTGATCCCTGTAAGATCTTGTCCAAGTCTGAAGGGCGTACAAAAGTATCGCTATTATATGCTCTGTCGTACCATAAACTGTTTCTCCCTCCCATTGCACCACAGCAGAGAAACAAGATTCCCCATGCCCCTAACTTTTCGGGATTGTAAGTTGGGTCAAACTGCTTGGCCACGCTGTGGATTGGCTCCAAGTGTTTTCCTTCAATTCCCCACATAAATATACTCCCAAGGCTATTTTTATCGTGCTGGATTAAGAGGGCCAAGTTCTCCATTACAATATTGATTACACCGGATCAAACCGGCTCAATAACCACTCCCGAAGACGCAGCCGTCATCTCCCGCGACAATCTCGCCCGTGACACGCAAGAGGTCTTTACCTCCATCGTTACCGACAAGGACGACGAGATTCTGGCCGTCAATCAGCACACCGTCGGAGGTCCAAACCAGAGCCAAGTTTTCCCTTATGTTTCTGCCGGGCAGATCCTAAACGTAACTGGTGCCGGTAGGGCATGGATTGTTCATAATCACCCATCCGGCGAATCTCAGTTGTCCCCCAGCGATTTGCGGATAAGCGCCGTTTTTGACGACCTTCTCAAAGACACCGGAATCGGGAGAATGCCGATCAATTGCGATCACGCCTTCCTCGTATTTTTGGTCTGAAGGTTGGAAATAGGGTTGGAAATCGTTTCTGAGATAAAGAAACAGGGGGCGGAATTTCTTCCTAACCCCCTGTTTTCATTCTGGCGGGGTCGATGGGACTTGAACCCACGGCCTCCGGCGTGACAGGCCGGCGTTATAACCAGCTTAACTACGACCCCGTATGCAATTTATTCCCTGTTAAAACCCGATTTCCAAGCCCCCCGTGGTCCAAACCGGGGCAACTTCAGGATTTCGCTATTTCCATGGTAGGCGGAACAGGACTTGAACCTGTGACATCCACGGTGTAAGCGTGGCGCTCTCCCAACTGAGCTACCCGCCCGCATTACCCCTCTTTTCGGGGAGGTATCTAACAGCGATCCCTCACGTTGTCAAGGATTAAGTTCAATCTTTACCGTTCATGCAACGAGGCCTGTAACGGAAGGGGTATCCTGTCAGCGGAACCGGCGGCCGGCGCCATCGCCTTCCCGATCGGTTCCACCCTCTCACCTTCTCCCTCCGCCGGCAGCAGCGCGGCCTTCAGGACCTCATCGACATTCTCCACGAGAATGATTTCAAGGTTCTTCAGGACATTGGCCGGGACCTCCGCCAGATCCTTTTCGTTGTCCTTGGGGATGATCACGGTGCGGATATTCCCCCGATGCGCGGCCAGCAGCTTCTCCTTCAATCCTCCGATCGGCAGCACCCGGCCCCGCAGCGTGATCTCGCCCGTCATGGCCAGATCCCCCCTGACCTTCCGGCGGATGAACGCGGAGGCGATGGAGGTTGCCATCGCAATGCCGGCGGAGGGCCCATCCTTCGGAATTGCTCCTTCCGGCACATGGACGTGAATGTCCGTCTCCTTGTAGAAACCTTCCGGCAGTCCGAATTGTTCCGCCCGGGCGCGGACGTACGTCAGCGCCGCCTGCGCCGACTCCTGCATGACGTCGCCTAACTTTCCGGTCAGGGTCATCTTGCCGGTCCCCTGCATGATGGAGGTCTCGATGACCAGCAACTCCCCGCCGACCTCGGTCCAGGCAAGACCGATCGTCAGGCCGATTTCATCCCGTCCTTCGGTTTCACCATGACGGAATTTCGGCACGCCCAGATGCCCCTGAACCGACTTGGAGGAGATTCGGATGCATCCTTTCGCGCCGTTGCTTACGATCTTCCGGGCGAGCTTCCGGCATATCGACGCGATTTCCCGCTCCAGATTCCGGACCCCCGCTTCCCGGGTGTATTGACGGATGATCGTGAGCAGCGCCCCGTCCGTAAAAGCCACGTCGTTGCTCTTCAGCCCGTTCGCCTCCATCACCTTGGGGACAAGGAACAGCTTGGCGATATTGAGTTTTTCCGGCTCCGTATATCCGGCCAGGCGGATCACCTCCATCCGGTCCTGAAGCGGCGCGGGGATGGTCTGCAAGACATTGGCCGTGGTGATGAACATGATATCGGAGAGGTCATAGTCGACTTCCAGATAGTTGTCGTTAAAGGCAATGTTCTGTTCCGGATCGAGCACCTCCAGCAGCGCGGACGAGGGATCCCCCCGGAAATCGGAACTCAGCTTGTCCACCTCGTCCAGACAGAAAACAGGGTTGTTCGTCCCGGCCTTCTTGAGCAGTTGGATGATCTTCCCCGGCATCGCGCCGATGTAGGTCCGCCGGTGACCCCGGATCTCCGCCTCATCCCGGACGCCGCCCAGGCTAAGCCGAACGAATTTCCGATTGGTTGCGCGGGCCACGGATTTCGCGATGGAGGTCTTCCCGACGCCCGGCGGACCGACGAGACAGAGGATCGAACCCTTGTTCTTCTTGACGAGGGTCTGAACGGCCAGATATTCGATGATCCTCTCCTTGACCTGCTTGAGACCATAATGGTCCTCTTCAAGAATGGCTTCCGATTCCTTCAGCGTATGCTTGTTTTCCGTTTTTTCGGACCACGGCATATCGAGCAGCCAGTCGATATAATTCCGGACCACCGTTGCCTCGGCGGACATCGGGGCCATCATCTGCATCTTTTTGATTTCCTGTTTGACCTTCTTGTGCGCCTCTTCGGAAAGTTTCTTCTGTTTCAGCCTTTTTTCCAGTTCTACGATTTCGTTGCGAAAATCGTCCTTCTCCCCCTTCTCCCCCATCTCCTTCTGGATCGCCCGCATCTGTTCGTTGAGGTAGTAGTCCTTCTGGGTCTTTTCCATCTGCTTCTTGACCCGTCTCTTGATCTTCTCCTCGACCTGAAGGATCTCGATCTCCGAAAGCATCAGTTCATAGATCGCCTCCATCCGTTCCGGGACATGGAAGATTTCGATAATTCTCTGCTTGTCCTCTAACTTGGCGTTGATCTGGGAAATGACGACATCGGCCAGTTTTGATGGCTCCTCGATGGAAGCGATGGTGCCGACCATCTCCAGATGCACCTTCTTGGTCATCTTGGCGTAGGTTTCAAACGATTCCCGGATGCTTCTCATCAGGGCCTCGATCCGGACGGTTTCTGTCTTGCCGGTCTCCTCCAGCTCTTCGGCGCAAATCAGGAAATAGTCTTCGCAGGGAAGATATTCGCGGATGATGCCCCGTTTCTTCCCTTCGACCAGCACCTTGACCGTACCATCGGGCAGACGCAGCAACTGAATGATGATCCCGATCGTTCCGATGCGATAGATCTCTTCCTCACTAGGATCATCCTTCTGGGCGCTTTTCTGCGCCACCATGAAGATCTCTTTTTCCTCCTTCATTGCGGCTTCCAGTGCGGCGATCGATCTTTCCCTTCCCACAAAAAGAGGAACGATCATGTGGGGAAAGACCACCACGTCCCGAAGGGGCAGAAGGGGAATATCCATCATCCCCGCATTCATTTCCCTGTTCTCTATTTTATTGAACATTATCTCTTCTTCCTGCTTGATTTCAAATTAAGCGGTTTCAGACTTCTTTTCAAAAAGGAGGATTGGTTTTTCCTTGTTCATCACGACTTCCTCGCTGATAACACATTCCTTCACATCCGTGGTCGACGGAAGCTCGTACATGATATCGAGCATGGTATTTTCCAGAATCGCGCGCAGACCGCGGGCGCCCGACTTGCGCTCCACGGAAAGTTTCGCAATGGCCCGACATGCGCCCTCCGTAAATTTCAGTTTTACCCCTTCCAGCTCGAAAAGCTTCTGATACTGACGAACGATGGCATCCTTGGGCTCCCCCAGGATGCGGATCAGATCCTCCTGGGTCAGTTCGTTCAGCGTGGCGATCACCGGCAGACGGCCGATGAACTCGGGGATCAAACCGTATTTCAAGAGATCTTCGGGTTGCACCTCACTGAGCAACTGGTCCGTCTTTTTCTCCCTCTTGCTGCGGATCTCCGCCCCGAAACCCATCGCATTAAAGCCGATCCGACGGGCAATGATACCGTCGAGGTCGTTGAACGCCCCGCCGCAGATAAACAGGATATTGGAGGTGTCGACCTGGATAAATTCCTGCTGCGGATGTTTTCTTCCCCCCTTGGGTGGAATGTTGGCCGTCGTCCCTTCAATGATCTTGAGCAGGGCCTGCTGGACCCCCTCTCCCGACACATCCCGGGTGATCGAAGGGTTTCCCGATTTTTTGGCGATCTTGTCGATTTCATCGATATAGACGATCCCTTTGGAGGCCTTCTCGACATCATAATCGGCGTTCTGCAGGAGGCTGAGAATGATATTCTCCACATCCTCTCCTACGTAGCCGGCCTCGGTCAGCGTCGTCGCGTCGGCAATGGTAAAGGGAACATTCAACATCCTGGCCAGGGTCTTCGCCAGAAGCGTCTTGCCGGACCCGGTCGGTCCGATCAACAGAATATTGCTCTTCTGAATATCGACCCCGCCCATATCGACACGGGAAAACAACCGGCGGTAGTGGTTGTAAACGGCTACGGACAGAACTTTTTTCGAGTGATCCTGTCCGATGACGTACTGATCCAGAAATCTCGCAATGTTCTTCGGTTCGGGAATTCCTTTGCGGATGTCCTCCGTACCGCCCTTTTCAGACTCTTCTTCCACGATGCAGCGGCACAACTCAATGCATTCATCGCAGATATAGGCCGTGGGACCGGCGACAAGCTTTTTCACCTCGTTCTGGTCTTTCCCGCAGAATGAACAGAACAGCAACCCCCGACCGTCCTGCGGATCTCTTCCTTTTTTAGCCATAAAAATACCCTCTTTCGTAAACCGTCTCAACCCCTTTTGACAATGATTTCATCAATAATACCGTATTCCACGGCCTTGGCGCCGGTCATGAAATAGTCCCGTTCGGTGTCGGTCGCGATCTTTTCCAGCGGTTGACCCGTCAGTCCGGCCAGGATCTGATTCAGCTCTTCCTTCAACCTCAGGATCTCGCGCGCCTGGATGTCGATGTCCGTCGCCTGCCCCTGGAATCCGCCCAGAGGCTGATGGATCAGGATTCGCGAATGGGGGAGCGCAAACCGCTTTCCCTTTTGACCCGCCGCCAGCAGAAGGGCGCCCATGCTCGCCGCCTGTCCCATGCAGAACGTACTGACCGCAGGCTTGATATACTGCATCGTATCGTAAATCGCCAGTCCCGAGCTGACATGTCCGCCGGGGGTGTTCAAATAAAAGAAGATCTCCTTGTCGGGATCATCCGATTCCAGATAGAGCATCTGCGCAATGACAAGGTTCGCAACGTCATCATCGATGGCCGTCCCGAGGAAGATGATGCGATCCTTAAGGAGTCTCGAATAGATATCGAATGCCCTTTCGCCGCGACCGTCCTGTTCAACCACCATGGGTATCAGGTTCATTTTTCCCCCTCCGGAATTCCCTTCTTTTCCGTTCTGACGGTTGTCACCTTCGCCTTCGCCTCCAGGAACGCATAGGTCTTCCGGTTCAGGATCTCGCTCCGGATGTTGTCGATCAGATCGTCCTTTTCAAGCGATTTCCGAAGGGTCTCATAATCCTGGGCCCGCTGTGCGGCGATCTCCCGAATCTGCTTTTCCACCTCGTCCTCTCCCGCAGTCAGCGCTTCCTTACCCGCAATGCCCTTGAGCAGAAGAACGGTTTTTACGATCTTGGCCGCCTCCTCCCGGAAATGATCATGGAGTTTCATGCTGAATTCGGCCGCCTTTTTCTGATCCATGCCGCCGGAGACCATTCTTCGCTGCATGTCGGACATCATATAATAGATCTGCCGCTTGACAAAGGAGTCAGGGACATCAAAAACATTTTTCTCCAACAGTTTATCGCTGATCTGCTTTTCAAACTCCAGCTCGATCTTCCGCTTCTTCTCCTCTTCCAGGTTTTTCAGAACATCGGCCTTGAGGGCTTCCAGGGATTCGTAACGCTCAAAATTCTTGATAAACTGTTCATCGATTTCCGGCAGCTTCTTCACCCGGATGCCCTTGATATTGACCGTGAATTCCACATCTTTCCCCGCCAGATGGGCGGCATTGTAATTGTCGGGAAATTTGACGGCAACGGTTTTCTCTTCACCTTGTCTCAAACCAACGAGCTGCTCCTCAAAACCGGGCACAAAGGTTTTCGAACCGATTTCCAGCAGGTAGCTTTCGGACTTCAACTCCTTGATCTGCTCCCCGGCAACAGCGCCCGTGAAATCGAGGGTGACAAAATCGCCCATCCGGATCGCGCGGTCTTCCTCCACCTCTTCCATGGTGGCGAACATCTGACGGATTTCCGCCATTCTTGCTTCAAGATCCTCATCGGTCACAACCGGTTCTTCTTTCTCTAATTCCAGACCGAGATAGTCCTTCGGTTCGACGGCGGGTTCCACCTCGACCGTCGCCGAAAAGATGAAATCCTTTTCCGCCTTAATCCCCTGCTGTTCGATCTCCGGCTGGGTCACCGCCGGAATATCTTTCTGCTGCAAAGTCTCCCAGTAGTACCGATTCACCAGATTGGAGATCGTCTCTCCCTCGGCATCTTCCCGGTAGTGCCTCTCCAGGATTTCCCGTGGAATCTTGCCCGGTCTGAACCCTTTGATCTTGGCCGTTTTTCCCACCTTGCGGTAAACCGCGTCCAACTCGCTTTTCACATCCGCCCACGGGACATCAAAGGATAGTTTCTTCTTTACGGCACTGATATCTTCAATTTTAACAGCGGCACTGATCTCACTCACGGAAATATGCTCCTTTGTCCAAGATATTATATTCAGATGACAGACGGATTGGTGCGAGAGAGGGGATTCGAACCCCTATCCGCTTAGGCGGGCTGGATCCTAAATCCAGTGCGTCTACCAGTTCCGCCACTCTCGCATGATAGAAGCACTACCTTTATATTCATTGCACCTCCGAATGTCAACAGCCTTGATCGGAGGAAGGAGGTCAATACATTAAAAAACCGCCTGATCGGCGGTTTCATTTTAAATTGGTCGGGGCGAGTGGATTTGAACCACCGGCCCTCTGAACCCCATTCAGATACGCTACCAGACTGCGCCACGCCCCGACATGAATCATCACACTTCGCGGGTTTACTACCACCATACATAATTCATGTCAAGGATAATGACCAGTTGCCTCATAAAAAATGTTACCGAAGGCGGAGAGTTTTTATGGTGCAAGAGAGGGTTTGAGGAACAGGGGTGGCATCAGGCACGGGTTGTGAAGGCGGGGCCTGTGTGACCATAAGAATTTTCTGGTGACATCCGGAACCGGTACAGGTATGATCCCGCGAACGCAAGACCTGCGACGCAGGTATTCCGGCTTCATAAAAAGGAGAGAGAAATTTGTCCCGGTCCGACAGCCTGAAAAAAAGGATGGATGAACGGCGCGCCCGTCTGCCGCGCCCCCATTACCCCCCTGCCCTTCCGATCCTGCTGAAAAAGGACGAAATCGTCGCCGCTGTCCGAAAACACCCCGTGGTCGTCGTCACCGGGGAGACGGGCTCCGGAAAGACGACGCAGATCCCGAAGATGTGCCTGGAGGCGGGGCGGGGTATCGCCGGTCTGATCGGTTGCACGCAGCCACGGCGGATCGCTGCGACGACTGTCGCCCGGAGAATCGCCGAAGAGATGGGTGAGGAGGTCGGCCATTCGGTCGGCTACAAAATCCGTTTCGATGACCGGACCCCTCGAGGCGCCTTTCTCAAGATCATGACCGACGGGATTCTCCTGATGGAGGCGCAGACCGATCCGCTGCTTCGGGCCTACGACACGATCATCATCGACGAGGCGCACGAGCGGAGCCTCAACATCGACTTTATCCTCGGCATCCTGAAAAACATCCTCGGGCGGCGGCGCGACCTCCGTGTCGTTATCACCTCGGCGACGATCGATACGGAGAAATTTTCCCGGGCGTTCGATAACGCCCCGATCATCGAGGTGTCGGGAAGGGTCTATCCCGTCGAGGTCCGGTATGACCCGCTCGACCGCGATCTCGAAGAAAAGGGCGAGATCACCCACATCGATGCGGCGGTCCGGGCGGTCGAGGAGTTGACCGGACGGCGCAGGCCCGGCGATATCCTGATCTTCATGCCGACGGAACGGGATATCCGGGAGACCCGGGAGCTTCTGAACGGTCGCCTCCGGGAAGAGGCCGCCATCCTGCCGCTTTTTTCCCGTCTCACCCGGTCCGAGCAGGAGCGTGTCTTCCAGTCGATGCACCTCCGGAAGATCGTGATCGCTACCAACGTTGCGGAAACATCGCTTACGATCCCGGGTATCCGTTATGTGATCGACACAGGCCTCGCCCGCATCTCCCAATACAACCCCCGCTCGCGGACGGCGGGTCTTCCCGTCCGGGCGATCTCCCGGAGCAGCGCCGATCAGCGAAAAGGGCGCTGCGGCCGCGTCGAAAACGGGATCTGCATCCGCCTCTTCACGGAGGAGGACTATCTCGGCCGGCCGCTCTACACGTCGCCGGAGATCCTCCGTGCGAACCTGGCCGGGGTCATCCTGAGAATGCTCTCCCTCGGTCTCGGCAACATCGACGCCTTTCCGTTCATCGACCCGCCCGCCCCGAAGAGCGTCAAAGACGGCATCGACATCCTGTTGGAGTTGGGGGCGATCGAACGGGAGGAAAACGAATCGCGACGAAAGACCGATCCCTGGCGGCTGACGGAGAGAGGGCGGATCATGGCCCGGCTCCCCATCGACCCGCGGATCGCCCGGATGATACTCGAGGCTAAAAAAGAAGAATGTCTGGCGGAGATCCTCATCATCGCCGCGGCGCTTAGCATTCAGGACCCGCGGGAGAGGCCGGCCGAGAAGGAGGCCCAGGCGGACCAAATGCACGCCCTCTTCAAGGATCCCGCCTCGGATTTTGTCTCGTTGCTGCGGATATGGCAGAGCTGCCATGATGTTGGGGATTCCCCGAAAACGCAGAACCGGATCCGCCGCTTCTGCCGGGAGCACTTCCTCTCGTACCGACGCATTCGGGAATGGCGGGATGTCCATGACCAGCTCCGGACGATCCTGACGGAACAGAAATTTCTTTCGGCCAAACCTCCCGCGCCACGGAAAGAGGGCGCCGATATCTACGCGGCCATCCATCGCTCCATTCTGAGCGGCTACCTTGGACATATTGCCGTGAAAAAAGAGAAGAACCTCTACACGGCGACCCAGGGAAGGCAGGCGATGATTTTTCCGGGATCAGGCCTCTTCAACCGCGCCGGGAACTGGATCGTCGCGGCGGAGATGGTTGAAACCTCGCGCCTCTTCGCCCGGACCGTGGCGAACATCGAAAGCGTCTGGCTGGAGGAACTGGGCGGGGGGCTCTGCCGCCGCACCTATTCCGCCCCGCACTGGGAAAAGAACCGGGGCGAGGTGATCGCTTTCGAGCAGGTGACCCTTTTCGGTCTGATCATCGTCCCCGGGAGACCCGTCTCCTACAGCCGCATCGATCCCGCGGAGGCCTCCCGGATCTTCATCCGGAGCGCCCTCGTTGCGGGGGAGGTTCAGCGCCCCCTTCTCTTTCTCATCCACAACCAGGCGCTGATCGAGAAAATCGCCGGTATGGAGGAAAAGGTGCGGCGTCACGACCTCCTGGTCGGGGAGGAGGAGATGGCGCAATTCTATGAAAAGCGCCTCCCGGGGATCTTCGACATCCGGACGCTCCAGCGGATGGTCCGGGACCGCGGTGACGACGCCTTTCTCCGGATGCGGGAGGAGGATCTGCTGGTCAAATCGCCCGATTCCGCGGAGATCGCCCTCTTCCCCGAAGCCGTATCCGCCGCCGGCTGGCGTCTGGACTGCGTTTACCGCTTCGACCCGGGGAAACCGGAGGACGGCGTTACGCTGAAGATCCCCGTTCAGGCGGCGCCTTCCGTTCCCGCCGCCGCCCTGGACTGGGCCGTCCCCGGCCTCCTCCGGGAGAAGATCGCCGCCCTCCTCCGGGGCCTTCCGAAGGAGTACCGCAAGAAGCTCATGCCGCTCGCGGGGACCTGTGATATCATTTTGGATCAAATGCCCCGGGAAGGGGCGCTGATCACCGCCCTCGGCCGCTTCCTCTACGAGCGTTTCGGGGTGAATATTCCCGCCGACCGCTGGCCCCTGGACTCCTTGGAGGAGCACCTGAAGCTCCGCTTTTCCGTAGTCGATGGGAAGGATCGGGAACTCGCGGCAGGGCGGGATATCGCAATCCTGGAGAAAGGTTTCAGCGACGAGGAGGAATCGCGGGCCTTTGCGAAGGCCCGAAAAACCTGGGAGAAGACCTGCCTGACGACGTGGAATTTCGGCGACATGGCGGAGAGTATTCCGCTGCGGGGCGAAAGGATGCGGCAGGGCGTCGCCTACCCGGCCCTCGAGGCGGCCGGGGATGACGTCTCTCTTCGACTCTTCCGGTCCGCACCGGAGGCGCTCCGCGTGCACCGCCTGGGGGTGAAGGCGCTCTTCGTTCTGCGTTTCCGGGAAGAGCTGCGCCACCTGCGCAAGGGACTCGCCCCGGTGGGCGATCTGAAACTCTGGGCCGCGGCCTTCGGCGGCGCCAAAGCCCTGGAGAACGCACTGTGCGAAAAGGTGATGCACGACCTACTTGAAGCGGACGTCCGAACCGCGGAGGCCTTCGCGTCCCACGCCGAAAAAGTCCGTCCGCTGCTTCTTCCCCGGGGCCAGGAAGTCCTGAAAACGGCACGGCCGCTTTTGAAGAGCCTCTATGACGTTACGGAGCTTTTCCGCACGCTCGAGATCGCCAACCGTGGCAGCCGGCCGTTCCTCACCTATCTCGCCGGTCTGCGGGAAGAACTGGCCGCCCTCCTCCCTGCCGATTTCCTGATCCGGTACGATGAGGGACGTCTCGTCCATATCGGCCGATATCTGCGCGCCCTCGCCCTCCGTGCGGAAAGGTGCGCCATCCATCTGGAAAAGGCCCTGGTCCGGGCGGCGGAAATCCGTGAACTGAGCGACCGTCGCCGGGAGATCGTCGAAGGGCTCCCCTCCTATGCCTCTGAGGAAAAACGCAAGGCGATCGAAGATCTCGTCTGGATAATCGAGGAGTACAAGGTCTCCCTGTTTGCGCAGGAACTGAAGACGCCCTTTCCGATCTCACGCAAGCGTCTCGATGCCAGAATGGATGAGATAGAGAGGATACTTTGACCAGCGTAATTGTCGGAACTCGGGGACAGATTTCAAATCTGTCCCCGAAAAGGACTTCACGGAACCGCCATATTGCGGCAGAAATTTGTTGACATACAGGGCCGATCTTCGTAGCCTCCGAACCGGATGAACCGGACGCTGATCAAAACGATCCATCAATAAACGGCAACACCGGCATTGTTAAACGTGTCCTTAATGTTATTCGTTCTTCTATTGGATATCACAGGATTATAAAGAGTAGGCGTATGAACGAAAACCTGTACGAAATTCTTCAGTCCTGCTTTCCGGAAAACCCGGATGCACCCTGCCTGATATTGCCCGACGGTTCCGAGATCAGTTACGGAAGGGTGCAACGCGATTCGGCCCGACACGCCGCCCTGCTCGCAGCGCTGGGTGTGCAACCGGGAGACCGCGTCGCCGTGCAGGTGAGAAAATCCCCGCAGGCGCTCTTTCTCTACCTGGGCGCCCTGCGGGCCGGCGCCGTTTACCTGCCGATGAATGACGCCTATCAGCGTCACGAAATCGAGTACTTCCTGGGTGATGCCACTCCCCGTGTCTTCGTCTGCCGACCACAGATCCGGTCGCTCGCCGACGAACTGGCGGCAAAGGCCGGCGTAACTCACGTGCTTGAATTGGATGACGACGGCAGCGGCAGCCTGACGGAAGCGGCCTCATCCCGGCCGGATTATTTTACAACCGTCGCGCGCACCGGAGAGGACCTTGCCGCACTCCTCTATACCTCGGGGACGACCGGGCGCTCCAAGGGCGCCATGCTGTCCAATCGGAATCTGGCTTCCAATGCCAAGGTGCTCCATCGCTACTGGGGGTTCAGGCCCGGAGACGTGCTTTTACACATGCTGCCGATCTTTCACGTCCACGGCCTGTTCGTTGCGATCCACTGCACCCTGCTCAACGGCACCCCGATGTTTTACGAACCGAGATTCGACGCCAAGCGGGCGTTGGCTCTCCTCCCCCGCTCAACAGTGTTCATGGGGGTTCCGACCTACTATGTCCGCCTGCTTTCGGAGGCCGGCTTCACGCGGGAGGTGTGCGCCGGGATGCGTCTGTTCATCTCAGGGTCGGCGCCGCTGCTGACCGAGACCTTCGACGAGTTCAGGGCGCGGACCGGCCAGACGATTCTGGAGCGCTACGGGATGACGGAAGGGAACATGTTTACCTCTAACCCTTATGAGGGGGAGCGCCGCGGGGGAACGGTCGGTTTCCCCCTGCCGGGCGTTTCAATCCGCATCGCGGACGACGAGAACCGGGCGGTCGGTGTGGGCGAGATCGGCCTGATCCAGGTCAAGGGGGAGAACGTCTTTTGCGGCTAGTGGCGGATGCCGGAAAAGACCAGAGAGGAATTCACCGAAGAC
>JAURXV010000170.1 GCA_030654195.1 Syntrophales bacterium | reverse complement strand
TAAAATGGCGAAAGATCTTCTGGGCGTCGCACTGTTCAAAGCCCCTGAGCTTTTGGGCCAGCATGCTGTAAAGGGTATCGGCGATCATGGTCATCAGGACGTCAAAGTGCACTTTCACCAGAATAGGAGAAGACAGGGCGTTGAGGTTGAAAAACTTGACTGCCTCGGAGATGACATTCTCCACCCGCCACCTGCGTGCGTAGTCGCTGACGATACATTCCGCCGGGGCCGTAAGATCGTTGGTGATCAGGAAGGCCGGCTCCTCGCGGCCATTTCCCCGGAGGATGATCTGCCGGACCTGCCCTTCATAATCTTTGAGGGGGACAAGGGATTGATGGATGTAGGGATCGGGGTATTTCCGTTTTTCGTGGGGGATGTGGATCTTCTCCCATGGCTTGAGTTTATCCAGGTTCCCTACCAGTTTCTTCCCCCGCCGCCGGAGGGTGATGAAGCGGGTTCCCTGACTGTTCAGGAGGGACAAGTGCTCATAGGTGGTGAACTTGGAATCAAAGACAAAGGTGGAGGCGACGCCTTTGTGAACCTTCTGCCAAAAGGACAGAACATTGAGAACCTGTTCATTGGCCTCCTCCTTCATGAGGTCGGCGGCCGTATAGAGAACCAGTTTGGAGGAAGCGTCCTGGGCAAAGAGTGTCAAGGCCCCTTTCATCCGTTTCCCTCTGGCCCCGGCCCAATGCTCCTGAAGGACGGATTCCTCCCCGTAATGGGGGATAGTGTGAAAGTCCAGATTGATGACGCTCCCGTCATACAGACCCAGACGGACCGCTTTCTTTACAAAAGCCTGCTGGAGCTTCAGGATGTGAACCTCGTCGAGGGAATAGGAATAGGTGGACATGGCCGTACACTTGGGAAGGACATTCAGACCGGCAAACAGACCCAGGCCGGGATCGAAGGCATGGTCTCCCATGTGGCCGTACCGCTCCGTGCCGATGAGCTTCAGGGCCAGAAAGGACAGAAAATAGCTGACCGCCGGAATGATCTTGCTCCCCGGCAAACCCGCGGAACGGATCAGCTCCGACGCCTGAAACTTTTCCAGAAACGGGGCGAAAAGAAAGGCCCCCGCGGATTCGCAGGTAAAATGTTGCCCCTCCATCTGTGCAATGGAGACGCCCTCCGATCGCTGCGGAACCTCCGCCCCCTTGACGGTCAGACCGATCTTCAGGCGGGTGCGACGGGGAAGCTTGGGGAATCCCTCTTCCGCAAGAACCCTCTCCACCGTTCGGACGGAGATGTCCACCCCCTCTTCGGAAAGCAGTTGGCCGATCTCTCCCGCCGAGAGTTCTTTCTCCCTCCATCCGCGGATTTTCCGGCGGGTCTCGGCGGTCACCCGGTAACGAGAGGAGCCTCCTTCCGGAACAGGTTCCGCAAAGTCGAACTTGCCGGTGGTGAACTGGTGTCTCAACAGGTGGACATATGCGACAGAATATCCAAAACGATCCGCCACGGCTGCCGCCGGCAAACGGTCCACAAAGGAGGCCCGGAGGGCTTCGTACCGTTTCTGCCACTCATGAATCGGCTTTGTGAAGTAGGTGGCGTCGCGCATGGGAATCTTATACAGAATGACGGTTAGGATGTCAAGAAATATTTTGTTAAAATACAATAAGGTCACGAAGGCGTCGATCGCGGTCAGACTGGGCGACAGAAAGGATTTGCTTGTATTTATAGCTACTTTAGCATTCATGGACGATAAATGACCGTGAAGATACCTTCGATAATTTCAAATTCTGACGGCGGCAGATCTCTTAACAAACCGTCATTTGATATAAGATTTTCAGGGACCGTCGAAACCAAGAGATGCTGTAACATGCTTCCTTGATTACATTATTTTTAGCTGGCTCCATGAAGAGCCGACGAAAATCTTATGTCAAATTGCTCCGCGAAAATCGGTGTTTATCGTTAAAAGAGGCTTCCTTTTTAATCGTCCAGAAAACGGCATTTTCGATCTGATTTTTTGGGACCTTCGGTATCAGGATATGGCGGACGTTGACATTGGCTGCGGACATGATGGCCCAGATGTTGATTTTTTTGTAAGATCCGCAGAACTGGTTCAGTTCCGCTTTCAGAAAATTGATAAAATCAGAGGTTCCCTTTCGTATCCCGCGGTTGAAGGGAATGGTCTGATAGTCGATCAAACTCCATTTGTTATCGGAGATTCTTTTCGTTTTGATCAGGCGCAGGGATTCATGACCAATATCGATGCCGACATTAATCGATTTCGTGATGGACTGCTTATTAGTGAAAGTTAGTTGAATCTTTTTCCGGGCAGGAAGACGCGTTTTGACAGTCAAGGCGGCCGGAACGAGACCGTTCTTCTTATTCCGAATAAAATCGAGTAGTTTTTCGGTAGAGGTAATCTCATTCATACAGGCGGCTAATGGCTCCTCATGATTTCCGTCCGGCTGAGACATCGTTATTTTAATCCGTTAATCTTTGAAACTGTAAATATATATACCAATTTTTACGTCTAATCAAATCTTTTCTAATTTCAGTAAGTCCCATTTCCCGGTCCGTTTCAGTTGCTTATATTTTTGGTTTACTATTTCCCTCTTTGATTTCCCTGCTGATCATCAGAAAATCCTCCGAAGGAAGGTTATCGGACTGAATGCCCGCTTCTTCCAGGGCGGCGTTTACCGCGATCGTGAGAAAAGCGATAGCTTCCGGCAGGGAACAATTTTTTGTTGCCTCAATAGCCAGGGCGATCTTGTGCTGTTTCGTCAGGGCATAATAGGTCAGGGAACCACGCTGTTCCATATGACGGGATTTTTGTCCGCTGGTCTCCGTGTTATTCACCAGAAATTGATAGTCCCGGTTTTTAATCCGATCGTTAGACCGTCGAGCGACCTTCTGTGCGAAGCGCCCCGGCTCGAGTTTGTCGCCATTGCGCAAAGTATAGGTGGGGGTGTCAATGACATTGGATTGTCCCCATTTGGATGGGTTCCGCTGACGTGAAATCCATCTGTCGGCGTAGAAGTCATAAGCCTGATGCAGATTGATCACATAATCCGCGCGCTGAATCAGGGATTTGGACAGGTCGACCACCTTCGTATCGGGATTGCGATGGCGGGTTTTTTCCGGAAGATCAAAGAGGCGGTTCATGTCACCCCCCAGCCCCTGCCTCGTTCCTTTTTTGATGGCCGCCGCGTTCAGACGAGGCGCCAGAATCAGACTTCCATTTTTGATCTTGACATGAGTAAATCGCCCGGCTGTCAGGTAACCGGCCCGCTCATCCCCGTGAATACCGCCGAATACAAGCAGGGTGGGGCCCTTTTCCAGACCGGAAATGAAGTGAACCGTCAATTGCTGGCGGGTCTTCGGGAAGTAGATCTTCTGCTGGTAAGCTGGGGCGGACACCGCCTCTTCAGCGAACAGGAGAGGCGGAATCGACGGGAACAGAAAAACGGTAAAGACGCAAAAAAGAACTATATTCTTGATTCGCCGATGATTTGCCATCCAGCCTGTCCTTTTTTGAGATAGAAAAGCTTCCTGGAATCACTTTGAAAGTTATTGGAATGGTACCGCTGCGTAAAACGGACAACGGCAATTTGCCCACCTTTTTCCTGCGGGAGCAGGATAGCAGGGTTTTCAATTTTTACACGGATGAATTTCTTGCCTCTGTTGACTTTTTCCTTCTGCCGCTTAAAGGCCTGATAATTCATCCCGTCACCGTTGATAAAATCGGAAGCGTAGTGGCTCATAAAGGGTTCTGTTTTCCCCGATTCCCAGGCCTTGCCCCAGGATTTCATGAACGCAATCACCTCCTCGGACAGTTGCTGCTGACTGGAGACTTTGGCTAACCGAAGCCGGTTGACCACGACCACGGGGGCGCCGCTAACTTTGAGCATTCCCGTCAGTTCCTTGAGTACATCGTTGCTGACTGCAATACAGCCGCTGGTGCTCTGAAGATCCTGTTCGCCGAGATTCTTGCCTGGGGTGTGCCCGTGCAGCCAGATCCCTGTCCCATCCTTCCGGGCCCTTCGGTCCAGGAAGTTTGGGTAATTGAGAACGAAAGCGCCATAGCCGTATTTTTCAGGAAGGCTTTTGCCGGGGATATAGCGCAGGGAGAAATAGTTGCCCACCGGGGTGGCGAGATCCCCCGTCTTTGTCTTGTCGAGACCATTGGCGCCGACGATGCAAGCATAGCTCTTCACGAGCAAAAACCGGTTGTTGGTATTGCGGAATAGATGGAGGGTTTTCTGATCTTTCTCGCAGATGAGCAGGTATTCACCTGCTTCAGCCAAGACAAAAGGGTAGGGGCTTTCATCGGCGGCCATGGTCAGTCCGGCCGGGATGACGGACGGCGGCGGTTTCGGCGGGGCGGTTCCCGGCAAAGGCTGGACCGGCGCCTCCGTGGGGGGCTTGGATACGGGGATGGATGATGGCGGAATGGGTGGCGGCGGCTGCTTCTGTGCGATGACCGGTTTCGTCGGAGATGGTTCTGTGACGCTGGGTAAAAGGTCGGAGACATTTTTTTGTGCCTGAGCCAGTTCCGTAAAGGCTTTTTTCAGCTCCCCCTGGACCAGGGACATATGAAGCTGATCGAGAATTTTCTGGGTTTCCTGAACTTTCTTTGAGAGAAGATCATGCTGCTTTCGATCCTTTAAATAAATAAGGTATGACAGGGTGACGATGGATAGCAGGAGGACAACAATCATGATGATCCCGATTAATACAAAGGGATGGAAGACCTTTCTATTTTTTTGAATAAACGGTTGGTTCATTGCGTCTCGTCTTTCGGGGACAGATTTCAAATCTGTCCCCGAAAGACGAGTTCATTTCGTCGGAGCACTATGATGATTTCTAAGTCTTGTCAAGAGCTGATATCCGGGGCCGATATCCGGGGCAATAGAACTCCCCAATATGATGCCTGCATTTTCGGGGACAGATTTTTAATCTGTCCCCGAGTTCCGATTCCCCCTTTTCGGGGACAGATTTCAAATCTGTCCCCGAGTTCTCCGAGTTCTCATTGTAAAAGTATTGTAAAACAACAACTTGCCTCTTTTCATTTTACGCAATATCTTTTAACGTGCCTCCGTGCCGTCCTAAGACGGCCCCCAAAGGAGGTTATCATGCCGGAAAGAAATCAGCCAGTCAATCCGCTCGGAAGCCGCGCCCGCGTTCTGCTTGCGAGCGTCTTCGGGCCTTACGCACGGGATGACGAGTACGGGAGTCGCCGAATCAACCCGATGGAATTGTATCAGAATCAAGTCACCCGTGTCCAGGGGGGATTCTCGCTCCGGATGTTCCACCGTTCCTTTGGGTTGATGATGATCCAGAGCAATATCGAGGCCCCATGCACCCTGCTGGATTTCCCGACGCTGGAGTCGTTCAGCGAGGAGATCCGGCAAAACAGCTACGATATCATCGGGATCAGCGGCATCGTTCCGAATGTAGGCAAGGTCAGGAAGATGTGCGAGCTGATCCGTCGGTACCGGCCGAACGCCGCGATCATCATCGGCGGCCACATCAGCAACAAGGAGGGGCTCGCGGAGATCATCGATGCCGACCATATCGTACGCGGCGAAGGGGTTCGTTGGTTTCAGCGCTATCTGGGGCAGGACGACCAGGCCCCAATAATCCACCCGCTGGCGATTTCGGGTTTTGGCGGCCGGACGATGGGGATTGGCCTCGACAACCGGCCCGGAGGCACGGCGGCGATCCTGATCCCGTCGGTCGGATGTCCGATGGGCTGCAACTTCTGCTCCACCTCCGCGTTGTTCGGTGGAAAAGGGAAATTCGTCAATTTCTTTGAAACGGGGGATGAGCTATTTGCCGCGATGTGCAAAATGGAGGAAAAACTCAAGGTGAAATCGTTCTTCACCCTGGACGAGAATTTTCTCCTCCACAAGAAGCGGGCGCTTCGGCTGCTGGACTTGATGGAGGCCAACGGGAAAAGCTGGGCCATCTATGTTTTCAGCTCCGCGCGGGCTTTGAAGTCTTATACGATCGATCAACTGGTGCGGCTGGGGATCGGCTGGGTCTGGATGGGGCTGGAAGGGGAGGAGAGCGCCTATGACAAGCTCGAGGGGGTCGATACGCACGCGCTGGTCGATCTCATGCAGTCTCACGGAATCCGCGTTCTGGGGTCCTCAATCATCGGCCTGGAGGACCACCGGCCGGAAAAGATGGATGCCATCATCGATTACGCGATCGGCCATGAGACCGTGTTTCACCAGTTCATGCTCTACACGCCGATTCCGGGAACGCCCCTCTATGAAAGGCACAGGCAAGACGGTTCGCTGCTGCCGGAAACGGAGTTTCCCGCTGCCGATGCCCACGGACAGTACCGCTTCAATTACCGCCACCCGCACATCCCGGCGGGTTGGGAGGAACAATATCTGCTTGATGCCTTTCGACGCGACTTCGCGGTGAATGGGCCGAGCCTGCTTAGGATGATCCGGGTGTTGCTCAACGGCTGGCAGCGGTACGGCAAAGATCCCCGACCGCGCATCCGCAAGCGAGTCGCCTGGGAGTCTTTCCCTCTGCGCTCGACCTATGCCGGCGCCGTCTGGGCGATGAGAAAGTGGTATCGGGACGATCCCCGCCAAAAAGAGAAAGCGACGCAGTTGCTGAAGGATATCTACATGGCCTTCGGTTGGAAGACCCGTCTGGTTGCCCCGCTGATCGGGAGGTTCGCCTGGCTCGCGCTGAAGAGGGAAGAGGCGCGTCTTGCCGCCGGCTGGAGCTACGAACCCTGTTCCTTCCATGAGAAGAACGCAGCGGCCGCGGCGCTGGAGAAGACCCATCCCGCGAGGCAAAAAGCCGAGGTTCGGAAACCCCGCCTTGTGATCGATCAGCCCGCGGAAACCTTCGGCAAATAATCCGGATGGAGCGGCTTGCGCGGCATGGGTATGATCACATCGCGTACAGACAGGAGTTCGACACCCTGCATCTGAGCCGCCGGGGCGTTGGAGCATCTGAAGTTCAGGGTTCCGGCGCGATGTAGGAGAGGATGCGGCCGCGGTCGACCACCTTGACGTTCACCGTCTTTTTCTGTCCCTCGTCGTCGAGAAAAACCACCTGGCCGATGCCGGCGTTGAAGATCATACGCCAGCACATGAAACAGGGCATCCCGCTGCGGGGTTTCTGCTGCTGAAGACCGTAGATATACAGCGTTGCGTCGTCCATCAATTCGAAGCTCGCGCGGATGATCGCGTTCGCCTCCGCGTGGACCGAATGGCAGATCTCGTAGTGTTCGCCGCTGGGGATCTGGAGGCGCTCCCGGACGCACTCCCCCCGCTCCAGGCAGCTCCGGACGCCTGCGGCGGCGCCGTTGTACCCGGTGCTGATGATCGTGTGGTTCCTGACGAGAACGGCCCCGAACTGGGCCCGCAGGCAGGTCGAGCGGAGGCATGCGGTTTCGGCCATCTTCAGAAAGTAATCGTCCCATGAGAGTCTCATCGATTCTTCTCCTTCCCGTCGGATAAATGCAATTCGGATACGGACCGTCCGCCCGGCAGGGACAACCGTATCGAATGCGGATGCCGATCATCGTCGGGCCGCACTATGACGCAGGAATCGGTTTTTGTCAACCGCACGGAAAATCGATCAAGCGAATGGATTCATTTTCCGTGCGGTTCAGGGTTACAGGACCTCCAAGAGGGTCCGCGGTGTCTGAATCATAAACGCATTTTCTTTTTCGCCGATGAGGAGCATCTCCTCCATCTTCAAGGCGAAGGCCTCATCCTGAAGGAGGTGCATCTCCAGCGCAAGAACCGTTCCGGCAAGGATCGGATCCCGGTTGCGTGCCGTCACCAGGGGGGGTTCGTTGAGTTCCAGGCCGATGCCGTGTCCGATATAATGGATCTTCCCGCCGCCGACCGTCCGCTGGAAAAATTCCCCGATACCTGACAGATCCGCCTGCTGCGCCACCGCCTGGTATCCCTGACCCCAGGTCATCCCCGGTCGCAGGATATGCGCCGCAAAGGTAAAAAGATTCTCCAATTGCCGGTGCATCTCCCTACTGCACCGGTCGGCGGCGCCGGCCGTATAGGTCCGGGCCATGTCTGCATGGTACCCCTCGACGAGAACCGGAATATCGATCAGAACGGCATCTCCCGGACGGATCACCCGCCTGGACGGTCCCGCGGGTACAGCGGCGTCCAGCCCCACGCCCGACAGGGAAAATGCGGGACCCGAGAGGCGCATCAGGTTCGGGCCGGAGGCGCACAGGCCGCGGGCCATGAAAAAATCGGGATGACGCATGAAGTAGATGCCCGCATGGCCCTCCCGGCGGTGCACATCTTCTATGGCAGCAGCCACCTCAAGCTCCGTCATTCCTGCCTTCAACGTGGCTCGGAGGCGGTCGTGTCCCAGGTCCATGACGCGGCAGGCCCGACGGATGCTATCGATTTCCGTGCCGTCCTTGATCTGTCGCTGCCCGAGGATCAGCGGGGACACGTCCTCGATGGTCCAGTCCGGCATACGATCCTGCCACTGCCGCCAGCCGTTGACGGGAAGAACGTCCAGTTCCATCCCGATAACGGAGCCCTTGATGACCCCGTGGTCACGCAGGTACAGGACAAGCCGCTCCGCGTCCCGCTCTTCCTCCAGATGATCGGCGCCTATGGTGACCTGTTTTTTTGCCTCCGCATAACCATTGCGGACGAAGAGTCGGTAAGTGTCGGGCAGAACGACAAGCCAGGAAGGCTGGCAGGTGCCGGTGTAATAGAGGAGGTCACGCGAATACCAGACTACGGCGGCAGCCATGCCAGATCCGGCAAGAAGACCCTGGAAGGTTCGGATACGATCGATCATAGGATTTGGTGAGGAATCTCCTTGTGATATTTTATCGCGCTACCCTGAAGGCAGGGCGTCCGCTTCCGTAATCGCTAACCTGGTATGACCAATAATGCAAAAGAGATGATCTTTGACATCCTCCCCCGCCTAAAGTCGGGGGATTCCTACGGCGTTCAGCCCGAAATGGGCTGACTCGCTTCGGCGGGTTCCTGCTTCATCGAGCGGCCTGACTGCACCGGCTCTCCACAGGCTGAAACGGCATGTCCTGCCGCTAAGATGTTGCGTGCCGCATTCAGGTCGGCGTTCTCGCTGTACCCGCATGCGACACATTCGAACTGCGCTCGGGTCTTGCGGTTTTCCTTCGCCACATGCCCACAGGCCGGACACGTCCGGCTCGTGTTCTGCGGCGGAACCGCAATGACACAGCCTCCGCGCCATTGCTGCTTGTATTCCAGTTGTCGCCGGAACTCGGACCAGCCTTGATCCAGGATGGATCTGTTCAGGCCGGATTTGGCCCGGACATGACGTCCCGGTGTTTCGACGGTTCCTGCCGCCGACTTGCTCATGTTGCGCACCTGCAAGTCCTCGATAACGACAATCGCGTGGTTTTGGCTGATTTCATGCGAGGTCTTGTGCAGGTAGTCGCGGCGGATGTTGGCGACTTTGGCATGCAGCTTCTGGACGTGGACTTTTGCCTTCTTCCAGTTGTTGCTGAACTTGGTTTTACGGCTCATCTGGCGTTGCAGGAACGCCTGGCGTTCCTCGTGTTTCCGGTAGCTGCCGACTGTTGCGTACACCGTGCCGTCCGACAGCGTGGCAAACTTGGCGACGCCCACATCCAGCCCGACCATTGAACAGGACGGATGGCGCGGCTGTTCTACTTCCCGCTCGGTCTGGATGCTGACGAACCACTTGCCGCCGTTGGCCGATACTGTGACCTGCTTCACTTCGCCCAGTGCCTGTCGGCTGTTGCGGTAGCGCAACCAGCCAAGTTTCGGTAGGAAGATGCGGCTGTTGCCCTGGTCGAGCTTGATCTGTTTCGGATCGGGGTAGCGGAAGCTGTCGTGCCGGCCTTTCTTCTTATAACGCGGGTAGTCCGCCCGCTTGGCGAAGAAGTTGGCGTAGGCCCGCTCCAAGTCTTTCAGTGTCTGTTGCAGCGGATGCACGGGGGCGTCCTTGAGCCAAGGCGTTTCTGTGCCGTTGCGCCACTCCGTGAGCAGTTTGCACAGACCGACGTAGCCGAGCTTCTTCTCGCCCCGCTCGTAACGTTCTTTCTGTAACGCCAGCGTCTTATTGAACACGAAGCGGCATGAACCGGAGAAGCGGCGCATGTCGCGCTGCTGGTCGCCGGTCGGCATCAGTTCATACTTGTAAGCTTGAAGGCGTTTCATAGTTGCATTATACTTGGCCTATGGAAAAAAACAACGATATTCGACACGGCAGGCACTGTGTTTTTAAGATGCACGTCCACTTGGTCTTTGTGACGAAGTATCGCCGCGAGGTATTCACCAAAGCGATACTGGACGACCTGCACGACATATTCGCCAGCACCTGCGCCGACTTCGAGGCGGAACTGGTGGAGTTCGACGGCCAGGACGATCACGTTCACCTGCTGGTGAACTATCCGCCCAAGATAGCCGTGTCGGCGCTGGTGAACAGCCTGAAAGGCGTATCCAGCCGGATGATCCGCATGAAGAACTACCCGAGCATCCGCAAGAAGCTATGGGACGGGGGGCTGTGGTCGCCATCCTATTTCGCCGGTAGCTGTGGCGGTGCGCCCATCGAGATCATCCGCCAGTACATCGAACAACAACAGACGCCGCATTAACCGCCAAAAGGACGGCTGCGCCGTCCGCGCTATCCTTCCCCGGCCTGAAGGCCGAGGCTTGCCGCGCATCTGGTCAAATTGGAAAGAGAACCCTCTGCCGGATTTTCGACCTCCCTGCAAAAAGGTGTTGACTATCCCCCCTCCATATATTAATTCATTTCCAGGATGTTTCGGTGAGGAAAGGTCGGTTTGGGAAAGAAAAAGCTCTATATTCAAACTTTTGGCTGCCAGATGAACGTGCAGGATGCGCAGAAGATGGCGGTTCTGCTGGAGGAGTCGGGATACGGGACGACGGATGATCCGGAGCAGGCGGACCTGATCCTCGTCAACACATGCAGCATACGCGAGAAAGCGGCGCAGAAGATTTACAGTCAGTTGGGGCGGTTCCGGGAGTTGAAGGAGAGAAATCCGCGTCTTCTGATCGGCGTGGGCGGCTGCCTCGCCCAGCAGTGGGGCGACCGGTTCTTTCGCAGGGTTCCGTACCTCGACCTGGTTGTCGGCACACACCAGATCCACCGGCTTCCCGAAATGGTCGGCGAACTGGAACGGGCCGGAGGACGGATCGTCGAGACGGGATTCTGCGACAGGGTCGGCTCGCTGGACATTCCGGCGCAACCGGCCGCAGGGGCGGTGAGCACCTTTGTGACGATCATGCAGGGGTGCAACAACTTCTGCGCGTACTGCGTCGTGCCCCATCTCCGGGGGCGGGAGCAGAGCCGGCCGCTGCCGGAAATTCTTCGTGAGATCGAAACTCTAACTGCCCAAGGCATCCGGGAGGTAACGCTCCTCGGGCAGAACGTGAACTCGTATGGGCAGACGCTGCCGGGGGAAACCGATTTTACGCAGTTGATCAGCGCCATCGGAAAAGTCCCCGGGATCGGGAGGATCCGCTTCACCACCTCTCATCCGAAGGATCTGTCGCCGCGGCTGATTGCGTGCTTCGGGGAGATCGCCTCCCTCTGCGAACACATCCACCTCCCGGTGCAGTCGGGATCGGACCGGGTCCTGCGGCGGATGAACCGCGGCTATACGGCCGAAGCATACCGGGAGAAGGTGGCCGAGCTTCGACGGGTCTGTCCGGAGATCAGCATCACCTCCGATGTGATCGTGGGATTCCCGGGGGAAGAGGAGGAGGATTTTCAGCAGACGCTGGAACTGATGCGGGAGATCCGTTTTGATAACCTCTTCTCTTTCCACTACTCGGAAAGGGAAGGGACGGCCGCCGTCGGGATGGATCGGCCCGTATGCGAGGGTGTGAAACGGGAACGGTTGAGGGCGCTCCAGGCCCTCCAGGCGGCGCATACGCTGGAGAAAAACCGCGCCTGCGTCGGAAGATGGGAGTCGGTTCTGGTCGAGGGGCAGAACCGAAACGGGTGCGAGGAGATGACCGGGAGGACACGTGGAAACCGGATCGTTCATTTCCCGGGGAGAACGGGGCTGATCGGCAAAACGGTTTCCGTGCGGATCGGGGAGGCCTTCGCCCATTCCCTGCGGGGCGAGGTGGAGGAACGAGGAGGCGCAGATGTTCATTGAGATGAAGGTATCGGGTCTGACGATGGATCCGATCACCAATACCCCGATCGTTATCCTGAAGGACCTCGAGGAGAAAAAAGCCATTCCGATCTGGATCGGCATCTTCGAGGCGAGCGCCATCGCGACCGAGATCGAAAAGATCACCTTCTCGCGTCCGATGACCCATGACCTCTTGAACGAGATTCTCAAGGTCCTGAAGGCCGAGGTGGCGCGGGTGGAGATTCACGATCTTCGGAACAACACCTTCTTCGCAAACATCCACCTTCGGCTCGCCGGAGAGCCTATCATCGTCGATGCCCGTCCCAGCGACGCGATCGCGGTAGCCCTCCGCGCCGGCGCCTCCATCTTTGTGGAGGACAAGGTGATCGAAAGGTCCCGGAACGTCGATTTCGGGACGAAGATGACGGATCTCGATCGGCTGAAGAAAGAGAAGCTTGCGGAGTTTCTTGAAAATCTTTCCCCGGAGGATTTCGGAAAGTACAAGATGTGACAGGATCTCCTTTTTCCCCGCCACGAAGGGACGGCCGGGAAGATCCTGGGGACACTGGGGACAGATTTGAAATCTGTAAAGGTGTAAAGGGGACAGATTTGAAATCTGTCCCCTCCGGTATGAGGCAACGGATGGGTCTTCTGGAGCAGGCCATCGGCGAGTTCGGCAGACATATGAAGGTCGAGAGAAATCTCTCCGAACATACAAGGGAGGGGTATCTGACCGATCTAAAGCAGTTTCAGACATTTTTGGAGGGGACAGATTTCAAATCTGAATCTGTAAAGGGGACAGATTTGAAATCTGTCCCCTCATGCTCAATTCCCATCGATCCGATGGTGATTCGCTCCTTTCTCGCCTCCCTTTACCGCGGGAAGTGCCGAAAGGTGACCGTTTCCCGGAAGGTGGCGGCGCTTCGCTCCTTCTACCGGTACCTCCACAGGGAAGGGAAGGTGTCGTTGAACCCGGCGGAGCTCGTGCAACTCCCCCGGTGCGAGAAATACATCCCCGTCGTTCTTTCGGTGGATGAGATGCTGGCGCTCCTCCATGTGAAATTTCCGGAGGATGCGACCGGGCGACGGGACCGGTCGATGATCGAGCTCTTCTATTCCGCCGGGATCCGCCTGAGCGAATTGACGGGACTGGATCTCGGGGATATCCATTCTAAAGAAGGGCTCGTCAAGGTCAGGGGGAAGGGACGAAAAGAGAGAATCGTTCCGGTCGGCCGGCCGGCCCTGCAGGCGCTTGAAGCCTACCTGCAGAAACGACCGGAGCTCCGGAAGGAAGGGGCGGATATAGATGCGGAAAAAGCCCTTTTCCTCAGCACGAGGGGAAAGCGGATAAATCCAAGGGGGGTGGCGCGGGTGGTTGAACGGGTGGTCCGGGAAAGCGGGATCGGCCGAAGGATCAGCCCGCATGCGCTGCGGCACACGTTCGCGACCCACCTGCTGGACGCGGGCGCCGATCTGCGTTCCATCCAGGAGATGCTGGGACACCGGAGCCTTTCGACGACGCAGAAATACACATCGGTCAGCGTGAGCCGTCTGATGGAGATCTATGACCGGTCGCACCCGCGGGCCGGAGGAGGGAAGAGATAAGATGAAGATCCGGGGAACGACCATCCTGGCGGTCCGGCATCGGGGGAAGGTCACCGTGGCGGGAGACGGCCAGGTGACGCTCGATACGACGGTCATGAAGCATGGGGCGAGGAAGGTGCGGCGGCTCTACCACAACCAGGTGATTGTCGGGTTCGCCGGGGCGACGGCCGACGCCTTTACCCTCTTCGACCGTTTCGACCAGAAACTTGAACAGTACAAGGGGAACCTGGTGCGGGCGGCCGTGGAACTGACGAAGGACTGGCGGACGGACCGGGTTCTCCGCCATCTGGAGGCGCTGATGATCGCCGTCAGCCGCGATTCGTTTCTGATCATCTCGGGAAACGGCGATGTGATCGAGTCGGACGACAACGTGATGGCCATCGGTTCGGGCGGACCGTTCGCCCTCGCGGCGGCCCGGGCGATGGTCCGCTATTCGGATCTGACCGCGACGGAGATCGCGCGGGAGTCGGTGAAGATCGCCTCCGAGATCTGCATCTTTACGAATGACCACGTCACCGTGGAGGAGATCGATCTGGAAGAAGAGCCGGATGAAATACCGGTAAAGGGCAAGGAAAAGGGAAAAGAAAAGGAAAAAGAAAAAGAAAAGGAAAAAGGGTAGCCATGTCACAGGATGATTTAACACCAAAAGTGATCGTAGAAAAGCTGGATCAGTATATTATCGGACAGCAGGAGGCCAAGCGGGCCGTGGCGATCGCGCTTCGGAACCGCTGGCGCCGCCAGAATGTCTCGCCGGAGATGCGGGAGGAGATCTCCCCGAAGAACATCATCATGATCGGGCCCACCGGCGTGGGCAAAACCGAGATCGCGAGAAGGCTTGCGAAACTCGACAACTCCCCGTTCATCAAGGTCGAGGCGTCGAAGTTCACCGAGGTGGGCTATGTGGGGCGGGACGTCGAATCGATGGTCCGCGATCTGGTGGAGCTTTCGATCGGCATGATAAAGTCGGAGGAGCAGGGACGCGTCCGGACGAAGGCCGCCGAACTGTCGGAAGACCGGCTTCTCGACATCCTTCTGCCGCCGAAACCGGCAGAGAAGAAGGCGACGGAGATGATCCCCGACGGAAACGGGACGATGATCGAGGCGGAATACGTGCCTGAGCCGGATACGACCCGCGAGAAGCTCCGGCGACTGCTCCACGAGGGTCGTCTGGACGGCCGTTTCGTTGAGATCGAGACGACCGAGGTCCGGAGCGGACCGATGGTCGAAATCTTCTCCTCTGCGGGCATGGAGGACATGGGACTCAACGTGAAGGACATGTTAGGGAATCTTTTCCCCCAGAAGAAGAAAAAACGGCGGGTGAAGGTGCCCGAGGCGGTGGAGATCCTGGCGGAAGAGGAGGCCCAGCGTCTCGTGGACATGGAAAAGGTGACGAAGACGGCGATCGAACGGGTCGAGCAGTCGGGAATCGTCTTTTTAGACGAGATCGACAAGATCGTGGGCGGCGACGGGACGCACGGCCCTGACGTCTCACGGGAAGGGGTGCAGCGGGACCTACTGCCCATCGTCGAGGGGTCGACCGTAAGCACCCGCTACGGAATGGTCCGGACCGATCACATCCTCTTCATTGCGGCCGGGGCGTTCAGTGCGACGAAACCGTCGGACCTGATCCCGGAGCTGCAGGGGCGCTTTCCGATCCGCGTGGAGCTCAACTCCCTCGGCCGGGACGAATTCATCCGGATTCTGACCGAACCGCACAACGCCCTCATCAAGCAATACACGGAGATGATGGCGACCGAGGGGGTCCGGATCACCTTTACGGAGGATGCGATTGCCGCGATTGCGGAGACGGCCACGCTGGTGAACGACCGGATGGAGAACATCGGGGCGCGGCGTCTCTATACGATCATGGAGAGCCTTCTCGACGGAATCTCCTTTGATGCGCCGGAGATGCGGGGTCAGGAGATTGTGATTGACGGCGATTATGTTGCCGATCAGTTGGACGAGATCGTCGAGGATGAGGATCTGAGCCGGTATATCCTGTAGGCTGAAGGTGGATAGACTGAAAGCTATTAGGATCCTTCAGCCTTCAGCCTAAACGCCTGAGCCGCTGGCTGGAGGCAGACGGGGGTAAGATCATGCACGAGGAGAGGTCGATGGACGATATGAAGACATCCATGGAGCGGGCCGATATTCTGGTGGAGGCCCTTCCCTACATTCGCCGGTTCTTCAACAAGACCGTCGTGATCAAGTACGGCGGCCATGCGATGGTGGATGAGGAACTGAAGGACAATTTCGCGCGCGATCTGGTGCTGATGAGGTATATCGGGATCAACGCCGTCGTGGTCCACGGCGGCGGCCCGCAGATCGGAAGCCTGCTGAAAAAGTTAGGGAAGGAGTCGAAATTTGTACAGGGGATGCGGGTGACCGACGAGGAGACGATGGACATCGTCGAGATGGTCCTCGTGGGGAAGGTGAACCAGGAGATCGTCGGCCTGATCAACCGCCACGGCGGGCGGGCGGTCGGGTTGAGCGGCAAGGACGCGAACCTGATCCGGGCGGAGAAGTACTATCTCAACGACGAGAAGGTCAAGGAGACGCCGCCCGAGATCATCGACATCGGCCTTGTCGGAAAGGTCAAGGCGGTCAACGCGGAGCTGATCACCACGCTGATGGCGGACGGCGTCATCCCGGTCATCGCCCCGACGGGGGTCGGGGACGGGGGAGAGACCTACAACATCAACGCCGACCTGGTGGCCGGCGCGGTTGCTTCCGCCCTTGCCGCGGAGAAGCTGATTCTGCTCACGGACGTCCCCGGGGTCCTCAACCGGCAGAAGGAGCTGATCCACACGATGGATGAACGGACCACCCGCCGGATGATCGAGGAGGGGACGATCGAAGGGGGGATGTTCCCCAAGGTAAAGTGCTGCCTCAAGGCCCTCCGGGGCGGGGTCAAGAAGGCCCATATCGTGGACGGCCGCCTGAAGCATACGATTCTCTTAGAGATGTTTACGGACCAGGGGATCGGGACGGAGATCGTTTTATAGGTGCAAGACGGGGACAGATTTAAAATCTGTTCCCCAACGAGGTAAGAGGTAACGAAAAAATGACCACACAAGAATGGATCGACCTGTCCGATCGCTACATCATGTCGACGTACAAGCGCCATCCCCTTGTGCTGACGAGGGGGTTGGGTGTCCATGTCTGGGACAGCGAAGGCCGCTGCTACCTCGATCTGGTCGGGGGGATTGCCGTCTGCGCCCTCGGCCATGCCCATCCCAAAGTCGTCACGGCGATCAAAGAGCAGGTGGAGAACCTCTCCCACGTATCAAACCTTTACCATATCGCGCCACAGATTCTGCTGGCGCGGTTCCTCGTGGAGAATTCACCCTTAGACAAGGCATTCTTCTGCAACAGCGGGGCGGAGGCCAACGAGGCGGCGATCAAGCTTGCCCGGAAATACGCCTCGGAGCATATGGGAGGCCGATACGAACTGATCACGATGCAGGACTCCTTCCACGGCCGTACGCTGGCAACCGTGACGGCAACGGCGCAGGAACGGTTTCACGTTGGATTTGAGCCGCTTCCGGAGGGTTTCCGGTATGTTCCCTACAACGACCTTCCGGCGCTGGAGGCGGCCGTGACGGAGAAGACCTGCGGCGTCCTGGTCGAGCCGATTCAGGGGGAGAGCGGTGTCGTCATTCCCGACTCCGGGTATCTCCCGGGGATCCGGCGGATCTGCGATGAAAAGGGGCTCCTGATGATTGCAGATGAGGTCCAGACGGGGATCGGCCGGACGGGGACGCTCTTCGCCTGCGAACAGACGGAGGTCGTGCCGGACATGATCACGCTGGCGAAGGCCCTCGGGAACGGCTTCCCGATCGGGGCGCTCCTTGCGAAGGAAAAAATCGCCGCGGCATTCGTTCCGGGAAGCCACGGATCGACCTTCGGCGGCAATCCGCTGGCCTGCGCGGCCGCCCTGGCCACGTTGGAAACCATCCTTGAGGAGAGGGTCCTCGAGAACTGCCGGAAGGTGGGTGCGTATTTCCTCTCCCGTCTCGGAGAACTGAAAAATAAACACCCCCGGATCCGGGAGGTCCGCGGACAGGGGCTGATCCTTGCCGTTGAGTTGACCGTCCCCGGGGCGGAGTTTGTTGAAAAATGCATGGAGAAAGGGCTGCTGATCAACTGCACGAACGGGGACGTACTCCGTTTTGTTCCGCCGCTGATCCTGACCCGGCAGGATGTGGACAAGGCCATCGGGATCCTGGACGGGGCGCTGGAGGAAAAATGAAAAAGGATCTGCTCAGCGAATATGACCTGGAACGGGCCGATTTCGAATCCATTTTCGAAGGGGCGCACCGCCTGAAACGGCTGCTCCGGGAGGGGAAAGAGCATCACCTTTTAAAGGGCAAGACCTTGGGGATGATCTTCGACAAATCTTCCACGCGGACGAGAATATCCTTTGAAGTCGGGATGTTCCAGTTGGGCGGTGTATCTCTGTTTCTCAACAACAGGGATACGCAGCTTGGCCGCGGGGAGATCATCGCCGACAGTGCGCGGATCATGTCCCGCTATCTGAACGGAATCATGATCCGGACCTTTTCCCAGGAATCCGTGGAGGAATTCGCCCGCCATGCGACCATCCCGGTGATCAACGGCCTGACCGACCTCCTCCACCCGTGCCAGCTGCTGAGCGATCTCTTTACGATCATCGAGAAACGGGGCGCCTACGAGGGGCTGAAGGTCGCCTATGTCGGCGACGGGAACAACATGGCGAACTCCTGGATCAATGCCGCGGCGAAACTGCCGTTTCACCTTGACCTGGCCTGCCCCGACGGGTATGATCCGGACGCGGCGATCCTCAAACGGGGGATCGCCGAGGCGCCCGCCGGGGTGGTTCTCCACCGGGATCCGGCGGAGGCGGTCCGCGACGCCGATGTCGTCTACACCGATGTCTGGGTCAGCATGGGGCAGGAGGCCGAACGGGAAGAGAAGATGAAGCGGTTTCAGGGCTATCAGGTCAATCGGGCCCTGATCGACCGGGCGAAAAAGGACGTCCTTGTCATGCACTGCCTGCCCGCCCACCGGGGCGAGGAGATCACGGCGGAGGTGATCGACGGCCCCCGCTCCGTGATCATCGACGAGGCGGAGAACCGCCTCCACGTTCAGAAGGCCGTCATGGAAATCTTGATGCGATAAGCAAGGAGGATGGATTCGTGAACGAGGTGAAGAAGGTTGTCCTTGCCTATTCGGGAGGACTGGATACGTCCGTGATCGTGAGGTGGCTGATCGAGACCTACCGGTGCGAGGTGATCTGCTTCGCCGCCGACATCGGTCAGAAAGAGGAGCTGTCGGGGCTTCAGGAAAAGGCGATCAATACCGGGGCCGCGAAGATCTACATCGACGATCTCCGGGAGGAATTCGTTCGGGACTTCGTCTTCCCGGCCCTTCGGGCGAATGCGATCTACGAGGGGACCTATCTTCTGGGGACATCGCTTGCGAGACCGCTGATCGCCAAGCGGCAGCTGGAAATCGCGAAGATCGAGAGGGCCGATGCGGTCTGCCACGGGGCCACCGGGAAGGGGAACGACCAGGTGCGGTTCGAGCTGACCTATATGGCTCTCCATCCGGCGATCCGGATCATCTCGGCCTGGAGGGACGACCGCTGGACGTTCGATTCGCGCGCCTCGATGATCGATTACGCGGAAAAGCACGGGATCCCGATTCCGTTGACCAGGGAGAAGCCCTACAGCAGCGACCGGAACCTGCTCCATATCTCCCACGAAGGGGGGATTCTCGAGGACACCTGGGCGGAGCCGAAGGAGGAGATGTTCGTACTCACGGTTTCCCCCGAAACGGCGCCGGACCGACCGACCTATGTCGAGGTCGGTTTTGAAAAGGGAAACCCCGTCTCCGTGGATGGTGTTGCGATGAGCCCGGCTGCACTGCTCGATCGGATGAACGGGATCGCCGGGGCAAACGGAATCGGCCGCATGGACATGGTTGAAAACCGTTTCGTCGGCATGAAGTCGAGAGGGGTCTACGAGACGCCGGGTGGAACCGTCCTCTGGGCCGCACACCGCGCCGTCGAATCGATCACGATGGACCGTGAGGTGATGCTGATGCGGGACTCGCTGATCCCCAAGTACGCACAGCTCGTCTATAACGGTTTCTGGTACGCCCCGGAGCGGGAGCTCCTCCAGCGGTTCGTCGACGATACCCAGGAACGAGTGACGGGGACCGCGAGGCTGAAACTCTACAAGGGGAACTGCGTCGTCGTCGGGAGAAAGTCTCCCTTCTCGTTGTACAGCGAGGACTTCGCGACATTCGAGAAGGATCAGGTTTACAACCAGAAGGATGCGACGGGGTTTATCCGCCTGAACGCGCTGCGGTTGAAGATCCGGGCGATGATGAATGCGCGGGGATGAATAGTGAGGAGAGAGGGGTGAGGAGAGAGGGGTGAGGGGTAAGGAGGTTTTAACGCCTCACGCCTCACGCTTCACTCCTGACCGGTAAAGAGAGATGAAGAAAGACGAAAAACCCTGGGGAGGCCGGTTCAGCGAGCCGACGGATCGTGAGGTGGAGGCCTTTACCACATCGCTCCATTACGACCGCCGCCTCTATCGCTGCGATATCGAGGGGAGTATCGCCCATGCCCGGATGCTTGCGAAGCAGGGGATCATCACGAAGCGGGAGGCGACGGCGATTCGGACCGGCCTCCTCGCCATTCGGTCCGAGATTGAGGCGGGGACTTTTCTCTTTCATCCCGACGATGAGGATATTCACATGGCGGTCGAGAAGGCCCTTACGGCCCGGATTGGTGAGGCCGGTGGGAAACTCCACACGGGCCGAAGCCGGAACGACCAGATCGCCCTCGATATCCGCCTCTACCTGCGGGCGGAGATCGGTGACATCTTAACCCTGCTCGGAAACCTGAAGGCCGGGTTCGTCGAACGGGCCAAAGCGGAAATGGGAGCGATCCTGCCCGGGTACACCCACATGCAAAAGGCGCAGCCGGTTCTTCTCTCCCATTACCTGCTGGCCTTCCGGGAGATGCTCGACCGGGACGAGGCCCGCCTCCGGGACTGCCTGAAGCGGGTGAACGTCATGCCGCTCGGTGCGGCGGCGCTGGCCGGGACGGGACTGCCGATCGACCGCCGTTATGTTGCGCGCATCCTGGGGTTCCCGCAGGTGACCGCAAACAGCATGGATTCGGTTTCCGACCGGGATTTCGTTGCAGAGTTCATCTTTGCCGCCTCGCTCGTCATGATGCACCTGAGCCGCTTCTGTGAGGATCTGATCCTCTGGTCCACCGACGAGTTCGGCTATGTCGAGATTGCCGACGCCTTTACGACGGGGAGCAGCATCATGCCCCAGAAGAAGAATCCGGACGTGGCGGAACTGATCCGGGGGAAGACAGGCCGGGTTTACGGGAATCTCGTCGCCCTGCTCACGATCCTGAAGGGGCTGCCGATGACCTACAACCGTGATCTTCAGGAGGACAAGGAGCCGCTCTTTGACACGGTCGATACGCTGCAAGCGTCTCTCCGGGTTCTGACCGCGATGATCGGGCGCCTCACGTTCAACCGGCAGCGGATGGAGACGGGAGCCGGAGGAGGTTTTTCAACGGCGACGGATCTGGCCGAATACCTGGTCCGGAAAGGGGTGCCGTTCCGGGAGGCCCACGGCATCGTCGGAAGGATCGTCGCTTTCTGCATTCAGCAGGGGAAGGCGCTGACCGGGTTGACGCTGAAGGAGTTCCGAAAGTTCTACAAAGGCTTTGAAAAGGACCTGTTCCAGTGCCTCACCGTACGCCAATCGATTCAGGCCCGGCAGGAGATCGGCGGAACCGCGGAGGATACGGTCCGCAGGCGGATCGCGGAGATTGAAGGCAGATGAGGCGTAATCGCTTTTTCCGGTGCATGCTTGCCGGGCTCTGGATCGGGCTCCTTTTCGTTCCGGGATGCGGGAAGAAAGGTGATCCGATCCCTCCGCGGGTGCGTCTCCCGGCGGCGATCGCCGATCTCAGCGCCGCTTCCTCGGCGGAGGGTATTATCCTTCGCTGGTCGATACCCTTCCCGCAAGATGGGATCGGCAGCTTCCGGATCCTTCGGAGCGACACGGAAGCGGACAGGGCTTGTCCCGGGTGTCCGCAGGATCACCGGACGCTCGCGCAGTTGTCCGTTGCCGATGGCCGGCTCCAACGCGACGGGGAAAGAGGGATCCGATATTTGGATGCGGAGGTCCGACCAGGGCGTTTTTATTCTTACCGCGTGGCGGGCTGCAATCCTCGCGGAGATTGTGGAGAGGCGTCAAACACGGCGCAGCGGGTTCATCAAACGCGCTGAAGGAACTTCCGGAAAAGGAGAGAAGAGAAAGAGACGATGAATTATTTTCAATATCAGAACCGGGCCCTTTTTTGTGAGGAGGCGGCTGTCGAGCGGATCGCCCGGGAGGAGGGAACCCCCTTTTATCTCTACAGCCACCGGACGCTCCGGCACCATTTCCGGGTCTTTTCTGCGGCGTTTGCGGAAGTTCCCCACATCGTCTGCTTTTCCGTCAAGGCCTGTTCGAACACGGCGATCCTCCGGATTTTCGCCCGGGAGGGGGGGGGCGTGGATCTTGTTTCCGGCGGGGAGCTCTACCGTGCGCTGAAGGCCGGCGTCGATCCCTCCAAGATGGTCTATTCCGGCGTCGGAAAGCGGGAAGATGAGATCGATCTTGCCCTCCGGACCGGCATCCTGATGTTCAACATTGAATCCTTTCAGGAGTTGGAAACGATCGACGTCCGCGCCGGGAAGTTGGGCGTGCGGGCCGGTATCGGTCTTAGGGTCAACCCGGATGTTGACCCCGAAACCCATGCGCACATCTCCACCGGCCTCAAGGAGAATAAATTCGGAATCAATGTCGAGGCCTCCCTTCTCGCGTACCGTCATGCGGCCAAGCTGAAGCACGTCGACATCAAGGGGGTCAGTTGCCATATCGGCTCGCAGGTCACGAAGATTTCGCCCTTCATCGACGCGCTCGCGCGGCTGAAGGATCTGATGCGGCGGCTTCGGGAGGAGGGGATCGCGATACACTATCTCGATCTGGGCGGGGGCTTGGGGATCACCTATGATCAGGAGACCCCTCCCCATCCCTCGGAATACGCCCGGGCGATCATCGACGCCTCCAGCGAAATGGACTGCACCTTTATCTTCGAGCCCGGCCGCGTGATCGTGGGCAATGCCGGTATTCTGGTGACCAGGATTCTCTACACGAAGGAGAACGACGGGAAGAGATTCGTTATTGTCGATGCGGGGATGAACGATCTCGCCCGCCCCAGTCTCTATGGTTCTTTCCACCAGATCCAGCCGGTCATTCAGCGCGAGCGGGAGGAGATCACGACGGATGTGGTCGGCCCGATCTGCGAATCGGGCGATTTTTTAGCGAAGGAGCGACGGATGCCCGCCGTCGAGAGGGGGGAGCTCCTGGCGGTGATGAGCGCCGGCGCCTATGGTTTCAGCATGTCGTCCAACTACAACTCGCGTCCCCGGATTCCGGAGATCCTGGTCCGGGACGACCGCTGGTACGTGATCCGGAAACGGGAGAACTGTGAAGACCTCGTCCGGGGGGAAGAGATCCCGGACTTTTTGAATGCCTGAGAGAAAGGCAAGGAGGGCATATGTTTGGAGGCGCTATCGTTGCGATTGTAACACCGTTCAGGAATGGATTGGTGGATGAGGATGCGTTCCGTCGACTGATCGAGGAGCAGATCGCCGCTGGAACGGACGGCATCGTCCCCTGCGGCACCACGGGCGAATCGACCACCCTTTCCCATGAGGAGCATGACCGTGTCATTGAAATCGCCGTCGATGCGGTGAAAAAGCGGGTCCCGGTGATTGCCGGAACCGGATCCAACAGCACGGCGGAGGCGCTACGCCTGACGAGCCATGCCTGGGAGGCGGGGGCCGACGGCGCCCTGCTGGTCTGCCCCTATTACAACCGCCCGACTCAGGAGGGTCTCTACCTCCATTACCGTACCGTGGCGGAAAAGGTTCCGATCCCCATCATCGTCTACAACATCCCCGGCAGAACGGGAACGAATATGCTGCCGGAGACCCTGGCGCGGCTGGCGAAAATCCCGAACATCGTCGGCGTCAAGGAGGCCGCCGGTTCCATCAAGCAGATGAGCGATCAGATCCAGCTTTGCGGAGCGGATTTCGACGTCCTCTCCGGCGACGACATCTTTACGCTGCCGCTGTTAGCCCTCGGCGGCAAGGGGATCATCTCCGTCATTTCCAACGTCGTCCCGGGAGATATGGCGGGGCTGGTCGACGCCTTTGCGGCAGGCGATCTGGAGAAGGCGCGCGCGCTCCACTTCCGGATGAGTCCGCTGATCGACGCCATTTTCATCGAAACGAATCCGATCCCGGTGAAGGCGGCGCTTGCGATGATGGGAAAGATCGACGGCGAGCTGCGACTCCCGCTCTGTCCGATGACGGAAAAGAACGAAGCCGTCTTGAAGAAGGCGATGCAGGAATACGGTTTGATCGGGTAAAGGGGGAGGGGGATCATGATCAGGGCCATCGTAACAGGCGCCGGCGGTCGGATGGGGGGACGGATCATCAGCCTCATCGCGGAGACGGACGGCATTGAACTGGCGGGCGCCGTGGAAAGGAAAGGGCATCCCGCCGTCGGGAAGGATGTCGGCGAGGGGCTGGGCCTCGGACGAACGGGGATTCTGATCGGGGATTCCGTTGCCGGTTGCATCGACCGCGGTGATGTTGTGATCGATTTCACCTCCCATGACGTTTCCCTGGACCACCTGGAGATTGCGGCGGCGCGAAAGGCGATCGTGATCGGGAGCACCGGATTCACGGCGGTGGAGATGAAGAGGGTCCGGGAGCTGGCGGCCTCCGCCCGGTGCGTCCTTGCCCCGAACATGAGCGTCGGCGTCAATGTGATGCTCAAGGTCCTCGCCGACGTTTCCGCTCTCCTCGGCGATGAGTACGATGTGGAGATCGTGGAGGCGCATCACCATCTAAAGAAGGACGCCCCGAGCGGCACCGCCGTCAAGATGGCCCAGGTCATCGCGGAGAGCCTCGGACGCGATCTGGATGAGGTCGGCGTCTACAGCCGGAAGGGGATGATCGGGGAGCGGACGAAACCCGAGATCGGGATTCAGACCATCCGGGCCGGGGATATCGTCGGGGAACACACGGTGATCTTCGGCGGGATGGGGGAGCGGCTGGAATTCATTCACCGGGCGCACAGCCGGGACAACTTCGCCCGCGGTGCAATCCGGGCAGCCCTCTGGGTCGTCGGCCGCGGAAACGGTCTCTACGACATGCAGGATGTGATCGGCTTAAAGAAAGCCGCAGGGTGAAGATCATGGGGTTTCAGGGTTCTTCGGGCGAGGGTATCCGGGGAATCGTCGCCTTTATCGGGATCGGCGCAAATCTGGGAGATCCGGCCGCCCAGTGCCGGGATGCGGTGCGGCGCGTCGGGACGACTCCGGGAGTTTGCGTGCTTCGTTGCTCTTCTCTCTACCGGACGGCGCCGGTCGGGCCGACGGAGCAGGGGTGGTTCATCAATGCCGTCTCGGAAGTCCGGACGGATTTGTCTCCGGAGAAACTTTTCGAGGCATTGAAGGCGATTGAAAGGCAGATGGGGCGGACAGACGGGCCGCGATGGGGGCCGCGGGTGATCGATCTGGACATTCTCCTCTACGGTCAGGAGGTTATCGACCGGGAAGGATTGAAGATTCCTCACCCGGAGATGCACCGGCGGCGTTTCGTTCTGGAGCCGCTCTGCGAGCTCGCCTCCTATGCGATCCATCCCGCGTTCGGAGTTTCGGCCCGCGGCCTGCTGGATCGTCTGACCGACCCGGGACTTGTGGAGCTTTACGCTACTGAAGAGACCGTCGGATGAAAGAGCCGGCAGATTTGTCGCTTGAGCTCCGAAAAGAAAATGGTGGTTGAAAAATGATACTCAGGCTGGTGATCGCCGTCATCGTTATTTATCTTCTGTTCAGGCTTTTCCGGAAAGGCTTTCCGCGGATGGGGGGGAAAGCCGGTCCGGCGGAGATCAAAACCGCCGTCGCCGGTGAGGAACTTGTGGAGGATCCCCTCTGCCACACCTATGTTCCCATTGGCGATGCCTGCCGGACGCAGATCGACGGGAAGACGGTCTATTTCTGCTCTCCAAAATGCCTTGAACAGTATAAAAGCGAAAAAGAGAATAAAGCGAAATAAAATGATAGCATGATTCGATATGCTTTATGAAAATGCCCCTCTCCCTGTATCCCTCCCCCTCGAGGGGGGAGGGAGGGGTGGGGGTGATTTTCATCCCTTGTTGTGCCCACCCGGGCATGGGAGTTAAAGGAAACAAATGAGGACAAAGGAGGAGATCCCCGACGATGATCGATTTACTGAAGAGGTCGTTTGACCGGCTGCCCATCCCGGAGGAGAAGCGGGAGATGTTCAACCTCCCCAATACGATCACCATGCTCCGGCTCGGGGTGATTCCCATCCTTTTCGGTCTTCTGCTCTCCCCGGGGCCGGCCATGAGCCTCGTCATCGCGATCCTTTTCATCGTGGCGGCGCTGACCGATCTTTTCGACGGATACGTCGCCCGGAGATTCAAAATCGTCACGACGATGGGGAAATTTCTCGACCCGATCGCCGACAAGCTGATCGTCAACACGGCGATGATCATGATGATTCCGATCGGCCGAATCCCCGCCTGGATCGTCGCCGTCATCATCATCCGGGACTTCGCCGTGGACGGCATCCGAAGCATTGCCATTTCCGACGGGTTGATCATCCAGGCCAGCCCGCTCGGGAAACGGAAGATGCTCTGCCAGATCTTCGCCGTCTCTGCGCTGATGATCCATTACCCGTTCCTCGGCGCCGACGCCCATCAGGTGGGCATGGTGATCCTCTACATCGCCCTGGTCCTTACGGTCACCTCCGGGATCGATTACTTCCTCAAGTTTTACCGGACGGGCATCCGGAAAAAGGGGTGAAACCTCCACGACGAAATCTTCTTTCGGAGGGACGGCCGAATATCCGAAACGATCGTAAATATTACGATATTATTCATGTCATCCCATCTGTCTGCGGTGCGGAAACCGCTGGTCTGGCAAAACTGGACAGGTGCATAAGTGGTAAAGCTGCTCTATAATGAGGGTAAGGAGGAGCAGCTATGAGCAAAAGACCGAGAAGGAATCATGCACCGGCATTCAAGGCGAAGGTGGCGTTGGACGCGCTGAAAGGCGAGCAGACGCTCGTTGAGATAGCGCAGCGTTACCAGATTCATCCGAACCAGATCACGGAGTGGAAGAAGCAGCTTCTGGAACATGCCCCGGACATTTTCAGCAAAGAAAGAAAGGGCGATCAAATTCCGAGCGTGAAGGATCTTCACGCGAAGATCGGACAGTTGTCTATGGAGAACGATTTTTTATCAGGCGCGCTCGGTCGGATAGGCGATGCGAGCGCAAAATGATGATCGACAAAGAGGATAAACTTCCGGTGACACGGCAATGCGATCTTCTGGATCTGAATAGATCTTTCGTCTACTACACTCCGGTGCCGCTGAGCGCGAAGGATATGGAACTTATGCGCAAGATCGACGAGATCCATCTGGCGACACCGTTCTACGGAAGCCGAAAGATTCGCAACGATCTGTGGGCAAAGGGCTATGACGTGGGTCGTGACAGGGTGCGCCGTCTGATGCGCCGGATGGGAATCGAGGCGCTATATGTCAAGCCGAGACTTTCGTTGGCACATCCTGGGCATGTGAAGTATCCCTATCTTCTCCGCGGTCTTGAGATCGCACGGGCAAATCATGTCTGGGCCGCCGACATAACCTACATCCCCATGGCGAAAGGGTTCTGTTATCTTGTAGCGATCATGGACTGGGCAAGTCGGATGGTTTTGGCCTGGCGGCTGTCCAACACGCTGGACAGCTCATTTTGCGTGGACGCCCTGGAAGAGGCCATAGCCAAGTACGGTTGCCCCGAGATCTTCAATACGGACCAGGGCAGCCAGTTCACCGCGGAAGCGTTTACAGGCACTCTCCGCTCAAAAGGCATTTCAATTAGCATGGACGGCAAGGGCCGTTGGATGGACAACGTCTTTATCGAACGGCTCTGGAAAAGCGTCAAGTACGAGGATATTTACCTGAAGGGCTATAGCTCAATGGCGGAGGTGAAGAAAGGACTTGCCAGCTACTTTACGTTCTACAACGAAAAAAGATGGCACCAAAACTTTGACAGGGAGACCCCGGCTATGGTTTACTTCAACACGCTACCGCAGAAACAGGCTGCGGCATGACCATAAACCAGGAGCGCTTTACCACTTATAAATCCCTGTCTCCTGTCCTAACAACCCAGACCACCTCAG
>JAURXV010000168.1 GCA_030654195.1 Syntrophales bacterium | reverse complement strand
GGAAATGCTCCAGCAGAAAGGTCAACCGTTGAAGTGAAGAGGGACGTCCCCTTTTCACAAATGAAACCACCGCGAAGCAGTTTAGTTCAACACCGAGTTCACGGGCGCCGGCAGGCGTCCAGTGGAATGACGGGTTATGCCACGGGGCTAAACATGAACAGGCTTGAAACGATGAATGCGCGACAACATATCAGAGAGGGCGTCTTTGGCTTGCGCTGTATCGTAATCGGTCTGCAAGCCGACCCAGAAACCGTCGCTGGTACCGAAGAAGCGAGACAGGCGTAAGCCGGTATCGACGGTCACGGCCCGCTTGCCCGCGACGATCTCGCCGATGCGCCGTTGCGGCACTCCGATTTCCTTGGCGAGCCGGTACTGGGTAATCCCCATCGGCTTCAAAAATTCCTCCAGCAAGATTTCGCGGGGGTAGGGTAAGGTATTTCACGCGGCATGGTCACTCTCCTTCAGACGTTGAAGCGGAAGTTGATCATCTCCCCGTCCCGGACAACATACTCCTTGCCCTCCAGGCGGAGCTTCCCGGCCGCCTTGGCCGCGGCGTTGCTTTCGCCGCAGGCGATAAACTCCTCATAGCCGATCACCTCGGCCTTGATAAATCCCCGCTCGAAATCGTTGTGGATCACCGCAGCCGCCCTCGGGGCCTTGGTTCCCGCGGGAATGACCCAGGCCTTGACCTCGTCCTCGCCGACGGTAAAATAGGAGATCCGGCCAAGGAGGGAAAAGGCCGCGCGGATCACCCGTCCAAAGGCGGCCTCCGAAACGCCGAGCGAATCCAGGAACTCCTTCCGTTCCTCCGGCGGGAGGGCCATCAGCTCCGCCTCGATCGCGCAGCAGATCCCGATCGCCGGGACGGCAGGCCCCGCCTCGCGGATAAAGTCATCGGCAACGCCGGGGTTCTCTTCGGGGGTATTGACCACGACCAGCTCCGGCCTGATCGTCCAGAACGAGAAGCTCCGGAGACCGTGGCGCTCCTCATCGGTAAGAGCCAGCTCCCGGAGCGGCTTCCCCGCTTCGAGCTGCTCCCGGAGCCTTGGCAGGACGTGGGCGTGAAAGGCGTCCTGGGGCGTCATCGGTTTTTTCGCCATCTTCGCCAGCCGCTCCAGGCGGTTCTCGACGATCATCAGATCCGCGAGGATCAGTTCATCTTCAAATTTTCGGTAGCGGCTCATGATTTCGGCGATGGACGCCGCGGTGAACGCATCGACGACGTGGAGGAGCCCCTCGGCCCCGGAGAGGCTCTGCCGGACGGCGTCCCAGGCCTTCTCGCCAACGGCGTTCACGTCGCTGAAGGGGACCTTCGCGGGAGAGACCTTGGCCGGCTGGAAGATCTCAACCAGGCGGTCGAAGCGGGCGTCCGGCACCGAAGCCAATCCCCGGACGCAGGTCTCCCCGTGCATCTCCCGGCTCCGGACGCCGGTCATGATTTCGAAGAGGGTGCTCTTGCCGCTCTGGGGAAGCCCCAGGATACCGATTTCCATCGCTTAACACCTCTGACGGATTCGCAAAAAGTCCAAACTTCCCCCCTCCCCTAAATCCCCTCCCGCGGGGGGAGGGGAAATTTCAGGCAAAGGCCTTTTCGATTCGCGCCAGCGCCTCTTTTAGACGGGCATCGGGGACGGTGAGAGAGATCCGGATGAACCCCTCGCCGTACTGGCCGTAGGCGGTCCCCGACGCAACGACGACGGCCGCCATATCGAAGAGCCGGTTCGTGAACTCCAGCGAACCCATCCCCTTCGGCGTCGGAACCCACAGGTAGAAAGTTCCCTTCGGCGGATTGAATTCGATCCCGATCTTCTTCAGCGTGGCCAAGACCCGCTCGCGCCGTCGGCCATAGATCGTCATCATGCGGTCGATGTTCCCCGACTCCTCGCGAAGCGCCTGGATCCCCGCATACTGGATCGCGTTGAAGATCCCGGAGTCGGTGTTCTCCTTCACCTTGCTGATCGCGGCGATGAGTTCCGGATTCCCCACGGCCATGCCGATCCGCCAGCCCGTCATGTTGTAGGGCTTCGAGAGGGAGTTGAGCTCGACGCCCACCTCCTTCGCCCCATCGGCGGATAGAAAACTGAGCCGTTCCTGGCCGTCGAAGACGACCTCGCTGTAGGGGTTGTCGTAGCAGACGGCGATGTCGTTCGTCTTGGCGAAGGCGACGAGCCGGTCGAAGAACTCCCGCGTCGCGCAGGCGCCGGTCGGGTTGTTGGGGTAGTTGAGGAACATCCCCGTCGCCTTTTTCCGGATCTCCGCCGGGATCTCTTCGAAGACGGGCAGATAATCGTTTTCAGGCCGGATCGGGACGTTGTAAGGGATTCCGCCCCCCATCAGGATGCTCGCCCGATAGGCGGGGTAGCCGGGGTCGGTCATCAGCACGATGTCGCCGGGGTTGATCCGGCCCATTACGAAGTGGTGGCACCCCTCCTTGGAGCCGATCAGGCCCAGGATTTCCGTCGCAGGATCCAGCGTGACGCCGTAACGGGCCTCATACCAACGGGCGACCTCCTGCCGGAAAGAGAACATCCCCTTCTCCTCATCCGTCGGATAGCGGTGGTTCTCCGGGTCGCGCGCCGTCCGGCAGAGCTCGTCGATGATCGAATCGGGCGTCGGCTCCACCGGGTCGCCGATCGCAAGGCTGATTACATCCACGCCGTCGGCCCTGGCCTTGGCGATCTTCTTCCTCAGTTCCATGAACAGGTAGGGCGGGATCTTGGTCAAGCGGTCTGCAATCTGCACATCTACTCTCCTTTCTTCCAGGCTTCATCCCAAAGTTTGCCTTGATAGACCACAGTGGCCTTTCCTTCAAGATAAACATTCGTAAAGCCGTCTGCCGTCTTTTCAAAATAGATCCGGAGGAACTCGCCGCTCTGTACCCGGACGTCCACCGGAGATTCCACCAGCCCTTTCCGGCTGGCGATCAGGGCGGCGGCGACGGAGCCGGTCCCGCAGGCCAGGGTCTCGTCCTCGACACCGCGCTCGTAGGTCCGGACGCGGAGCGTGTGGTCGTCCACGACGGCGACGAAATTGGCGTTCGTCCCGGCGGGCTGGTAGTGTTCATGACGACGGATCGCCCGGCCGGTCGTGAACACATCGAAGCCGTCCAGGTCGCGCAGGAAATGGACGACATGCGGGACGCCCGTGTTGATGCTGTGGACGAAAAGGGTCTTGTCCTCGATCCGGATCTCGTCATCCATGACCAGGTTGCGGGGATCGGTCAGGCGGAGTTTCACGACATCGCCCCGGACCTCGGCGTCGATGATCCCGGCGCCGGTCTCGAAGGACATCCGCTCCCCGGCGATCCCCAAAAGATAGGCGAAGCGGGCGGCGCACCGGCCGCCGTTTCCGCACATCTCCGCCTCGGACCCGTCGGCGTTGTAAAACCGCCACCGGAAATCGACCCGGTCGGACTTCTCGATGATAAAGAGGCCGTCCGCCCCTACCGACACCTTCCGTTCGCAGACGCTCTTCACGAATTCAACGACATCCCCCACAGCGAGCGACCCGTCCCGGTTGTCGATCAGGATAAAGTCGTTTCCGCTTCCGCTCATCTTATAGAATTCGATCATATCTCTCCCTCTATCACTTGAGGTAATTGCAAACCTCTTCCAAATCTGCACCCCCTCCTTTGACGGGAGGGGGGTGGGTGAAATTGCAATATGATGATTTCATGGTAACCTCCCCCCCACCCAAACCCTCCCCCGCCAAGGGGGAGGGGGCTTACCGGTACTTTTACAATTACCTCTCTTGCTACCCGGCGCGATAGCCGCCGAGATTGGCCAGGGCGACGCTCCCCGGACTGATCACGGTCGGATCCACCATCACGTTGATGCAGGCGGTCTTCCCCGAGGCGAAGGCCGCCTCCAGGGCCGGCAGGATCTCCTCCGGCCGCTCGACGGCCAGGCCAAAACCGCCCAGAGCCTCGACCATGCGGTGGTAGTCCACAGGGCCGAGACAGGTCCCGTCGGGGATGCAGTGACCCATCCGGAGCGTCTGGCTGTGGGCGATCATCCCCCAGCTCTGGTCGTTGGCGACGACAACCACGATGGGAAGCCCCTTGCGGATCGCCGTGTGGAACTCCATAAAATTGAACCCGACCGATCCGTCGCCGATCACAAGGAGGACGCGGCTTTCGGGATGGCGGAGCTTTGCCGCATTGGCGAAGGGTATCCCGACCGCGAGGCAGCCGTAGAGGCCCGAATCGAAATAATGGCCGCCCCTCCGGACCGTCCGCGTCATTCCCATCCAGACCTGGGTGTCGCCGCCGTCGGCGACTACGATGTCATCCTCCCGGCCCATGAAGGCGTCGATCTCCCGGGCAAGACGGAGCGGATGGATCGGCACGGCCTCACTCGTCCAGAGCGGCTGTGACGCGGCCTTTCCATCCACATCGGCCTTCCGGAGGGTCTCCACCCAGCCCTGAAACCGGCCGCGCAATCCCTTGCCGCCCCGCTTAGCTTCGACGAGGCGGTTCATCTCAACCAGAAGCGCCCGGACGTCGCCGACGACGCCGAGATCCACGCTGCGGTTCCGGCCGATCTCCTCCGCCTCGATGTCCGCCTGGATGAATTTCGCCTCCTTCCGGAAGATATCGCCAAAGATGTAGAAAAGACTGAGGCGGCTCCCGAGGAAGAGGACCAGGTCGGCGCTTGCGAGCGCGAAGAAGGCCGCGCCGGGACGGATCGCGAGCGAGGACTCGAAACATAACGGATGGGTGTCGGAGAGCGTCCCCCGTCCGGAGTTCCCGGTGAATACCGGGATGCCGGTCTGTTCCGCGAATTCGCGGAGCGCTTCTCCCGCGTCGGCGTACCAGACGCCGCTGCCGGCGATGATCACCGGGGAGTTCGCCGTCCCCAGCATCGTCAGGATCTCCCGTGCGCCTTCGAGATCGGTCGGCCGTGAATCCACACGGCTCCGGAGCTGTTTCACCTTCGTCGGATCGACGGCCGCGTTGAGGACATCGCAGGGGAGCTCCAGGTAGACCGGCCCCGGCCGCCCGCCCGCGGCGGTCCGGAAGGCGAGGTCGATGAATTCGGGGATCCGCTCCGCGACGGAACAGACCCATGCCTTCTTCACCATCGGCGCGATTACGGGAAGCTGGTTCATGTCCTGGAGATCAAGTTTCTCCACGCTTTCCAGCCCGACGCAGCCCGAAATCAGGATCACCGGGGCGTTGGAGAGCCGCGCATTGGCGATCCCCGAGAGGGCATTCGTGAAGCCGGGACCGGCGGTGACCAGAGCGACGGCGGGCTTCCGGGTCATCCGCGCCCACGCCTCGGCCATGAAGACGGCGGCCTGTTCATGCCGGGTGTCGAAAATCGTGACCGGCGATCCCTCCAGGAACTGATAGATCGGCGTGATGTGCCCGCCGCTCAATGTGAACACATACTCGACGCCCCTGTCGATGAGCGCCTCCGCCGCCAGCCTGCCGCCGATCACCTTCTCCATGCCTGCCTCCTGAGGTAATTGTAAAAGTACCAATAAATCCCCTCCCCCCCTGGCGGGGGAGGGTTAGGGCGGGGGGGAGGTCTCCATGAAATCATCATATTGCAATTTCACCCACCCCCTAACCCCCTCCCGTCAAGGGAGGGGGAACATATTTTGAAGAGTTTTGCAAGAGCCTCTCCTGAATGATTTACAGCTCCATGCACTGGCCGCCGTCGACGTTGATCGCCTGGCCCGTGATGTAGCGGGCCTCCTCCGACGCGAGAAAGGCGACGAGCATCGCCGCATCCTCCGGGAGACCGATCCGGCCCTGGGGGATCGTTTTGCACATCTCCTGTTCTCTTTCCTCGACCGTGCCCCCGAAGAAGGAGGCCTCCAGACCGAAGCGCCACTGCTCCAGGTCGGTCCGGATCTGTCCGGGGCAGATCGCATTCACCCGGATGCCGCGGGAGGCGAGCTCCTTCGCCATCGTCTTCGTCAGCATGATCACCCCGGCCTTCGCCGCGGCGTAGGCGCTGTTGAACAGCGGCGGAACCTTCCCCGCCCGGGAGGCCGTGTTGATGATCACTCCGGGTTCGCCCAGCATCAGCGGCAGGACGGCGCGGCTGACGCGGAAGACGGAAAAGAGGTTCACGTCCACGGTCCGGATCCAGGCGGCCTCGTCATACGTGAGGATGTCCGCGGGGACGCCGAATGAGGCGCCGGCGTTGTTCACGAGGATGTGGATGTGTCCGCACCGCCCCCGAACGATTCCCTGCATCTGCTGAACGGAGGCCGTATCGGTCACATCGACTTCGACGGCGGACGCCTTAACGGTATACCGCTCGCCGAGTTCGGAGGCAATCGTCTCCATCTCTTCCCGGGTCCCGGTCCGGACGGGGCTCGCCGTCTCCGGCGGCCGGCCGAGATCGGCGATCACGATGTTGCAGCCGCAGGCGGCCAGGCGTTCCGCGATCGCGTAACCGATGCCGCTCTTCTTCCCCGCCCCGGTGACAAGCGCCGTTTTTCCTTTCAGATCATCATGCATGTTCTTTCACCTATTTTCCCAGGCAATGGCGGCCGCACCGATCGCACCCGCGGTCTGGGCCTGGGGCGATACGACGACCGGCATCCCGATCACCTTTTCCAGCGCCCGGACGACGCCGATGTTCCGGGCCACCCCCCCCGTCATCAGGACGGGGGCGATGAGGCCGATCCGGTTCGCCATAGCCGACACGCGGGAGGCGATCGCCTCGTGGATCCCCGCGATGATGTTCTCCCGCGTCTCCCCCTTCGCGATCAGCGAGATCACTTCCGACTCGGCGAAGACCGTGCAGAGGCTGCTGATCTTTGCCGGACGCTCCGCCTTCAGCGAAAGCGCTCCGAACGCGTCGAGATCCGCCTCCAGGGCGCGCGCCATCACCTCGAGGAAGCGGCCCGTTCCCGCCGCGCACTTGTCGTTCATCGTGAAGTTCGTGACCCTGCCGCTTTCGTCCATCACGACGGCCTTGCTGTCCTGCCCGCCTATGTCGATCAGCGACCGGACGGAAGGGTCGAGGAAGCGCGCCCCGGCGGCGTGGCACATGATCTCGGTCACGGCCTTGTCGGCAAAGGAGACGCTCTTCCTGCCGTATCCCGTGGAGATGATCCGGCCGATCTCCCCGGACGAGAGACCGAACTCCGCGAGGAGCTCATCAAAGACGCGGCGGCCCGCCGCCTCGGAGTTATAACCGGTAAAGATCACCCTCGTTCCCAGAAGCTCACCGTCCTTCAAGATGGCTGCCTTGGCGGTAATGGAGCCGATATCGATCCCGGCCGTCAGTCTCATATCACGGTGGCCCCGCCGTCGACCGCAATCGTCTGCCCCGTGATGTAATCCGACAGACGGGAGGCCAGCAGCAGGACGATGGGCGCCAGATCCGCGGTCTCGGCGATGCGGCCCGCCGGGATCGACTTCACGATCTGATCGTGCATGGCCGGCGTCGCCCAAAAGGGTTTGCTGAAATCGGTCCGGACCATCCCCGGCGCGATCGCGTTCACCTGGATATTGAAGGAGGCAAGCTCGGAGGCAAGAACCTTTGTCATCATCTCGAGTCCGGCCTTGGCAATCCCCATGATCCCCATTGCGGGCGACGCCTTCGTCCCGGCAAGCGACGAGATGCTGACGATCTTCCCCCGCTTCTTCTCCCGCATGATCCGGGCCGCCTTGCGCGAGCAGAGAAAGGCGCCGGTCAGGTTCCCTTCGATGATCTTGTTCCAGACGGGGAGATCCGTGTCCGTAACGGAGGCCGTCATCAGATTCATCCCGACGTTGTTGACGAGAACATCCACCCCGCCGAATTGACGGACGGTCATGTCGAAGAGGTTCTCCACATCGCCCTCCTTGGCGACATGGGCGGCCATGGCGAGGAGCCGCTCACCGCCGCCCAGCTTCTGCACGGCGGCCTTGAGGTTCTCCTCCTTCCGGCCGCAGATGACCACCCGGGCTCCCTGCTCGAGGAAGTTCCGGGCCAGCTCCAGGCCGATCCCCCGGCTCCCCCCCGTCACGACGACCACCTTCCCATCAAGATCATACGCTATGCCGCACATCGCTTCCCTCCCTCTCGGTTTTTCTTCTTTTGTTTCCGGTGGTGCACTATAATCTAAACCCTTGGGCGTTGTCAATCAAGAGGTGGCCGCGATAAAATCTCCTTGACACACATGGCCTGCCCTCGTATCCTCCCTCGCGGAGAAGCAAGACCTTCTCAAGTCCATGGGCACGTAGCAGAAGTGCATGGTTTTATACCGTCGGGTTGCCGGTTCAAGATACGGCTGCGGGGCGGGGTTACTCAATCGGTTGAGGCAAAGTGACGGTTCATCACAAGGAGGAAAGAGATGGCACAACGCACGAAGGTCACGATCCCCTATCTGAGAGAAAAAAAGGCCCAGGGCAAACCCATCACCATGCTGACCGCATATGACTTTCCGATCGCCAATATCGAGGAGGAGATCGGCATCGATATGATCCTGTGCGGAGATTCTCTGGGGATGACCGTATACGGTTTTTCCGGCACCACTCCGGTCACGATGGAGCTGATGATACCGCACTCGGCGGCGGTCAAACGCGCGGCGCCGTCCAGCTTTGTCATCGGCGACATGCCCTTCATGTCCTACCAGGTTTCAAACGAAATGGCCGTTCTCAATGCCGGCCGCTTCCTCCAGGAAAGCGGCGTCGACGGCGTCAAGCTGGAAGGCGGCGAGGAAATGGCGGAGCGTATCCGGGCCATCAGCCGCGCCGGGATCTCCGTCATGGGGCATATCGGCTTGACACCCCAATCCGTATCGGCCCTGGGCGGGTTCAAGGCTCAGGGAAAAGACGTAACCGGCGCCCTGAAACTGATCAACGACGCCAGAATCCTGGAAGAGTCCGGCGCGTTCAGCCTCCTGCTGGAGGCCATCCCGTCTGAAATCGGCAGGATCATCACGGAACGCGCCGGGATCCCCACGATCGGCATCGGAGCGGGACCCCATACGGACGGTCAAGTGCTGGTAGTTCATGACGCGCTGGGTTTCTTTAAAGGTCACAAGGCAAAATTTGTCAAACAGTACTGCAATTTGAACGACATCATTCGAAATGCGCTGCAGGAATACCGGAAGGACGTGGAAAACAGGGACTATCCGGCAGAGGAACATGGTTACGGCATCGATCCCGCCGTGCTTGAAGAAATCAAATGTAAACTGAAGTAGATATCTTCCAAGCCAAGGATAAGACATTGGAAACCAGAGAAATTCGCCTGAAATACGGCCGGGGCGAGGTTGTGTTTCCCCTTCCCGCCGGGCAGATTTACTTTGAAGGGAGGAATGGCAATGAAAAGAGTCCTCATGCTGGTGTTCGCGGCCTTGACGGCATTCGCATGGATAGGAACGGCGGCGGCGGAATACAAGGCCGTCCTGAAGCTCGCATCCACCCAGAATATGGATCATCCTTACATGGTCGGGGCGCAAAAGTTTGCCGACCGGATCAAGGAAAGAACCAAAGGACGCATCACGGTCACGCTTTATCCCAGCAACCAGCTTGGCAAGGGTGAACGTGAAATGACCGAGGGCATCCAGCAGGGCGCGATCGACCTGCTGGTCACATCCACCGGCCCTCTGGGCGGGTTCAGCCCCTCCATCAACATCCTGGACTTCCCCTTCCTGTTCCGGGACTTCAAACATGTGGACCTGGTGCTGGACGGAAAGATCGGACAAAAACTGCTCGACGACTTTGAAAAGGCCAACATCAAGGCCCTGGCATTCTGGGAAAACGGATTCCGCCACCTGACCAACTCCAAAGGGCCGGTGAAGAAGGTTAAGGACGGTAAAGGGCTGAAGATCCGGACCATGGAAAACAAGGTCCATCTGGCGGCGTGGAAGGCCGCCGGGTTGAACCCCACCCCGATGGCGTGGGGCGAGGTGTTCACGGCATTGCAGCAGAAAGTGATCGACGGCCAGGAAAACCCGATTGCGGTCTTTTACAGCAATAAACTCTGGGATGCCGGCCAGAAGTATTTCTCGCTCACCAAGCATGTGTACTCGCCGTCTCCATTCCTGATGAGCAAGAAGACCTTCGACGCCATGCCCAAGGAGGACCAGAAGCTGTTTCTGAAGACCGGCCTGGAGGTGGCCAAGTTCCAGCGCAAGCTCAACCGCGACGCCGAAGAGGCGAAGCTCAAGGATATCGCCAAAAGCGGGGTCACCGTGACGCGCGACGTGGACCGCGAAAGCTTCAAGAAGGCCATGGCGCCGGTCTACAGCGAATTCAGCGCCCAGTTCAGCAAGGCCGAGATCGACGCCATCATGAATGCGAAGTAATCACCGGAAGGGCGCCCTTTTAAACGGGGACAGATTTGAAATCTGTCCCCGTTTA
>JAURXV010000166.1 GCA_030654195.1 Syntrophales bacterium | reverse complement strand
CGTGGTTGTGGTCGGCACCCAGTGGGGTGACGAGGGGAAAGGGAAAGTAGTCGATATTTATGCGGAACACGCCGATGTGATCGCCCGGTTCCAGGGGGGCAACAATGCCGGCCATACCCTGGTCGTCGGGGGCAAACAGACAATCCTGCACCTCATCCCCTCCGGCATCCTGCACGCGGGCAAGATCTGCATGATCGGAAACGGCGTCGTCGTGGACCCGCAGGTCCTGATCGAAGAGCTGGACAACCTCCGGAAGCGCGGACTTCTCCCCGACAATACCCCGCTCTTCCTCAGCGAAAGGGCACACATCATCATGCCCTACCATCGGCGGATCGATGTCGCACGGGAATCGCACGGCATCGGCAAGAAGATCGGCACGACCGGCCGGGGCATCGGGCCGACCTACGAGGACAAGATCGCGCGAATCGGCATCCGCGTCTGCGATCTTTTAGACGAAAAGGTCTTCCTGGAAAAGCTGGCCCGGAACGTGGAGGAGAAGAACTTCTACCTCACAAAGCTCTTCGGGGAGGAGCCGATCGACAGCGCGGCGATCCGGAAAGAGTACCGGATCTATGCCGACCGTATCCGCCCTTACGCCGCCGACTGCTCCCTGATTTTGCAGAAGGAGATCGCAAAGGGGAAGAAGATCCTCTTCGAGGGGGCCCAGGGGTCGCACCTCGACATCGACCACGGCACCTTCCCCTATGTGACCTCTTCGAACACCGTTGCCGGAAACGCCGCCTGCGGAACCGGCGTGGGACCGCTGGCCGTCCGGTCGGTGGTCGGCATCTGCAAGGCCTACACAACGCGGGTGGGGGAAGGCCCCTTCCTGACCGAACTCACCGACGAAACGGGGGCCAGGCTCCAGCAGGTCGGGCAGGAGTTCGGGGCGACCACGGGCCGGAAGCGGCGCTGCGGCTGGCTCGACATGGTCCTGGTCCGCCATGCCGTCCGCGTTTCCGGGATTACCGGAATCGCGCTGACCAAACTCGACGTCCTCACCGGGATTGAAAAACTGAAGATCTGCATCGGCTACCGGACGGAGCAAGAGGAATTCACGGAATCCGTTCCCGCAAACCTGCGCGTCATGGCCCGCTGCCGGCCCGTATACGAGGAGTTGGACGGCTGGACGGAGGATATCCGGATGGCAAAACGGATCGAAGAGCTCCCCCGGAACACCCGGCGCTATATCGAACGGCTGGAGACCCTGGCCGGCGTCCGGCTGGTCCTCGTCTCCGTGGGCCCGGATCGGGACGAAACCATCAGCCTCGCCGACCCCTTTGCGGACTGACCGGCAAGGTATCGGGGACGTTCATATAATACTTGACAAGAAAAGTCCGTTCCTGTTAAGAGGTTCGGCTTCAAATTCCAGGGTCGTTAGCTCAGTCCGGTAGAGCAGCGGACTTTTAATCCGTTGGTCGCGGGTCCGATTCCCGCACGACCCACCATAATATCAAGATGTTACGTATCATGGAGAAAGACCTGTAACCTTTTTTTTAGTTTTTATCCGCCATTGTCCACCAATTTTCATTTATCCGCCTTGAGACCTTGAATTTCTGCCCTTCCTGTCATTACGAGCGGAGCGACGAAGTAATCTCATGGTTTATAAGTATTTGTCCCTCGTATATTTTATTTCAGACGACCGGCCGAATAGAGTGGGATATAACGAAGACCGTTCATTATCGCAAGACCAGGATCATCACCGCACGAGATATGACCGAAAAGGAAAAGCAGCATTACCGAAGGAGAAGAAATGAAGACGCCGGAATTCAAGAACCTGAATGAGGAAAGGACCTTCTGGGATACCCACGACGCAACGGATTACCTGGATGATTTCGAAGAAGCGCCGGACGTGGTATTTGTCCGCGAGAAAAAAGCAGTGCTTTCCCTGCGCCTGGAGCCGAAAATCTCCCGCAAACTAAGAGAAATGGCCATACAGGAAGGATTACAGCCGACGGCCTACGCCCGGATGTTGATCATCCAAGGACTTCGTGAACGGATCGGCAAAAGGCAGGGGCAGTGAAGAATGGGAAAATAAATAGGGGCGCTTTTTTCTTTTGACTTCATGTTGTGTTTCATATAATAAACATACTCACCATATTATAAATAATGTTTTATATTTGATACAGAAGAGAGGTGAAGAGTGCTGTTTGCCATCGGTCGCTCGATTCGGGAAGCGAGGAAGAGACAAAACGTGACCCAATCCGAGGCGGCAAAAGCAGCGGGTATCGGGCGTTCCTCGTTGAGCCAGATCGAGAACGGCGCCATCCAGGACATCGGCATCCGGAAGGTGATCCGGGTTCTGGATTTCCTCGGCCTGGAGTTGACGACGCGCCCCAGAGGCGCCCCGCCGACCCTGGAAGAATTGAAAGAAGAATTGCGTGAGGAGCATAAACCATGAGCAGGCTCAATGTTTGGGTAGGGGGAAAACCGGTTGGCGCGCTGGAAGGACCGGATCCGTATGTTTTCGCATATCATCCGGCCCCTCCCTCATCTCTCGCCGTTTCCCTGACTATGCCGGTTCGTCTGCAAAGCTGGACGGACCGGGCGCTCCATCCGATCTTCCAGATGAACCTACCGGAAGGAGCCATGCTGATTGCCGTCCGTCAGGCCATCGCCAAGATCGCCCGGACGGACGATCTCTCCCTCTTGCGGATCCTCGGTGGCTACCAGATCGGCCGCAACCGCTTCATACCACCGGATGAAAAACCGCCGTCGCCAGCCGTATCGCCGGAACTTCTGGACGATATCCTGAAATATCCCGACACGGAGGAACTGTTTCGGGATCTGATCGGCAGGTTTCTCCTTCGCTCCGGCGTCTCCGGCGTCCAGCCGAAGGTGCTGATTGACGCCCGGGACAGGGCGACCTTCCGGTCTTCATCCTATGTCGTGAAATCCTGGGGCGCCGATTTTCCACAACTGGCGGCAAACGAGTATTTCTGCATGACTGCGGCGCGTCGAGCCGGCCTGCCCACGCCGGAATTTCACCTGTCCGACAATGGACGCCTTTTCGTCATGGAACGCTTCGACATTGTGGAAAATATGGGGGCAGCACCCTTATTATGCCCAGAAAATAGGGGCGCTGCCCCCATATTTTCCGATCTGGGCTTTGAAGACATGTGCGTCCTCCAGGGGCTCGGTGCAGACGAAAAATACAACAGCACCTATGAAAGGATCGCCCGGACCATCGACCGCTATGTGTCGCCGCAACACCGGGACGAGGCAATGAAAACTTTTTTCAAATCTCTTGTGCTGTCCGTGGCGGTCAGAAATGGGGACGCGCATCTGAAGAACTATGGAGTCCTGTACGGAGATCCGACGGAAGGCGACATCCGCCTGGCCCCGATCTACGACGTCGTGACGACCGTAGCTTATATCCCCCGTGACATTCCGGCCCTCTCACTTGGGGGCGCGAAGAAATGGTGGGGCGCCAAGGCGCTGCATAAGTTTGGCGTCGCCCATTGCGGGCTTTCACAAAGCGTCATCAGGGAAATTTTTGACCAGGTGACGGGCGCGGTCGGCGATACAAGAGCCGACGTCCGCCGGTACTCAAACGATTATCCGGCTTTCCGTGAAACGGCGGAAAAGATGCTCCCGGCCTGGGAAACGGGCCTGGAAATAGAGGGACGGAGCTCCAATTTCGTGGGGGCGTAGAAAAACGGGGCGCTGTCCCTGTTTATTCCCCATTTGACATTCCCATGGATAGTCGGTACTGCTCTCATTATTTTAAGCATCTCACAAAAAGCGCTTCATCCTCCTTCCCCCGCCGACCTTCTTAAAAATAGGTTTCAGTCCCTCGTATATTTATGATATTTCAGATTGACAATGCGATATGACTATGGTCATATGACCATGCTTGCAGAAAAGTCAGGAGGATGAAAACATGGAACGTATGGTCTCCAAATCTCAATTCAAGCCGCGATCGTTGGAATATTTTCGTTTGATTGAAGAGAGCGGAGAGACGCTCATCATTACAGATCGTGGACGGCCGGTGCTGAAGGTCATACCCTATACTGCCGATCCTGAAGATCGTCTAAAGATTCTACGCAATTCCGTTCTGAAGTACGACGATCCCACGGAACCGGTTGCGTTGGAAGATTGGAAGGCGCTTCAATGATCGTATTGGACACGCATGCATGGATCTGGTGGGTCAGCAGCCCGGTGTGCCTTTCAGAGACGGCGAAACGCATCATTGATGAGGCGGTAACGGAAAAGAACATTTTTATTTCCTCCATCAGCGCCTGGGAGGTTGCCATTCTTGTCTCGCGGGGCAGACTGAAACTTACGATGAGCGCCACCGATTGGGTTGCCGCCTCTGAGGCCCTTCCATTTTTTGACTTTGTACCCGTCAGCAACAGTATCGCCCTGAAATCAGCCCAATTGCCGGGTGCTCTGCACAATGACCCCGCGGATCGCATCATCATTGCCACGGCCGTTTCCCTGGGTGCGGTTCTGGTCACGAAAGACGAAAAAATCAGGAACTACCCGCATGTCAAAACGGCATGGTGAGATAAATAGTTATTCCTTTCGAAATAGGGGGATGTGATAAAATTGTGATAAACACGTTGGTAAAGCAGGGAAACAGATAGAATAAGAGGATGATCGAAACCGCATTGTTCGAAGAGGTCACGCAGATCCGGATGAGCCGGGAGATCGGCGGCAAGCCGGTTTACTGGGTGTCGGCCTACCTTGTGGACGGCCTCCTCATCGACACCGGCTGCAGTTTCACCGCCGCGGAACTCGCCGCCTTTCTAGACGGCCGGCCGGTCCGTCAGATCGTCAACACCCATTTCCACGAGGACCACATCGGCGGAAACCGCGCACTCCAGGAAAAGTTCGGCGTCGAAATCTTCGCCCCGGCCGATTCCGTCCCGCTGATCGCCCGCGAGGCGAAGCTCTTCCCCTACCAGGAGACGGTCTGGGGATACCCGGCCCCCGCGGAGACCCGGCCGCTGCCGGCGGTCATCCGGACGGAGCGGCACCTCTTCGACGTCATCGACACGCCGGGCCACAGCGCAGGCCATGCCGCCCTCGTGGAGAAGAGCCGCGGATGGTGCTTCTCCGGGGACATCTTTGCCCGCGAAAAGATGAAATTCATCCGGCCGGAGGAAGACATGGGAAAAACGGTCGCCTCCATGCGACGGCTGATGGACCTCCCCGCCCACCGTCTGATCCTCTTCACCTCCGTGGGACGGATCGTCGAGGACGGCCGGCGGGCACTGCAGGACTGCATTCAATCTATCGAGGAGCTGTCGCGCCGTGCGAAGGCGCTGGAGAAGAACGGCCGCGGCGTCCCCGAAATCGTCCGGGAGCTCTTCGGCGGCGAACACGCCTTCG
>JAURXV010000140.1 GCA_030654195.1 Syntrophales bacterium | reverse complement strand
CACTGGTTGGCAATATCTTGAACCTGAGATTTCAGTTTATTATTGATGGAAATGCCGCGCACAGACTTCTGGTCAGTGACGCCGATGAAAAGCCTACCCCCGGATGCATTGGCAAAGGCCACCATTTCTCTGTCAATGCTGCTCAGGGCTTCCTTGAATTCGATCCGGTAACCTTCGCCCTCTTCGAGGATCAACTTCAATTCTTCGGCGTTCATGAAAACCTCATCCTGCACCCGTCATGCATGACCATATCCGGATCCCTCACCTTGTCGCGGACCGTCGTCCATGTCGTAGCCAAATTGGGAAGAACGTTGCCGCTTCCGTCCTGGTTCTGATTGATTATGGCATGACCACCGGCTAAAGGGTTTGATGATTGTCTTGCTTCTCCATCACCGGCCCCGTGCCTTGTCGGTCGCCGGCCAATCAATCGCCAGCGTCTCCGGGTTGATCACCACGCCATAGTCGGCGCCGGCGCTTTCCAGGCTGACATAGCCCTCGATCACGTCGCTTAACACCATCTCGGGATCGCGGGCAAGCGGATCGCCGTAACCGCCTCCGCCGGGGGCATCGATGGTCACCACGTCGCCCGGTTGCAACCGGGTTAATCCATAGGCAGTTCCGGACGCTCCGTTGACAAGGAACTGCGCCCTGGCGCCGGGTTTGCCGTCAAAGAGCCCTTCCGCCGGGTAGACATACCTGCCCGCCTGGATCCCCAGGTTGACCGGCGGGAGGGGGGCATACTCGTCGTCAGGCACCCGGAAAAGCTCCCTTTTTCCGAGGCCGCCCTTCATCTTGCCGGGACCGCCCGAATCGGGCAGCAGCTCTCTCTTTTCCACAATAAGAGGGGTGTCGCTTTCAAAGATCTCCACGGGCGTATTGGCGCCGTTCGCCGGGAAGATGTAAACGTAATTGCCGTCGTTGGCGGCGCCCGCTCCCATGCCGCCTCCCCTGATGATCACGGAATGCCAGGGCCTCCCGTTTTTCCTTTTCCCGTAAAACACGTTCATGGCTGCCGGCGTGCCGCCTGATCCGGCAATCACTCTGCCGGGCAGGACGCCGGACAGGCCTCTGTAAATGACTTCGGTTATGAAATGACCTACCACCAGTCGTGCGGCGACAGCGGCCGGAAACTTGCAGTTAACCACACTGCCCTCCGGGGCGCTCAGGCGTATCGGCCTGGCACACCCTTCGTTGTTCGGGATATCCGGGGCGAACATGCTCTTGATCGCCATGAAGACATAGGCATAGGTGAAATTATAAACTACGTTGCCGCCCCAGTTTACCTGCCCCGAAGAGCCGGCGAGATCCACGCTGATATCGCTTCCCTTAACCTCGATCTTCGCCTGGATAAGGAGGTCTTCCTTGGCCTTCATCTGCTCGACAATGCCTTTAGCCGGGTAGATGCCGTCGGGAATTTTTTCGATCTCCTTCCGCATGCTTTTCTCGGTGAGGCTGATAATCTGGTCCGCCAGGTCATCCAGGCTTTCGAGGCCGCTTTCTTTGAGCATCTGGCATATCTTTTCCGCACAGACATGGTTCGCCGCGATCTGCGACCGGATATCCCCGATCACCTCATCGGGCGTACGGACATTCCACCGGATCATATCCATGACCGACTGGTTCAGTTCCCCTCGGTCATAGAGCTTCACAACGGGGATAAAAAGGCCTTCTTCAAAAACGTCCTGGTTGTCGGAGGAGACACGACCGCCAATATCGGAGTGATGAAAAACGCAGGCCGTAAAGGCGGCCAATTGACCCTGGTAGAAGATGGGGCTCATGACGCAGACATCATTCAGATGGCCCGCCAGCGCCCAGGGATCATTCGTGATAAAGGCGTCGCCCGGATGGTAATAGTCTGCCGGGAATCGGTTGATGAGGTTCTTTACTCCCAGGGCCATGGCGCCCGACTGACCGGGGGTGGCAAAACTACCCTGGGCCAGTTCCCGGCCCTTCCTGTCGGTAAACATGCAGGTGTAATCATGGGCATCCCTGAGCAGACTCGAAAAGGCCGTCCGGGCGACGCTGCCGTCGGCCTCATCTACAATGGAAATAAGTCTGCGCCATAATATCTCTAACGTGATCGGATCGAACGCCTGCCCCATTTTCATCCCTCCTCAAGATCGATCCATAAAAATCCATACTCATCCGTCGACACGCGGGCATCCTCGCCCACAATAAGGGTCGACTCCTTCTCTTCGATAATGGCCGGACCTTGAAACCGAGCTTCAGGAAAGAGTTTGTATCGATCGTAAACCGTATAGGGGATAAAATCCCTGGCCATCGGTGAGTAGGCCTGGCGTTTTCCCTTGATCGCCCCGTCGAGGGACTGCCCCTTCTTCGCCTTAAGTTTGGGCAGTTGCAGGAGCCGCTCCGGGAGGCTGGCCCGCACCTTGAAATTTATGAACTCCACCTCGGATTCCGGATAGGTCCTGCCGTAGAGCTTCTCATAGACATCGTCGAAGGATCTCCGCACGTCCGTTTTCTGGAGTTTGGTAAAGTCCCCGGCCGGCAAAGGGACATTGATCTCCGCGCCCTGTCCCACAAAGCGCATGTCGAGAGATCGCTCATAGCGGATGGCATCGTCTGCAGATTCATTCTTAAGGATTTTCGCCGCCTCCGACTCCAGCCCCCGGAAGATGCCCTCTATCTCCGGGAAGGCGACGGCGAACAGGGAAACCTTGTGGCTGCGGAGAAGGTCAAAGGCCCGCGGGGCGGTGAAAAAGCCCATGGCCGAACCTACCCCGGCATTCGGCGGTATCAACATCCGGGGGGCGCCCAGTTTCTTCGCCAGGCCATAGGCGTGAACCGGCCCCGCCCCTCCAAAGGCGGATATCGTTACGATCCTGGGGTTCCCGCCTTTTTCAGCAATATGCGTCTTGGCGGCCCCGGTCATCGTCTCGTTGATGAGATCATGGATCCCCCAGATAGCCTGGATGTAGGAGACCCCAAGGGGCTTGGCAATCTTTTCCTCCACGCCGCGCCGGGCCGCCTCCTTGTCGAGCTTCATCTCGCCGCCGAGGAAATATTCCTCGTCCAGATAACCCAAAAGAAGATCGGCGTCGGTCACGCAGGGGTCCGTGCCTCCCCTCCCGTAACAGATAGGTCCGGGCGCCGCCCCGGAACTTTCCGGCCCCACCTGCAGCGTACCCATCTTGCTTACCTTCGCAATGCTGCCGCCGCCCGCTCCTATCTCCATCAAGTCGACAACGGGCACTTGGATCGTGAGACCGCTCCCCTTCATGAACCGCTGGACGCGTCCTACCTCGAAGGTCGGCACGACGCCGGCTACCCCTTTCTGGATCAGGCAAGACTTGGCCGTCGTGCCCCCCATGTCGAAACAGAACATCTCCGAAATATTGAAGTGCTTGCCATAGTATTGGCCGGCAATGACGGCCGCTGTCGGTCCCGACTCGATGATTCGGACCGGAAACTCGGCCGCAGTTTCGACCGAGGTCACGCCGCCGCTCGAAAGCATGATAAAGAGCTTGCCCTGAAAGCCGATCGACTTCAGCCGGCCGGCCAGCTTGGACAGATACCGACCCGTAAGGGGCTTGACGTAGGCATTGGTAACGGTGGTACTCGTTCTCTCATACTCCTTGATCTGCGGCAGGACGTGGTAGGAAATCGAGACGGGGATCCCCGGGGCTTCGCTCGCGATGATCTCTTCGATCATCAGCTCATGGGTTGGATTCTCAAAGGAATTAATGAGACAGACGGCAATAGACTCCACGCCCATCTTGAGGAGGGCGCGGACTGTCTGTCTTGCTTCTTCCCGGTCCAGGGCTTTGATGACGCTCCCATCGCTGCGGACCCTTTCGTTCACTTCGAGGCGATACCTTCTGGGGACCAGAGGCTGGGGGAATTCGGCGAATACGTCATAGGGAGCGTAGCGCATCTCACGGCCGATTTCCAGGATGTCCCTGAAGCCCTTTGTAGTGATGAGCCCTGTTCTGGCGCCCTTTCTCTCGATGATGGAATTGATGACAAGGGTCGTGCCATGAATCAGCTCATCCAATCGGGCGACAAAGTCCGGCGCCGTCTTCTCCAGCTCTCTTATCCCCTCTTCAACGGCATCCGAGGGATCACCGGGAGTGGTCAGGCACTTGCCGGTCTTGATCTCCCCGGTTTGATCGTTAAGAAGGACAAAGTCGGTGAACGTGCCGCCGATGTCACAGCCCAGCCGGTAATGCTTGTCTTTCATCCATGCCTCCCCAGTCAACCGTTCGGGCTGCGTCTTCAGAATAACTCCCATGCCCGGATTGGGCACAACGAACGATGAAAATCACCCCCACCCTTCCCTCCCCCCTCGAGGGGGAGGGATCCAGGGAGAGGGGGGATTTTCATATAAACCCCGGTTCTTTAAACTCTCCGTAGACGTCCCGGAATATTCTCGTCATCTCGCCTACCGTCGCGTAGGCCTTGCAGCAATCGACCAGATAGGGCATGACGTTCTTGCCCGCCCGGGTCGCTT
>JAURXV010000132.1 GCA_030654195.1 Syntrophales bacterium | reverse complement strand
AAACCAACCATCATCATCCCCGGGTCCGAAAAGGGCGCCCGGGTGGATTCGCGCGTCCTTGAGGAGCGCATCCAGAAGGCCGTCGCCGACGGACACCGGAATATCGAGATCATCGCCCAGGGCCAGCACGGCCTCGGCGGACGTCTCTGGCGGGCGGGGAATGAGTCTATCTCCATCCGGATCCTGGGGACGTCGGGACAGCGGGTCGGCGCAATGGGTTTCCCGAACACGCTGATCGATGTGGTCGGGCCCGCCTCCGACGATGTGGGCTGGCTCAATGCAGGCGCCCGAATCACCATCCGCGGCCATGCCACGAACGGCGTGGGCAATGCGATGGCCCAGGGGAAGATCTATGTCGCGGGGGATATCGGGGCGCGCGGGATGACGATGACGAAGCACAACCCCCGTTTCGAACCCCCGGAGCTCTGGGTTCTGGGAGGCGTCGGCGATTCCTTCGCCGAGTTCATGGCCGGCGGCGTAGCGGTGATCTGCGGCCATGGAGCGCAACAGATGGAAAACGTCCTCGGTTACCACCCCTGCGTCGGGATGGTCGGGGGAAAGATCTTCTTCCGCGGACCCCACCAGGGATTCAGCGGGAAAGACGCGCGGCTGACCATTCCCGACGACGACGAGTGGCGTTGGCTGGCGGCGCAGATGGCGGAATATCTGGAGGCGATCGGCCGGTCGGTTCTCCTTTCCGAGCTGATGGCTGACCGCGGCGCCTGGCAGCTCCTTGTAGCCCAAAAACCCCACGAAAAGGCCGGTGCGTCGAGTCGGAACATCCACCTTTTTCACGAGGAGGTCTGGGACCGGGAATTAGGGATGGGCGGGATGATCGGCGATCTGTTCGTTCAGGAGCGCGGTCCCGTACCGGTGATCGCGACGGGCGTGATGCGCCGCTTTGTCCCGCTGTGGGAGAACGAAAAATACCTCCCCCCGTGTCAGGCCCATTGCCCGACGGGGATCCCCGTCCGGAAGCGGTGGGAACTGATCCGCAACGGAAAGATGCAGGAAGCCGTGGATCTGGCGCTCGCGTACACCCCCTTCCCGGCCACGGTCTGCGGCTACCTGTGTCCCAATCTCTGCATGCAGAGCTGCACCCGTCAAAAGGCCGACCTTCCGGCGGTCGATGTGGCGCTCCTCGGCCGGGCCAGTCTCCAGGCGGTCGTCCCGGCGCCGGCGCCGGCCACCGGCCGGAAAATCGCCGTCATCGGCGGCGGGGCGGCGGGATTGTCGGTCGCCTGGCAGCTCCGGATGCAGGGCCATGAACCCGTCATCCACGACGTTCGCAAACGCCTCGGGGGGAAGATCACGGCGACGATCCCAAGGAGCCGGATTCCGGACGAGGTTCTGGATCATGAGCTGAAGCGCCTGGAGGGGGAGATCCCGAGCAAAACCCTGAAGCACCCGCTGACCGAGGAGGAGTTCGGAAAACTGCATGAGAAATTCGATGCCGTCGTGATCGCGGTGGGGGCGCAGAAGGCGCGGATCATCCCCTTTCCCGGTCATGAGCGGGCGGTCGCCGCCCTCGATTTTCTGCGCGAAAGCAGGCTCGACCGGGCGAAGGTGGGGAAGAATGTCGTCATCATCGGGGCGGGGAACGTCGGTTGCGACGCCGCCGCGGAGGCGGTCAGACTCGGCGCCGAATCCGTCACTCTGATCGACATCCAGGCGCCGGCCTCCTTCGGCGTGGAACGGAAACACGCGGAGGCCGCCGGGGCAAAGTTTCTCTGGCCCCGCTTCACGAAGGTGATTACGCCGACGGCCGTGGAGCTCAAGGAGGGCGAGGTTCTTCCGGCGGATACGGTGATCATGGCTGTCGGCGATCAGCCCGATCTCGGATTTCTCCCGGGGGAGATCAAAACCGAGAAAGGATTCATCGTCGTCGACGAGCAGTACCGGAGCAGCGATCCGAAGGTGTTTGCCATCGGCGACGCCGTCCGCCTGGGGCTGCTCACCGAGGCGATCGGCGCGGGTCGGGCAGCGGCCCGCGCGATCGATGATATGCTCCGGGGACGCGAGGAGACCTACGACCAACTCCCGGCCATCGATCCGGAACGGGTGAAACTCGAGTACTACGATCCGCGTCCGCCCCGTTTCGAGGACGCCCTCTCCTGCGCCGCCGGGTGCGCCTCCTGCGGCGCCTGCCGGGATTGCGGCCTCTGCGAGACCCTCTGTCCGCAGAACGCGATCTCGCGGAAGGAGAGAGAAGGGGGCGCTTACGAATATGTCGTCGACGCTGACCGCTGCATCGGCTGCGGTTTCTGCGCGGGGGCCTGTCCCTGCGGGATCTGGCGTCTGACCGAAAACGATCCTCTGGAGTAGGGTGCTTTTGGCACAAGTGTTGCTGTTACCATTTCGGAAAGAGGGGCATTTCCCCCAATCAAGAACAATTTTGTACCAAGAAAGGATCTGGCCATGTACGCATTGAAAACAAAGAAGGATGTGTTGAAAGTTGTCAAAGAGAAAAACGTCAGCTTCATACAGTTCTGGTTTACCGATGTCCTCGGGGTGCAGAAGATCTTCAGCATCACCCCCGACGAGCTGGAAGAGGGGATGGAAGAGGGGATGGGGTTCGACGGCTCCTCCATCGCAGGTTTCTGCCGGATCGAGGAGAGCGACATGATCGCGATGCCCGACCCCGCCACCTTCCAGGTGATTCCCTGGCGGCCCTCCGACCGGCCGGTGGCGCGGATGATCTGCGACATCCAGAATCCCGACGGCACCCCCTATGAGGGCGACCCCCGCTATGTCCTGAAGAGGACCCTCAAAAAGATCAACGACCAAGGCTACACCTTCTACGTCGGTCCCGAACTCGAGTTCTTCTATTTCGCCTCCGACAAGGCCCCCGAGTTCCTGGACATGGGCGGCTACTTCGACGGCCTCCCCGTAGACCGGGCGACCGACCTGCGCCGCCAGACGATCTTTGCCCTTCAGGATATGGGGATCCGGGTGGAGTACAGCCACCACGAGGTGGCCCCGAGCCAGCACGAGATCGATCTTCGCTACAACGACGCGCTCCGAATGGCCGACGACGTCATGACCTACCGCACCACGGTCAAGGAGATCGCCCGGCAGAACGGCGTCTACGCGACTTTCATGCCGAAGCCGGTCTTCGGACAGAACGGGAGCGGCATGCACGTCCATCAGTCGATCTTCAAGGGGTCCAAGAACTGCTTCTTCGATGGCCGCGACAAGTACAACCTCTCGAAGATGGCCAAGCACTACATCGCCGGCATCATGACCCACGCCCCTGAGATCACAGCGATCTGCAACCAGTGGATCAACTCCTACAAACGGCTGGTCCCCGGCTACGAGGCCCCGGTCTACGTCTCCTGGGCGAGAAGGAACCGCTCCGCGATGGTCCGAGTCCCGATGTACAAGCCCGGCAAGGAGAAGGCGACCCGGATGGAGTACCGTTCGCCCGATCCGGCCTGCAACCCGTATCTGGCCTTTGCCGTGATGCTCGCCGCCGGGATGAGGGGGGTCGAGAAGGCCTATCCGCTGCCCGAGCCGATCGAAGAGGACATCTTCGAGATGGACGAGAAGGCGCGCGCGAAAGCTGGGATCACCTCGCTGCCGGGGAGCCTCTACGAGGCGCTGGTCGCCGTGCAGGGTAGCAAGCTTGTCCGCGACACCCTCGGGGATCACGTCTTCGACAAGTTCGTCGAGAACAAGAAGGTGGAGTGGGACCGTTTCCGCATCCACGTGAGCCAGTTCGAAATCGACCGCTACCTGCCGATGCTGTAAGGCAAACGGAAGGCGGACGGGGACATGATGCCGCATCGTGTCCCCATTTGCCCCCGCACGATGCCGCATCGTGTCCCCAGGGAGTTGTCTTGAATTATCCTTTACGAGAGGGGATCTTTCTGATAACTCCTTTTCTTTATTGAATGAAGGAGCGGTGAAGGAATGTTCGGGAAGGGACGAAAACAGGCTCTGCTGGTCCTGGAGGATGGAAGCGTTTACCGGGGGAATGTCTTTGCCGGGAAGGGCGAGGTCCTGGGCGAGGTCGTTTTCAACACGGGGATGACCGGTTACCAGGAGATCCTCACCGACCCCTCCTACAAGGGGCAGATCGTGGCGATGACCTGCCCGCTCATCGGCAACACCGGGATCAACCCCGAGGATATGGAGTCGGCAGGAATCCATCTGGAGGGGTTCATCGTCCGGGAACATGAGGACCCGCCGAGCAACTGGCGCTCCCGTCGAAGCTTGAAGGACTTCCTGGAGGCCCATGAAAAGCTCGGGGTCGAGGGGATCGACACCCGCGCGCTGACCCGGCGCATCCGTATGACTGGCGCCATGCGGGGCGTTCTCTCCACGGAAGCGGAGGAGATCGACCAGCTCCTCCGGAGCGTCCGGGCCTATCCGGGGCTGGTCGGCCGCGACCTCGTCAAGGCGGTAACCTGCCGGCAGCCCTATCGGTGGGTGAATGGGGTCAGGTCTTGGGACTTGAATCCCGACACGATGGGATTCA
>JAURXV010000122.1 GCA_030654195.1 Syntrophales bacterium | reverse complement strand
AGACCGGCCTGGCCACGGCCTTCATGACGGTCTGCCTTTCCTTCATCGTGGTCAGGAGCCTCATGATCGGCGGCTGGATGACCGGCACCAGCGACATGTAGGAATAGGCCGCCACCGACACGGCGCCGAGCAGGTGCGGGGCGAATTTCGACGCGACGTAGATGGCCGTCGGCCCGTCGCACGCCCCGATGATCCCGATGGAGACCGCGTCCAACTGCGGGAAACCCAGCGCCAGGGCAATGATCAGCGTGATGAAAATCCCGAACTGACCCGCCGCGCCGAGGAGGAAGGTCGATGGCTGGGCGAGGACCGGTCCGAAGTCGGTCATCGCGCCGATGCCCACGAAGATCAGCAGCGGGAAGAGTTCCGTCGTGATGCCCGCGTCATAGATGGTCCGGATGAATCCTTCCTGGCTCATCACATCCGAAAGGGGAATGTTCGCGAGGATACAACCGAATCCGATCGGAACCAGCAGGAGAGGCTCGCAGTCCTTCTTGATCCCAAGGTAGAGAAGCAGAAACCCCACAAAAAGCATGATGGTATTGCGCCAATCCACAGCGAGCATCTGAAAGCCGACGGTCAGGCCGCCGAGTCCGTTTACGATTGCGTCTGCCATCACCTACCCCTCCTTCTTCGTCGGCTTTACGGGAAACAGTTTCCCCAAAAGGCCCATGACGAGGCTCATGATCCAGAGGGTCAGGATCGTCCCCCCCATTCCGCAGATGAGCATCGTGATTCCGAACGTAAAATTATCCATCACTGCCTCCATTCTGACCCGCCCGCTCAACCGCCGACGGGCCGCTGATCCGATCGTTCTTCCCTGACCGGAATTTCCAAACTGTGCCTGCTTATACGCGCCCTTGCCGGATGTCAAGCGATTATTCCGCGAATCCAATATGAGACCGCAGCCGATTCAGGGGCAACCCGATTTGGGTCCGACCTCCTTCATGTTTCCGGACCGCTTGAGGCACCTCCGCCTCTCCCTTTTTTTTCGCCATGTTCCTTCCCCTCCATCGATCGCTATTCGGCTTCCATTTCGACCAGCTCGATCAAGATGCCGTTGGTGCTCTTCGGGTTCAGAAACGCAATGAGATCTCCATTCTCCATCCTTCTCGGCTTCTGGTTGAGGAGTTCGATCCCCTTGGCTTCAAAATGGCGAAGCGCCGCTTCCACGTTTTCAACGCCGAAGCAGATGTGGTGGATCCCCTCCCCCCGCTTCTGGATAAATTTCGCCACCGGACTCGACGGATCCATCGCTTCGATCAGCTCGATGGTCGAGTCGCCCAGCGGGAAAAAGGCGATTTTTGTTTTAATCGCATCCGATTCGTAGACCTTCTCCAAAGGAATCCCCAGGATATCCCTGAACAGTGGAATGGACTTTTCAATGTTCTGGACAGCCACACCGATATGTTCGATCTTCTTCAACATAATCACCCTCCTGTTAAAAAATCTGAAATGGTTTTACTCACACGGATGCCCACCCGGCTGATTGGAAAAGTGGCGGCCTTCTACCGCCCCTGGAAAACCGGTTTTCGCTTCTCGCCAAAAGCGCGCTGTCCTTCTTTCAAATCTTCACTCCGAAAGGCCTCATAACGAAGCCTCTCTATTTCCTGAACATCCTGCGGACTCAGCCGTTGATCGTGAAGAAATCGATTTCACGGCCGGGCGCCTCCGAAGGGGAAATGATCGCCAACTTGCTCGTAAGCGAATCCGCCCCTCCCAATCCGTCGATCTGGCGGATATCGGGACTGCCGAAAACGGCCAGGATGATCCGCTCCCGGAGATCAGGATCCGCTGGAAGATCCTTTTCCATCAGGAAAACGCCCTTGCTGGTCCCGCCGCGCATGATTGTGCACGAAAATCGTGTTTTCCCCTTCATGGGTTTATCTCCAACACCCGGTCCTGTCACTGAGACATCCCGCCGATTTTCCACGGGGAGGTCGCATTTCACCGCCTGCATGTGGGCGCGGCTTTCAAGACTTCCCGGTGCGGCAACACCGCAAAACGACGCCGCTGCGCAACAAGTGGTAAAACATGGAAACCGGCGCAGTATATGGGCTTTCCCCGGAGTCGTCAAGCACAATCGCCTGGCAATTTTAGTCGCCCTTTTTTAACAATGACGGCCCGGTTCAGCACCTTGACGGCGCGTTTCAGATCCAGGATCACGGATCTCGGGAAGATCGTCCACCCCGGCCTGCCGCAGATCGCCGTGCAGGCCAACGCCATGCTTGTAATATATTGTATTTGAATCCATATTTTCAACGCAGGCCCAACCGAGACCTCGGTAAATATCACTTGAACTTGCGCAGGAAAGGGGATATAGACCGCCATACTTCGTACAATACAAAGGAGATCAGCCGGCATGGCGACGGTATTGAAAGATTCATTGCAGACGATACAAACACACCGGGCTCTAAGCCCCCATTACACGGAACTTCTCGATATCCTGGAGGAGATCATGATCCTCCGCGAGGAATACCGCCGACGGATGCAGCGGGAGACATTCCCCGTCGATGAAAAGTTGATCCCGGCTAAGATGGCCGGGGGATTCCCCCTCATCGATTTCTCTTCGGTCATCGGCGACCTCACCGAACCTCAGCACTATTTTCTGGCCCTGCTGGAAATCGCGGAAAAGAGGGCGCCCGGCGAAACCGATGAAATGGCAAGGAAGATCATCGAGGGTGAAATCCGTTTCAACGACCTGATCTATGAATCCTTCAACCCCCTGCCCGAGGAAGAAGAGGCGGCAGACGATGAGGAAAATTCCTCCTTCGATCTTGTGGAGCTCTTCATTGAAGAGAGCCTGAGGCCGGCCCTGGAGATGGTTGTGACACGCTACGGCGCCGCAGCCGCGAAGGCGGGCTGGGAGGAGGGTTACTGCCCCATCTGCGGCCGCGAACCCAAGATCGGCGAGATTCGGGGCAAGAAGGAAAACCGTTACCTTTTCTGCAATCAGTGCGGCTTCGAGTGGAACTACCGGCACATCAAATGCCCCTTTTGCGGCAACGAGGAGCAGCAGAGCCTTGCCTACTTCACGATCGACGGGGATGAACGTTACCGCGTCGATGTCTGCAACGAGTGCAAGCGTTACATCAAGATCGTCGACTCCCGGGAGGCGAAACAGAAGGCGGACCTGGACGTGGAGGACATCGCCACGCTCCATCTCGATATGCTGGCCAACGACGAGGGCTATGACTGACGACCTAGTAGTCGGAGAGGATGGATGGACGACAGGAACATGGCGGCAATCATCCGCCTGCTGGAGCGGGAGCTTGAGAAAAAAGAGCTTCCCATCGTTACGAAGCTGGCCCTGGAACACCGCGACCCATTTGAGATCTTGATCTCCACGCTCCTCAGCCTCCGGACCAAGGATGAAGTGACGGCGGCGGCAACAAAGCGGCTCTTCGCCCTCGCCTCCACGCCGGAAGAGATGGTAGCTCTTCCCGAAGAGGAGATACGGAAGGCGATCTACCCCGTAGGATTTTACCGGAACAAGGCCGAAACGATCCTGCATGTCTGCCGGGAGCTCATCGACCGTTTTCACTCCCGCGTACCGGACAGCATCGAAGAGCTTCTGACCTTCCGGGGGATCGGGCGAAAGACGGCCAACCTCGTTGTCACCCTCGGTTTCAACGGGCCCGGTCTCTGCGTGGACACCCACGTGCACCGGATCTCCAACCGGCTCGGCTACGTCCGGACGAAAACCCCCGACGAGACGGAACGCGCGTTGCGGGCAAAATTGCCCCCGGAACACTGGTCCCGCTACAACACGCTGCTCGTCGCCTTCGGGAGGAACACCTGCCGTCCCGTTTCTCCTCTCTGCAGCGGCTGCCCGGTGGCGGTATATTGCGATCGTGTCGGCGTAAAAAAAAGCCGCTGAAGGATCGATTTTTGTTTCGTAGCCATCGAAATCCCCGGGAAGATAATCCTTAATGTGTTGACACTTTTCTATATGGTGATACAATCGGACCAACATAAACAACGCCCATGTTCCGGCAGCGGGCAAAGAAAAGGGGAATACGGAATGACCATCAAGGTTGGAGTCAACGGCTTCGGAAGGATCGGGAGGAACATCATCAGGGCCGCGGAAGGCGATCCGTCCATCGAATGGATCGCGGTCAACGATATCGCGGATGCGAAAACTTTATCCCATCTTTTCAAATATGATTCCGTACACGGAATCTTCAAAGGCGATGTCCAGGCAAAAGACCATTCGATCATCATCGACGGCAAAGAGATCAAGGTGTTTTCCGAAAAGGACCCGGCCAGGCTGATCTGGAAGGAGATGGGGGTCGATATCGTGATCGAATCGACGGGTCTTTTCACCTCCCGGGATAAGGCGCAGGTGCATATCACCTCCGGCGGCGCCAAAAAGGTGCTGATTTCCGCCCCCGCCAAAGACGAGGACATCACGATCGTCATGGGGGTCAATGACTACCGGTATGATCCGCAAAAGCACCACATCATCTCCAACGCCTCCTGCACCACCAATTGTCTTGCGCCCTTCACAAAGGTTCTGCATGAGAACTTCCGGGTCAAAAGAGGGCTGATGACCACCATCCACTCCTATACGAATGACCAGAGAATCCTGGATCTTGCGCATCAGGACCTTCGCAGGGCCAGGGCCGCCGCCATGTCCATGATCCCGACGACCACCGGGGCCGCAAAAGCCGTCGGTCTCGTGCTTCCGGAACTCAAGGGAAAGCTCAACGGATTCTCCATGAGGGTTCCGACACCGGACGTCTCGGTCGTGGACCTCGTTGCCGAAATCGAGAAAGATGCGACCGTCGAAGAGATCAACGCCGCGCTGAAAGAGGCGGCCGAGGGTAAAATGAAGGGAATCCTCGCCTATTCGGATGAACCGCTGGTCTCGATCGATTATCTGGGCAACCCGCATTCCTCCATCGTGGACGGAAAATCGACCATGGTGATCGAGGGCAATCTGATCAAAGTCCTTTCATGGTACGATAACGAGTGGGGCTTCTCCTGCCGGATGATCGATCTCCTGAAGCTCGTAGCCAACAGCCTCTGAGCGGGGGGATCTCTTTGGTTTCTGAAGAGCTGTATTCGCGGCTGTTTCTCAAAAGAAAGGATGGTGGCGTATGAGTCAAGTGGAGGTTTTTGAATGCAGGCGACCGGTTCTCGGCGTCAACAGCCTGGGGCGAATAGGGAAACTTACGCTCTGGCACCATATCGGCAGAAAATATTTTCAGGAAATCGTCGTCAATGTCGGCAGAGAGGTTGGCACCGGACTTTCC
>JAURXV010000106.1 GCA_030654195.1 Syntrophales bacterium | reverse complement strand
CGGAACGCCCCGACGTCATCTTCACCTACCTCTCCGGGGAACTCGTTTTTCCCGAGACCGTCCGGGCCCTCCGCTCCTTCGGCGTTCCGATGATCCACTTCAGCCTCAATGACAAGGAGCATTTCGCCGGCAAGGTGAGAGGCGGTCTGGCCTTTGGTTCCCGGGACATCTGCCGCTGGTTTGACCTGTGCTGGACCAGCACGGAGGATGCGTTGAAGAAGTACTGCGTGGAGGGGGCGCTGCCCGTCTATCTCCCCGAAGGGGCCAACCCGGAGCTCCACAGACCCTGGGAAGAGCAGAAGAGCATCGATGTCTCCTTCGTGGGACAGTGCTACGGGACCCGCCCCGAAACCATCCGCCGTCTCAACGCAGAGGGCATCCGCGTCGAGGCCTTCGGATACGGCTGGCCCAAAGGCCCCCTCTCCACGGAGGAGATGGTCCGCCTCTATTCGCGAAGCCGGATCAACCTCGGCTTCGGGGGTGTGGAAGGCCATGAAGAGACCTACTGCCTCAAGGGGCGGGATTTCGAGATACCGATGAGCGGGGGGCTCTACCTTACGGAATACCAACCCGAACTGGAATGGGTCTACGATCTCGGAAAAGAGATCGTTTCCTACCGGGGTTTCGACGACCTTCTGGCCAACATCCGCCATCTTCTAAGCGATCCGCAGGGGGCGGAGGTGATCCGACAGGCCGGGTTTCGTCGGGCGAGGCGGGATCATACCTGGGAGATGCGGTTCGAGCGGCTCTTCACGCTGATGAACCTCATCGGATAGGGGCGATCCATTCCGGGTTCAAGGTCCGGCATTCCCTTCGAAGGCAAATCGATGTTTGAATAATCGCGGGACTATGATAGAAAATTCCCGCGATATTCTAACGGAAACGAGACCTTTGAAAAATACACCATTTGTCATTGCGAGGAGGCCAAAGGCCGACGAAGCAATCCCGTAACAATGCGATAAACCGTGAGATTGCTTTGTCGCTCCGCTCCTCGCAATGACGGGACGGGTAGAAATTAAAAGTCTCGAAACGTGGGTAAGCGACCGATGAGATACTACAACCTTTTACGGAACATTTCCAACTGGCCTCTCTTTCTGGCCGTCAAATTCGATCTTGCCCGCCGCGATCCGCTTCTCTTCGTGACGCGCCGGGGGGTCCGCATCGAGGTGCCGAGGAGACTCCTGCAGACCTTCAAGGAGATCTTCATGGATGAGTGCTATATGGAGGATCTGCCCTTTCCTCTTCCGGAAAATCCGACGATCATCGATGTCGGGGCCAATGCCGGTTACTTTTCGCTGTTTGCGCTCTCCCGCTTCGACGGGGCCACGCTCTTCTCCTTTGAACCGATACCGGCCAATTTCCGGCTTCTGCAGCGGAACCGCGACCTGAATTCTTTGCTTCCGTGGTTCTGCGTTCAAAAGGCGGTGGCGGGCGAGCCGGGCGAGCTGGTCCTTGCCTTTGATGGCGGGGATGATTTCACGACCAGCGCCACCGTCATGGGGGGCGATTCCGGCCAGAAAGAGCGGATCCGCGTTCCCGCTGTGACGATCCCGGAGATCCTCGACGGAAACGGCCTGAAGCGGTGCGATCTTCTCAAGATGGATTGCGAAGGGGCCGAATACGACATCCTCTATCGCTGTCCGCCGGAGGTTCTGGCCCGAATCGATCGGATTGCATTGGAGGTCCACGGAGGGCCGGGGGCAGATCAGAATATCGATGCGCTGGAGGCCTTTTTGCGGAACAGCGGGTTCATCACCCGGCAACGGCCGGTGGGGATGCTCTCCGCCTGGCGCGGGGAGAAGAGCGATGGCTGAGAAGACGCCTCTTTCCGTGGCGCTGATCGTAAAAGACGAGGCCAGGAACCTCCCCGATTGTCTGCGGAGCGTCGCCTTCGCCCGGCAGATCGTCGTCGTCGATTCCGGAAGCGGGGACGGGACGCTCCGGATTGCCTCCGAATTCGGCTGCGAGGTCTTCAGTGAGGCGTGGCGCGGCTTCGGGCCGCAGAAGCAGTTTGCCGTCGATCGGTGCCGGGAGGAGTGGATCCTCGTCCTGGACGCCGATGAACGGATCCCGCCGGAGACGGCCCGCGTGATCCGACAGATCATCGAATCGCCGGGGGACGCAAACGGATACAGCTTCCCGAGAAAGAATTTCTTCCAGGGCCGGTGGATCCGCCACGCGGGATGGTGGCCGGACCGTGTGGTCCGCCTCTTCCGGAGAGGGAAGGGCCGCCTGACGGAGGCCGCGGTCCATGAGGCCATTGCCGTCGAGGGGCAAGTGGAGATACTGGAGGCCCCCATCGAACATTGGACGGAGGGCGATTTGGGCCGGATCCTCCGGAAGATCGACCGCTATTCCAGCCTGGGGGCGGAAGAAGCCTTGGCGGCGGGACGGAGATCCACGATCTGGTCGGCGGTTTTGCGTGCAAAATGGACCTTCTTCCAGGATTATCTGCTGAGGGGAGGGTTTCTCGACGGCCCGCAGGGGCTGACGCTCGCCGTGACCGACGCGGTCAACAAATTCTTCAAGTATGCCAAACTGAGCCAAATGGGCCGGCGGAAGGCCAAACAGGCCCGCGAGGGGCGGATACCGCCCCCTCCGGGCGCCCTCGACTGAGCGTCCGGAAAGGACGTTGTCCTCCATGTCATTTCGGGGGGCGAAGCGACGGAGCAATCCGACATACTCGTTGCAAGGGCTTCAGCCCGAAGCAATTTCATCAAGACAAGAGCCTGCGGGATCGCTTCGTCGGCCTTTGGCCTTCCCGCAAGGACCAATGGGGTTTTTTCAAAGGTTTCGCAAAGGAATGGCTGGGAATGGATATCTCCATCATCATCGTCAACTGGAACACGCGCGAACTTCTCAGAAATTGTCTGGATTCGGTCGAAGCGACCGTCCGGGGCCTCTCTTATGAAATCATTGTCGTCGACAACGCATCGGTAGACGGCAGCGCGGCGATGGTGCGTCAGGGCTTCCCTAACGTCCGTTTGATCGAGAACCCCGAAAACCGAGGTTTCGGCGCGGCCAACAACCAGGCGCTCCGGATCATGACGGGCCGCCATGCGCTCCTGTTGAACTCGGACGCGGTTCTCACGGAGAATGCCGTCTCCGAGCTCTTCGGCTGCATGGAACGCCGCCCCGAGACGGCGATCGCCTGCGGCCAGCTCTTGAATGCCGACGGGAGCCGGCAGAACTCCATCGCCGCCTTCCCGTCGCTCTTGACGCTCTTGACCAACATCTCCCTGCTCGAATACCTCTTGCCGCGGCGGTTCCCGAGCAAGAGATACCTCCATCCGGGGCCGGTCGAGGTCGACTCCGGGATCGGCGCCTGCCTCATCGTCCGCAGGGAGGCGATGGATGCGGTCGGTCTGTTCGACGAGCGTTACCACTTTTTCTTCGAGGAGACCGACTGGGCCTATCGGATGCGGCGGGCCGGATGGAAGGTCCTGCATGTGCCGACCGCCTTCATCTATCATCGCCAGGGGCAGAGCATCGGCCGGAATCTCCGCTCCCGCATCGAGTTCTACCGCTCCCGCTACCAATTCTTCCGCAAATGGAGGAGCGGGCCCTATTATTGGGCGATCCGTGTCGTGATTCCGCTGCGGCTGGTTCTGGACTGGCTTCTGGCCTCCGCCGGGATGATCCTGACGCTGGGGCTGATGCGGGAGCTGCGCGACAAGTGGGCGGTCTATGGCGGCCTGCTCGTGTGGCACCTGAAGGGTTGCCCCTGGCCCATGAAGATCGCCGAACGTTTCAGCAAACCGTCTCAGATCAGCCGTATCCTGATCATCCAACTCGGCGATATCGGCGATGTGGTCCTGGCCACCCCGACGGTCCGCGCGGTCAAGGAAGCCTATCCCCACGCCCTTGTTTCCATAATGGTTCGCAAGCCTTGCGGGAGCCTGCTTGCAGCCGATCCGAACCTGCACGAGGTTGTCGAGGTCTCTAAGGTCCGCGGCTCAGCGCTCCACGTCATGAAGGAGCATGTGAAATTCACCCGCCGCCTCAGGCGGATGCGTTATGACCTGGTGATTGATCTGCGCACCGACGACAGGGGGGCGATCATGTCGTTTCTGACCGGTGCCCGGGAGCGGGTCGGCAGGCGATGTGCAAAGCCGTTCTGGCGTGACCTCCTGTTCACCAGAATTCTCGATGATACTCCTGCCGCGCCTCCGCCGGTTCATCCCGGCGCAGACCAGTCGCTGCGCATCGTGCGCGCCATCGGCATTGATACCAATGATTCGACGCCGAAACTGCATATATCTTCAAACGACCGGGAATATGCGGAAAGGATACTTACCGAACACGGGCTGTTGCCAGACGGCAGGTGGTTCACTCTCAATCCTTTTTCTCGCTGGAAATACAAGGAGTGGAACGACGAAAAATGGGAGCAAGTAATAAACAGTCTCCGGGAAAGGTTCAATATACCTGTACTGTTGATCGGTTCTCCGCAGGAGTATTCGGCTGCTGAATCAATCGTAAGCAGATGCAATGGGGGAGCCCATAACCTGACTGGAGGCTCTATCGGAGAGATGGCAGCAATCATCGCAACCAGCTCACTCCACATCGGAGTGGACAGCGCTGCACCCCATATTGCCGCAGCGCTCGGAATTCCAACGGTCACAATTCACGGACCACAGGATTGGCGGGCTTGGCGTGCCAATGATGATATGAACAAAATAATTACTCCGCAAATGGAATGTGTGCCATGCAACAGGAAGGGTTGTGATGATAGCGGAAAAAGTCAATGCATGAAACAGCTTGAAGCAGATGCTGTTTTACATGAAATCGATAGGGTTTTGTCTGTTCTCAAAGAAATTCATTAAACCAGCGCCTCCGGCAACCAGTATGCTACCCGAGACCCGCGGTGAAAGGACACCCCGATGACGTTAAACTGCCTCAATCTGTCGAAACTCGAAGAATCCTTCGACCAATATCTCGCCTTCTGGCACACCGATCCGCCAGCATATGACGTGCTGGATATCGGAGTCAACCCGATCGCGTTGGAGCTGGCCTGGTGCAACTACCGGCTCTGGCACGAGGAGGACAAGGCCCGCCGCACCGATGTGGACGACAGTGTCATTGCTACCGTTAAACGTACAATCGACAAGCTCAACCAGCAGCGTAACGACCTGATCGAAAAGCTGGACGAGGCTGTCCTGGCCAAATTGACAGCCTCCGTTCCTTCAACGGACACTGAGGCAATCAACTCCGAGACCCCTGGTAGTATTGTCGACCGGATTTCAATCATGTCGCTTAAGATTTACCATATGGACGAAGACTACCGTCGCAGGGACATAGACGAAGATCATCGCCGGCGCTCACTGCACAGGCTGGCCGTGCTGAAACTGCAGCGCAACGATCTGTATAAGGCGTTGGACAGGCTGCTGGCGGACTATGGGGCTGGTAGAAAAAAAATGAAACTTTACAAACAGTTCAAGATGTACAATGATCCAACACTGAACCCCGAATTGTACAAGAACTGATGTGGGCCTCCGGGGAGCCGCATTCCGCGCACCGGGTGCGGTAGAAAGGGCCGAACCATTCCTCCAAGCCGGGGACAAGCCTTTCTACTGCTTTTGGGTAGGGTTAACCTAACGGAAATTCAAAGGTCGCCCTGGCTACTTGTCGAGGGGTTTCGCCTCGTCGATCAGCATGATCGGGATATCCTCCCTGATCTCGTAGAGCAGGCGGCAGCGGTCACAGATGAGACCGTCCTCCGCCGGGGTCGTACGCACCTCTCCCTTGCACTTCGGGCAGGCCAAGATCTCCAACAGTTCCTTGCTGATTCCCATTGTTCCTCCTTTATATCAAAAGTTTGCTTCCTGCCAGCGCTTCCCGGGCCGCTTCGAAGACCTCTTCCACGCAGATCTCCGTCATGCACCGCGGATCGTCGCACCGCTTCCGGAGGCAGGGCGCGCAGGAGAGCGCGTGCCGGATGACGCGGTGGCCGTGGCCGTAGGGGCCGGTACGGGCGGGATCGGTCGGTCCGAAGAGGGCGACAACCGGGGTACCCATCGCCGCGGCGAGGTGCATCGGGCCGGAGTCGGTCGTAACGACGAGGGAGGCCTGCCGGTAGAGGCAGGCCAGCTCCCGGAGCGTCGTCCGGCCGCCGAGGTTGGCCGCCTCGGTTCGCATCCGCCCCCGGATCCGTTCAAGCGGTCCGGACTCCCCGCCCGTCAGGACGACGCCGATCCCGAGCTCCTCCCGCAGCCGGTCGCCGAGCTCCGCGAATTTTTCATCCTCCCAGAGTTTCGTCTCCCAGAAGGCGACGGGGTTGACGGCGATGAAACGTGGCAGATCCCTGTTCATGCCCTCCCTCCCGGTAACCGTTTCCGCCTTGGGCCGATCTCCTGCAGGTAATGGGTGCGGCGGCGGCGGCGGAGGGGGATGCCTTTCCCCGCCCGATGGGAACATTGCGTTGTGTTCATTGAGCAACTCCGCCACGCGCCGCCGCTCCTCCTCGCCGACGCTGATCTTGAACTCCGGCGGCCCGTTCAGGCAGGCGGCATTCCTTCCATTCGGGCCTCCGGCGAGATAATGGACGAAGTCGAGGTAGCGGTCGACAGCGTGCTTTCCCAGATCCTCGGGGATCTTCTCGTTGTAGAAGAGGCCGCTTCCCTCCTGCAGGCTGTCGTAGCCGAGCTTCCGTTTCGCGCCGCTGATCAGGACGATTGCGGCGCTCTTGAGCAGGCCGTGGAAATCGATCACCAGGTCGTAGGGCCGGCGGCGGATTTCCCTGAAAAATGATCGCATTTCCCGGAGCGGCGCGGCAATCTTGCCCCGCCGGAGCTCCCGGATCCACCGTTTCCGCCCGGAGACGATCACCCGGTTCAGATCGGGATTTTCCGTGAGCAGATCGGCGGCCTCCTCCTCGATCACCCAGGTGATGTCCGCGTCGGGATAGCAGCGGCGGAGGGCGGCGAGCGACGGCAGCGTGTGGATCACGTCGCCTATGGCGCTCAGTTTGACGATCAGGATGTTCACGGTTTATAGGTTCCCCAGGATCCATTGCACGCCGGCGAGGAGATCGCCGGCGATAAACACGGGCCGGACGATTCCCGTCCCCCCATTCTTCCGCGGCCCTTCGTCCGGACCCAGTTCGGCGGCGGCCTCCTCGCCGTATCCGGTCCGGACGAGGATCCCCTGCGCCCCGGCGCCAACTCCCGCCTCGATGTCCTTCCGAGTATCCCCCACCATGTAGGAGCGGGCCAGATCGAGGTGGAGCTCCGCCGCCGCCCGGAGCAGAAGCCCCGGCGCCGGTTTCCGGCACGCGCATACCCGCCGATAGTCGCCAAGGCCCTCCGTCGGGTGGTGGGGGCAGAAATAGAAGGCGTCGATCGATGCCCCTTCGGCCCGGAGCATCTCCGCAAGGCGCGCATGGGTTTCGGCGACGAACGCTTCGGTAAGGATTCCCCGGGCGACGCCGGACTGGTTGGTCACGACGACCGCCTTCATCCCGGTCGCGTTGATCCGCCGGATCGCCTCCGCGGCGCCGGGGATCAGCCTCAGTTTCTCCAGGCGGTCCATGTAACCGATCTCCTCGTTGATCGTCCCGTCGCGGTCGAGAAAGATCGCCGCCGACCGTGCTTTTTCTCTCATCAATCCGATTTCTATTTCCCCCTCCCCTTCATCCCCTCCCGCCAAGGGGAGGGGGAAATTTTGTGTATGCCCTCCCGCCGGGGGAGGGGAAATTTAACTTTCACTCTATCGACAGCAGCTTCCGCGCGGCGGCGCAAACCTCCTCCACGCCGATCAGCTCCATGCAGCGAAAATCGGTCGGGCAGACCGGCTTCAGACACGGGCTGCAATCCACGTCATGATGGATGACGACGCTTCGCTCCCCCACGGGCGATGTCGTGACGGGATTCGTCGAGCCAAAGAGCGCGATCGTCGGGACCCCCAGCGCCCCGGCGACATGCATCAGGCCGGAATCGTTCGAAATGAAGAGAGAGCAGCGGGCGATCAGCGCGATCGCCTCCTTCAGGTTCGTCATCCCGGCGATGTCGATCAGCGGATGCCGGGCGCTTCCCTGCACCGCGGCGGCGCTCTCCCGGTCGCCGGCGCTGCCGAAGAGGATCGTCTGCGACCCGGATTCGCCGCCCAGGCGGTCGGCGACGGCGGCGAACCGCTCCGGAAACCACTTTTTCGCCGGACCATAGGCGGCGCCCGGCGCGAGGCCGATCCGAGGGCGGTTTCCGGCGATGCCGAAACGGCGAAAGAGCGCCTCCGCGAGGTCGTCGTAATCCCTTCCGGGCCGGAGGTGAACGTCACGTCCCGCGGGCGTGCAGCCGAGCGCCTGGACCATCTCTGTGTAGTAGTCGATCTGGTGAACCCGGCGGATCGCCTCTGTCCGACGAACGGCGTGGGTCAACAGCAACCCCCGGCCGTCGGAGTTGTAACCGGCGCGGAACGGGATACCGGCCAGCCGGGCGATGATCGCCGCCTCGATCGCGTTCTGAAGGAGGATCGCGCAATCGAAACCGACGCCCCGGAGTTCCCTGGCCAGGCGGAGCTTCCCGCCGATTCCGGCATGACGGCCCGGTTCCTCAAAGACGATGACGTCGTCCACGTCCGCCGAGAGGCGATAGACCTCGGCCACCCAGGGCTTCGCAAGGACGGAGATCCGCGCCCCCGGCCAGGTTTTCCGGACCGCGGCGACGGCGGGGAGCGTCATGACGACGTCGCCGATCCAGTTCGTCCCCCGGATCAGCACCTTTTCGATCCCCTTTTCGGGTAGTTTTTCCCCGCCTCTGACCTTCAGCATCGCTCTTTTCTCGGGATCTGGCACGGTTGCGTCTTCCAGCGCTGGTGGACCCAGAGCCACTGGTCGGGGTATCGGCGGACGATCTCTTCGATCACCTTCGTGAAGCGTTGGGTGTTTGCGAGGACGTCCGCATCCCGGTCGCCCGTGCGGATCACCTCCACCTCCGGTCCAAAGACGAGACGGTACCGGCCATCCGCGAGCCGCACCATGTAGGCGGGAAGGACGGGCGCCTCGGTATGCAGAGCCAGAAGTGCGAGGCCGTCCGTCGTGCAGGCCGGCCGCCCGAAGTAATCGACGAAGACCCCCTCGTACCAGGCCATGTTCTGGTCGATCAGTATCCCCAGGATTCCGTTTTGCTTGAGAGTCCGGAGCATGGGCCGCATCGCATGCTCCTTGGCAAGCGGGATGTTGCCGGTCGCCGACCGGACCCGGAGGACGAGGTGGTCGAGAAGGGGGCTGTCCAGCGGGCGGTAGATCACGACCGCGGGTTTGATCAAGAGCGCCGCGGCCGCCGCCTCTAACTCCCAGTTTCCGAAATGGGCGCTGAACATCAGGACGCCCCGCCCTTTCGCGAGGGCCTTTCCGCAGTTCTCCACACCTTCCGCCTCGACAAGCGCCGTGATGTTCTCTTTCGTGAGGCGCGGGATGTCGAAGAATTCCGCCGCCACGATTCCGATGTTCCGGTAGACGCCTTGGACGATCCGGAGGATCTCTTCCTCCGACTTCTCCGGGAATGCGCGCCGGAGGTTGTGGGTGGCGATCAGCCGCTGGCGCGGGATGAGGTGATGGAACATCCGGGAAATCCCGATGAACAGCGCCTTGCGCAGCGGAGTAGGGATCACCCGGAAACTGGCAAGGATGATGTCGACAAGACGCTGGGTGGTCACCGTTTGTGCCTCATGAACGCATTCTTGTTATTAACCCCCCATGCCCGGGTCGGGCACAACGAAGGATCAATCACCCCCACCCCTCCCTCCCCCCTCGAGGGGGAGGAATACAGGGAGAGGGGGCATTTTCATATAAATACTTAAGCCGGGAAAAAATCAACCCCGCAAAGGGTTCGTCGGGGGTGATCTCCATGGCGATCCGGAGCAGGAAGAGCTCCGCCAGAAAATCGGGAAAATCGGCCAGGCGGACGCCATCCTTCTCCGTGGTCACGATCCGTGCGGCGCCGCTCTCGGCCGCGAGACGCCGGAGGAGTTCGATGTCGGAAGGGACGTAGGGGTGGTGGTCGGGGAAAGCCCGGAAGCCGACAACGGCTGCACCCAGCTCTGTCAGGCTCCGCCGGAAGGCCTCCGGAGAGCCGATCCCGGCAAACGCGAACACCTTTTCCCCCGCGAGCGCCGCGACCGTCTCGATCCGTTGGGTTCCCCCCGCGACGATTCCCTGCGGCTTGTGAATCGCCCGGAAGGATGGCAGAGAAGCCGCTTCCCGCAGCGGTTCTTCTTTCTCCGCGCCCCCCGTCCGGATGAGGATATCGGCGCGACCGAGCGAATCGGTCGGTTCGCGGAGCGGCCCCCTCGGGAGCAGAAAACCGTTTCCGAACGGCCGGGCGTCGTCGAGCAGGACGATATCGATATCCCGGAAGAGCGCCCGGTGCTGGAAGCCGTCGTCGAGGATCAGGACGTCGGCGCCGAGCGTCTCTACCGCCGCCCGCCCCGTGAGGAGCCGCCGGCTTCCTGTCAGAACCGGGATCCCCGGTGCGGCGCGCGCGATCAGGATCGGTTCGTCTCCCGCCTCCTTCCACCCCATCAGAATGCGGTTCCCGTCGGAGACCACATTGACGGGGGCGTTTGCACCGCCTCGATAGCCGCGGCTCAGGACGGCCGGACGACGCCCCTTTCTCTTAAGAAGGTTGGCGAGGAAAATCACCGTCGGCGTCTTTCCGGTTCCGCCCACGGTGAGGTTGCCCACGCCGATGACGGGGCGGGGGAGCTTCTGCTGCTTGAGGAGGCCCCCATCATAGAGGCGGTTTCTCGCGGCGACCACTGCGCCGTAAGGCAGCGACAGGAGGCGAAGCGCGGTGGCGAAGGCGCCGGATACGCCCGTCGTCCGTTCATCCTTCCAGATTTCCTTCAGCCTCTCCTCAAAGGATTGCAGAGTCATTCCCCTATTCCCGCACGTCATTCCCGCGAAAGCGCGGCATGATCCCCGCCGTTGCGGCCGTTTTCCTTGAACTGCATGTTGTAGAGGCGGCAGTATTCCCCCTGGCAGGCGAGCAGGGTTTCGTGGGTCCCCTCCTCGCGGATCTCGCCGTTGACCAGCACGATGATCCGGTCGGCGTTCCGGATCGTGGAGAGGCGGTGGGCGATCACCAGCGTGGTCCGGCCTTTCATCAGGTTCTCCAGCGCCTCCTGAACCTCGATCTCCGCCTCCGAGTCGAGGGAGGAGGTCGCCTCGTCGAGGATCAGGATCGGGGCGTCCTTAAGGATGGCGCGGGCGATCGAGATCCGCTGGCGCTCGCCGCCGGATAGTTTCGTCCCCTGCTCGCCGATCACCGTATCGTAGCCCATCGGCAGGCGCACAATGAAATCGTGGGCGTTCGCGGCCTTCGCGGCGGCGGCGATCTCCTCCTCCGTCTTCACGATGTCGCCGTAGGCGATGTTGTTCCGGACCGTGTCGTTGAAGAGGATCGTCTGCTGGGTCACGATCGCGATCTGTCCCCGGAGCGACTCGACGGTGACGTCGCGGATGTCACGGCCGTCGATCGTGATCGCCCCTTCCATCACGTCGTAAAAGCGGGGGATCAGGTTGACAAGCGTTGTCTTTCCCCCGCCGCTCATGCCGACGAAGGCGACCACCTCGCCGGCGCGGATTCGGAGATCGATGTTCCGGAGGACCGGCGCCTCCTCATAGCGGAAGGTAACGTTCCGGATCTCGATCTCCCGGGAGATCCGGGGAAGGGGGGCGGCGTCGGGGAGGTTCCGGATCTCCGGGACCAGGTCGATGATCGCAAAGACCCTCTGGGCGCCGGCGATCCCCTGCTGGATCGTGTTGTTCACGTTCGTCAGCCGTTTCACCGGTTCGTACAGCATGATCAGCGCCGTCAGAAAGGAAAAAAAGGTTCCCGGCGTCGATTGGCCGTGGATCACCTGGTAGCCGCCGTAGAAGACGATCGCGGCGATGCCGAGGCCGCCGAGGAACTCCATGAAGGGGCTGGAGACGGCGTTGATCGAGACCGCCTTCAGGTTGAGACGGAAGAGACGTTCATTCTCCCCCGAGAAACGTCGGTTCTCATACTCCTCCATGCTGAAGGCCTTGACGATCCGGGTTCCGGAGATCGTCTCCTGCAGAAGCGTCATCAGACTTCCGAGGGTGATCTGCGTCCGCGTCGCTACCTGCCGCATCTTCTGGCCGAACTTGGCGATCGGATAGACGGCGAGCGGAAAAACGAACATGGCGATGATGGCAAGTTGCCAGTCGCGGTAGAAGATCACGAAGACGAGGCAGATCAGCGTGAAAGAGTCTTTGAGCAGTGCGGTAACCGCCTCCGAGACGGCGCCCTGGATGTATCCGACGTCGTTCGTGATCCGGGACATCAGGATGCCGGTCGGATTCCTTGTGAAAAAGGCAAGCGACTGGGTCTGGATCTTTCGGTAGAGTTCCGCCCTCAGATCGGCCACGATCCGCTGACCGATGAAATTCATCAGGATTGTCTGGGCGTAGCTGCACGCCCCCTTGATGAGGTAGATCCCGACGACGGCGAGCGGAATCCACTGGAGCATCTTGGCGTTTTGCTTCAGAAAGATCTCGTCGAGGGTCGGTTTGACGAGAAAGGCGAGCGCCGAGGTCGTCGCGCCGACGAAGAGCATGCAGATCATGGCGACCGAAAACTTGAATGCATGCGGTTTTGCCAGCTTCAGGAGTCTTTTGAAGATGTCCAAAATGTCTTCTCCGCTTATAATCGGAATCTTTTAAATAGGGACAGCGCCCTATTTATTTTCCGGAGGAATAAATAGGGCGCTGTCCCTATTTAAAAGCATGTCGCAGGCGATCTGCGCCGTCCGGCGAGACGCCCCGGGCGTTCCCAATTTTCCACGGATCTCGGCGAGCGCGAGCTTCATTTCCCGCGCTTTGCCGCACCGGGTGATGAGTTCCCTCACCTCGGCGGCGATCCGTTCCGGATTCGCGTCGTTCTGGATCAGCTCGGGAACGACGGTCCGCCCGGCGATCAGGTTCACCAGGCTGATGTGGTCCACCTGGATGAACCTCCGGCCGACGGCATAGGAGACCCCGGAGACCTTGTAGACGACGACCATCGGGGTCTCCAGAAGCGCCGTCTCCAGCGTGGCGGTTCCCGATGCGACCATCGCCGCATCGGAGACGGCGATGACGTCGTAGATCTCATCCGGAATCACGTTGACCCGGACGGGAAACTGCCGGAGGATATCCCGGACAAAATCGGGGGCGAGCGTTCCGGCAAGCGGGAGAACGAACTGGAGCGGGGAGATTTTCTCCGTCAGTATCCGGCAGGCACGGAGCATCTCCGGCAGGAGCCTCGCCACCTCGGACTTTCGGCTTCCAGGAAGGAGGGCGACCGTAATGGCCTCGTCCCGCAGGCCGAAACGTTTCAGCGCCAAATCCCGCGGATATTTCCTGCTGACCTCATCTAACAGAGGATGGCCGACAAAGGTGACGTCCACGCCGGCCTTCCGGTAAAATTCCTCCTCAAAAGGTAGGATCACCGCCATCCGGTCCACGGCCTTTCGGATGATGTCGATCCGATCCTTCCGCCAGGCCCATACCTGGGGGCTGATGTAGTAGAGAACCTTGATCCCGCGCTTCCGGGCGGCGCGCGCGAGCGGGAGGTTGAAATCCGGATAGTCGATCAGGATGACGAGATCCGGCGGCTTCTTCGCAAGCGAGCTCTTCAGGCGGCGCATCACCCGGAGAATCATCCCGAGCTTGAAGACCACCTCCGTCAGCCCCACCACGGCCATGTCGGCAGCGTCGGCCAGGAGTTCCACCCCCGCCGTCTGCATCTTTTTCCCTCCTACGCCGTAGAAGGAGAGGTTCGGATCGATCTCAAGCATGGCCCGGACAAGGTTCCCGCCGTGCAGATCCCCGGAGGCCTCTCCGGCGACGATCATGACCCTCCGCGCGTTCACGGCTGCATCCGTCCTTCCCCGGGTGATCCGGCAAGGAAAGGGGCCCGTTCCCGGTTTCGGACGATGGCGTCGTTGATGCGCAGGGCCAGTTCCAGCGCATCGCGCCCTTCCTTGCCGGATACCGGCGGGGGCGTCCGGTCAGCCACGGCCCGGACGAAGGAGCGGATCTCCTCCTCCAGCGGGTCCGCGGCTTTGATCTCCACAGGATTTTCCGTGATCTCGATCTGGCCTCCGGCGCCGTTTCGCCGGCTCAGGGAAACGAGCTCCCGCTTGTAGAAGTCCACGGCATGGTACCCTTCGACTCCGAAGAACCGGATCTTCTGCATGATTTTTCCCGTGACCCGGCTCGCGGTGATGTTCGCCACGCAGCCGCTCGCGAAGGTCAGGCGGGCGTTGGCAATGTCCACCTTGTCGGAGAGAACCGAAACCCCGACGGCGTCCACGGTCGAAACCGGGGAGCGGACGAAATGGAGGATGATGTCGAGGTCGTGAACCATCAGGTCGAGGATGACGTCCACATCCGTGCCCCGTTCGAAGAAGGGGTGGAGGCGGTGGGATTCGATGAACAGCGGCGTCCCCATCAGGGTCCGGAGGGCCGCGACAGCCGGGTTGAACCGTTCGACGAAGCCGATCTGGAAGACCAGCCTTTTTGCCCCGGCCAGGGCGATCAGTTCGTCCGCCTCGGCGAGCGTCGTGGAGATCGGTTTTTCCAGCAGGACGTCCACCCCGGCCTTCAGGAAGAGCGAGGCGACCTCATGGTGGACGCCGGTCGGCACGGCGATCGAGACGGCGTCCACCTTTCCCAGAAGTCCGCGATAGTCCGTCAAAACCTCGCAGTCGCAGCCGTCGGCGGCCTTCCGGGCATTCTCCTCCACAAGGTCGGCGACGCCGACAACACGGCATTCCTCTATTTTCCGGTATTTCTGTATGTGGTAGCGGCCCAGATGGCCGGTCCCCACCACGCCGATTCTGATCTTTTTCATAGGTTCGATCGACAAGGACTCCCTCGCAAATCCCCCTCCCCTTTAGGATAAATAGAGATAAATAGGGACAGCGCCCTATTATTTCCGGAAATAATAGGGCGCTGTCCCTATTTATCTACAGATTCCCCTTTCCGACGTCCGGATGAAATCGAGGAACTGCCGAACCTCGGGCAGCCCCTCCACCTCCTCTTCGACCTTCCGGATGGCGACGGCGAGGAGCAGCGAGGAACGGAAAACGATCCGGTAGGCCGCCTTGAGGGCCCCGATCGTCTCTTCGGTGAATCCCCGCCGTTTCAGGCCGATCATGTTCAGACCGAAGAGCTTCGCAAAGTTGCCGGAGGCCATGACGAAGGGGGGGATGTCCTTGGTTACCGCCGAGGCGCCGCCGATGATGCAGTGGGCGCCGATCCGGGTGAACTGATGAACCCCCGTCAGGCCGCCGATGATCGCGTGATCCTCCACGTGGATGTGGCCCGCGAGGTTCGCCGCATTGGCCATGACGATGTGGTCCCCCAGTTTGCAGTTGTGGGCGACATGACAGTAGGCCATCAGCAGGTTGTGGTCGCCGATCATCGTGACGCCGATGTCGTGGACGGTGGACCGGTTGATCGTGACGTACTCCCGGATCGTGTTATGGCTGCCGATGACGACCCGCGTCGCCTCTCCCCGGAATTTCAGATCCTGGGGCGCGCCGCCGATCGAGGCAAACTGGGCGATCCGGTTGTCCTCGCCGATGTCGGTATGGGTTTCGATGACCACATGGGGGCCGATTTTCGTGTTCTTCCCGATATGGACGTCGGGGCCGATGATGCTGTACGGCCCGACATCGACCCCGTCCGCAAGCGTCGCGTCCGGGGAGATGATGGCCGTGGGGTGGATGTTCATCACTTCTCCTTTGACGGCTTCGTAAAAAGGCCGGATGCTGCGTTACGCTTCCTCCTTCGTCGTTGCGGCGTACGCCAAAGTACGCCTCACTCCTCAGGAGTCGCGCGCCTTGCCTGCGGCCTTTTTACGAAGCCGTCCCATTTTCAAGACTTTTTTTACGAGGCTTCTCCTTTGTCCCTTTTTCCTCCAGGGCCGCTACCCGGCGCTGAAGGGCGGCAAGCGCCTCGCGCATCTCCGGGACTTTCGGGAGGCAGGCCGCCATTTTCAGCCACTCCCGATGGGGCATGTGAGGTGTTCCGCCGACGATCTGTCCCGGCGGGACGTCCTTGTGGATCCCGGCTCTGGCGGCCGCCACAACATGATCCCCGATCCGGATGTGGCCGACGATCCCGGCCTGGCCGCCGATCATGACCCCCTTTCCCAACTGCGTGCTTCCCGAGATGCCGACCTGGGCGACGATCACGGAATAGGCCCCGATCACAACATTGTGGGCGATCTGGACGAGGTTGTCGATCTTCACCCCCCTCTGGATCCATGTCCGTCCGAGAGTCCCGCGGTCGATCGTCGTATTTGCGCCGATCTCCACGTCGTCGTCGATCTGGACATGGCCGACCTGCGGGATCTTCTGGTTTTCCTGACCGGGAAGGGCGAAACCGAAGCCGTCGCTGCCGATGACGACCCCGGCATGGAGAACAACCCGTCGGCCGATCCGGCACCGCCGGTAGACGGTGACGCCGGGATACAGTATGGAGGCCTCTCCGACGGAAGCGTCCCGGCCGATAAAGACCCCCGGGTAGAGCACCACCTTTTTCTCGACACACGCCCCGCGGCAGATGTGGACGCCGGGATAGACCACGGCCTCCGGTGAAACGCCGGCCCCCTCTTCGATGCCGGCATTCTTGTGGATCCCCGCCGTCTCTTCCTCTTCGGGGTAATAGAGATCGAGAAGCCGGCCCAGGGCGGCGTAGGGATCCGCAACCATCAGCAGGGTTTTCCCCGCGCAGGCGGTTCCCGGTGCTACCAGGATCGCACTGGCGTCGGTGGTCTCCATCCGTTTCCGGTATTTCGGGTTGGCCACGAAGGTCAGATCCCCGGGGCCGGCCTCATCGATCCCCTGGATCTGTTCGATCACGACCCCGCCGTCGCCGCTGACGCTGCCGTCCAGAAACGAAGCGATCTCGCTGAGTGTTTTCTTCAATTCTTCATCACTTCTTCGGTTTGTATGTCTTGTTGAATTCGTCAATGACCCGTTTCGTTATGTCGTTTTCCTTTGCGTGATAGACAATAGGAACCTGACTGATATCGACGATCATGCCGTATTTTTCCTTCTCACCGATGGACTGGACCAGCTTCAGGATCTCGGGGATCATCTTCTTTAAGATTTCCTGCTCCTTCGCCTGGAGTTCCTCGTTGGAGTCCTTGACCAGGAGCTGATAGTCCCGGAGTTTTTTCTGATAGGCGATCTCTTTCTCCTTCAAGGCATCCTCCTTGAGGAGCGGACGCTGCTTTTCGAGCTCATCCTTGAGTTTCGTCAGCTCGTTTTCCCTCTCCTTGATGATTGCCTTCGTCTTATCGACCGACTTCTTTATATCGTCCGTCTCTTTCTTGCCGGCATTGGAGGTGACCATGACTTCCTGGACATTTACGAACCCCGTTTTTTCCGCCGCCGCGGCGGGAGAGGCCGCGAAGGCAAGGGCCGGAATCAAAATAGCCGCAACGAACCATCCATATCTTTTCATGAAACATTTCCCCTTTCCTGTTGATAAATAGGGACAGCGCCCTATTATTTCCGGAAATAATATAATAGGGCGCTGTCCCTATTTATCAACAGCGGCCCTCCGGTTTTCTACATGAACATCCCGATCGAGAATTCCCACCGGCTGGCGGCTTCATCTTCCTTCCGGTCGAGGACGTAGCCCCACTCCAGACGCAGCGGTCCGATCGGCGAATACCAGCGGATGCCTATCCCCGCCGTTCTCCTCAAGTCGTCGAGATGATAGCCGGTGTTCCAGGAGTTGCCGGTATCGTAGAAGAGGACCCCCTTCATCCCGGCGTTCTTGATCAGCGGGAAGATGTAATCGAAGTTGAAGTTCAGCATCGTAAGCCCCCCGATGACGTCCCCCGTCGCGGGATCCTTCGGTCCTACCTCCCGGAGTCCCCGCAGCGAATTGATCCCCCCCAGATAGTACCTTTCAAAGATCGGCACCTCTTTCCCCTCGTTGCCGCGGATCGCGCCCATCCGTCCGCGGGCGCCGATGACCGTGTCCAGCGGAAGGGGGAAGAACCAGGCGGAGCTCGCCCCGTACCGGGTATAGCTGACATCGCCCTGCAGGGGGCCGCCCGTGTATTCCACCGAGGCGCTGTTCTTCGATCCGGTGGAGGGAAACATCACATCATTCGTCGAGTCCCGTGTCAGGGTGAAGGTGACGCCGCTGCTCGTCGTCTGCCCCGCCTGTTTCTTGATGTAGTAAGAGGCGGCGTCCTTGATGTCCTTCACATTGTCCAACGACAGGCGGTATCCGACATAGCCGGTCACGTACGGCCAGAGGGGGTAGCCGAAGATGGCGCCGAAACCCTTGGAGTCGAGGTTGTAGGAGTCGTATTCGCGATAGAGGTTCCAGATGTCGAATTTGCTCCAGAGGGGCATGTCGAAGAGCCAGGGCTCCGTGAAGGAGATGTCGTACAGGGTGGAGCGGGAACCGAGGCTCGCCTTGAGGCTCAGCGTCTGGCCGCGTCCGAAAAGGTTCTGCTGGGAGACCTGGGCCGAAACGACCGCATGGTCCAGCGCGCTATAGCCGGCGCCGAGGCTGAATATCCCCGTCGGTTTTTCCTTGACGCGGATGTTCACGTCCGTCAGGGTTTCATCGGGACCCTTCTCGCTCTGAAAATCGATCTCCTCAAAATAGCGCAGCTGGTTCAGGGCCATGTAGCTGTTCTTGAGCTTGGTCCGGCTGTAGAGATCCCCCTCCACCACGGAGAGCTGACGGCGGATCACCTTGTCCCGCGTCTTGTTGTTGCCGGTGATGTTGATCCGGTTGAAATAGACCAGCTTCCCCTTGTTGATTTCGTAAGTCACATCGACCGTCAGGTTTTTCTCCTGTGGTTCGGTGCGGGGAACGACGTCGGCGCTGGCATAGCCCTCGTCGTTGCACGCCTGTGTCAGCGTATCCATGTCTTTCATGATCGCTTCACGGTCGTAGAAGTCCTTCTTCCGGATCTGAAGCTTTGCGAGCAGCTCCGTCCGGGGGGTTGCGAGTTCGTCTCCGGCGATCGTGATTTTGCCGACGCGGAACTGCTTCCCCTCCGAGACCGGAATCTTGATGCGGATCCCGTCGCGGTCGTATGTGATGACCGGCTCGCCGATCTGGGCGTTGATGAAGCCGTTGTTCAGGTAGAAGGCGTTCAGTTTGCCCACGTCCTGTTTGAGCTGGTCCTTTTTGAGGAGGCCGGAGTCGGTGAAAAAGTGGAAGATGCCCCATTCGTTGGTGGTCATCATGTTCTTCAGTTCCTTCGTGGTGAAGGTCCGGTTGCCCTCGAAGCTGATGCCGCGGATAAAGAGCTTCTCGTTTTCGACGATCGTGACGACGATGTGGACGTCCCGTTCGCCTCCCTTTTCGATTGCGTAAAGGATCTCGGCGTTGTAGAACCCTTTGCTGTCATAGAGGGCCTTGATCTTTTCCATGTCGGCCTTGAGTTTCTCGGGGTTTACGGTCTGCCGGTTGCGGACGCTCATCGCGCCTTCGATGTCGTCCCGCTTCACCGCCTTGTTGCCCTTAATCAGGATCTCGGTGATCATCGGTTTTTCTTCCACAAGGAAAGTGATCACTTTCCCCTCGGCAACCTCCGCCACCTCCGCGGTGACGTCATCGAAATAACCCATTTTGTAGATGGCCTTGATGTCGGCGGAAAGATCCGCATCGGTAAAGATGTTGCCGGGTGCGCTCTTCAGGACCTGCTGGATGGCGCTGGCTTCGATCTTGCGGTTGCCCTTGAACTCGATGCGGGCGATCCTCTCCTCGGCGGCGATCCGGAGGAGGATGTCCGTCCGGAGCTGGGCCAGAATAGCGCCCAGGTTCTCCCGGCCGCGGCCCTGAACGAACACGCCCGGCAGCACCTTCTCCTCGCGGAGATCGATCAGTCTGGCATCGACGCTGATCCGGTCTCCGAATTCGGAAACGCTTCCCGAAACGGCATAGAGGGCGCCGGACTTTTTCCCCACCTCGATGACCAGGGCGTCGTTGATCCGTTTCCCTTCCGTACCGGCGTTGATCCGTTCCCGCTCGACCAGACGGATGTTTTTCGATTTCTGCAGTTCCGTCGCGACTCCCCGATAGAGGATCTCCTGGAGTTCGGCGGCCCTCTGCAGGGAGGTGCTGTGGACCTCAAACGGGAAAAGAGCGACTTGCTTGATGTTTTCTGCTGCCGTCCCCGGAATGGGTCCGAGGATAATCATGATCAGAAACGTTGTGATGCATGCAAAGGGCAGCTTTTTATTCACGGGTATACATCCTTCCGTCGCGCAAACCGATGCGCTGGGACATCCGATCGGCGAGTGATGGGTTGTGCGTGACCACGATCAGCGTGATCCGTTTGGTCCGGTTCAACGAAATCAGCATATCTTCTATCCTTTTTCCGGTTTCCGTGTCAAGGTTTCCCGTAGGTTCATCCGCGAGGAGGATCTCCGGTTCGAGGATGAGCGCCCGGGCGAGGGCTACCCGTTGCTGTTCCCCGCCGGAGAGCTCACCGGGTTTATGGGTCATCCGGTCGCCCAGCCCCATCTCGCCGAGAATGGCCTCCGCGCGCCGTTTTGATTCGCGTTTCGGCATCCGCTGGATAAGGGCGGGCATCATCGCGTTTTCCAACGCGGTGAATTCGGGCAGGAGGTTGTGAAACTGGAAGACGAAGCCGATCTTCCGGTTCCGGAAGGCGGCAAGCCGCTTCTCCGGCCAGGTGAAGACATCGACACCGTCAAAGAGCACGGCGCCGGAGGTCGGATGATCAAGCGTGCCGATAATGTGGATCAGCGTGCTCTTCCCCGCGCCGGAGACCCCGACGACGGCCAGCGATTGTCCTACGGCAATCTCAAAATCAAGCCCCTTGAGGACCTCGATCCGATGACCGTCCTTGATGAAGGTTTTCTGAAGGTTCTTGATTTGAATCATGGCCCCTTACCCATCGCTCCTCATTCGTAGCGCAGCGCCTCCGCCGGGTCGAGGCGCGACGCCCGCCAGGAGGGGTAAATCGTCGAAAGAAAACTGATCAGAAGCGTTCCCAGGATGATGATTCCGACATCGCCGTAGTTGACCTGCGAGGGGAGCTCGCTCAGATAATAGACGTCGCCCGGGAGGATCTTGAAACCGAAGAGCTTCTCCACGAAACGGGAGAGAGCCTCCAGATTGAAGGCGACCGCCAGTCCCGCGAGAGAGCCGAGGAAGGTGCCGATCGCCCCCACGACGAGCCCCTGAAGGATGAAGATCTTCATGATCCCTGCCCGGGTGGCGCCCATCGTTTTCAGAATCGCGATGTCCTTGTTCTTTTCCATCACGATCATGATCAGCGCGCTGATGATGTTGAAGGCCGCGACGAGGACGATCAGGGATAGGATGATGAACATGACCCGCTTTTCCAGTTTCAGCGCCGAGAAGAGGTTTCGGTTCATCTCCATCCAGTTCCGGCCCCAGTAGGGGAACCCCAGTTTCTTCTCGATCTGCTTTGCGATCCGATCGGCCCGGTAGATGTCGTCGACCCGGATCTCGATCCCGGTGACCAAGTCTCCCATGTTCAGAAACTCCTGACAGTCCTTGAGCGAAATGTAGGCGAGCGTCGAGTCGTACTCGAAGAACCCGGATTCGAAGATGCCGACCACGAGGAAGGACTTCATCCGCGGAACCATGCCCATCGGCGTGCTGACCCCGGAGGGAGAGACGACGTGGACCGTTTCAAAGAGAAAAACCCCCAGGTTTTTCGCCAGCTCCCGACCGATAAGGATTCCGGGAACGCCGGATAACTCCGGCCTAAGACCCGGGATCTTCCTCTCTCCCTCCCCGAGGTAGTCGATCTTCCCCTCCCGAATCTTGCCTAAGTTGATCACCTTCATGGCATCTTCCGTCGAGAGACCGCGGAGGACGATGCCGGTGACGCTGCTGCCGTTTTTCAGCATCGCCTGGCTGTAGATGAAGGGGGTGGCGGCGACCACGCCGGGGACCTGGGCGACCTCCCGCATGACCCGGGGATAGTTCCGCATCGCGCCGCCGTGTTCCATCAGGATGATGTGGGAATTGATCCCCAGGATCTTGTTGCGCAGGTCGGTCTCGAAGCCGTTCATGACCGCCAGCACGATGATCAGGGCCGCGACGCCTAAAAAGATCCCGGCGATCGAGATAAAGGTGATGATGGAAACGAACACCTGTTTCCGTCTCGCCCTCAGGTAGCGCAGGCTGATGAATAATTCATAGGAGGTCATCGATGGATGCTCTCGTAAAAAGGCTCAATCATTGTCATGGGGACACCTTGCTGCAAGGTGTTCCCCGCCGTCCCTTGTCCGGAGAAGCGGAAAGAGGATCACGTCCCGGATCGAAGCGGAGTCGGTCAGCAGCATGACGATCCGGTCGATCCCGATCCCCTCGCCCGCCGTCGGCGGCATCCCGCACTCGAGGGCGCCGATGTAATCCTCATCCATCTCATGGGCCTCCAGATCGCCGTCCTCTCTTTCCCTGAGCTGCATCTCGAACCTCCCGCGCTGGTCAACGGGGTCGTTCAGCTCGGAGAAGGCGTTCGCGATCTCCTTCCCGCAGATATAGAGTTCGAAGCGGTCGGCCAGCGTCCGCTCCTGCGCGTTTCTGCGGGAGAGGGGCGAGACGTCGATGGGGTAATGGGTGACGAAAGTCGGCTGGATGAGGTTCTGCTCCACCGTTTCATCGAAGATCGCCATCAGAACCTTGCCCGGCGGGTCGCTCTGCTTTACCGTGATTCCGAGCTTCCGGGCAAGGTCGGCCATTCGGCCGGCGTCGTCAAGGAGGGCGTTTTCCACGCCGCCGATCTCCACAACGGCATCGCGGACCGTGAGCCGCCGCCAGGGGGGGGTCAGATCGATCTCCTTTCCCTGATAGCGGAACTTGGGTGAATCAAAGAGCTCCCGGACGATATGGACAAAGAGTTCCTCTGTCATGGTCATCAGGTCTTCGTAGGTGGCATAAGCCTGATAGAACTCCATCATCGTGAATTCGGGATTGTGGAAGGTGGAGATCCCTTCGTTCCGGAAGTTTCGGTTGATCTCGAAGACCCGTTCCATGCCTCCGGTGATCAGGCGCTTCAGGTAGAGCTCGGGGGCGATCCGGAGAGAGAGGTTCATCCCGAGGGTGTTGTGAAAGGTCTTGAAGGGGCGGGCGACGGCGCCGCCGGCCCTCGGTTGCATCATCGGGGTTTCCACCTCCAGGAAGTCCCTCTCCTCCATGAACCGGCGGATCAGGCTGATGATCCGGCTCCGCTGGTGAAACACCTTGCGGACCTCGGGGTTCACGATCAGGTCGAGGTGGCGCTGGCGATAGCGGATCTCGACGTCCGTCAGGCCGTGCCACTTTTCGGGCAGCGGCCGAAGCGATTTGGAGAGCAGCCTAAGGCCGTTCTCCTCCACGTCGATCGTCAGCTCCCCGGTCCGGGTCTTGAAGACCCGTCCGGCCACCCAGATGATATCGCCGATATCGAGCCGTTTGAACAGCGAAAATGTCTTCTCCCCTAACTGATTCTTCCGGAGGAAGGCCTGGAGACTCCCTTTGCGGTCCTGGATGCTGATGAAGGCGCCCTTGCCGAAGTCGCGGACGGCCATCAGGCGGCCCGCCAGCGTGAAGCGTTCCGTGATCTTTTCCAGCTCTTCGGGGACCATCGGTCCGAACCGTTCGCTCACCGAGGCCGTCGTATCCCCGACCCGTGCGTCGTTGGGATAGAGGTCGATCCCGTCGGCCTTCAGGGAGTCGATCTTTTCTCTGCGTTTTTTCAGAAGTTCACTCTCTTCTTCCATAAATCCTCTGCGCGGTCCGTTTTGTTATAAAGTGGATTTGACTATATTTTTTTTCCGCATTAGTCAAGCACGAATTGGACCCGCCGGCCGTGGATGCGGGCGTAAGTCGCCGTCTTCGGGGCGCCCCGTCGCCCCATCACCGAATGGTGCCGGGAGGGTGGATAAGGGGGGTTTCCCCAAATTTCGTGTTGCAGCAGGCGGGTGACTTGTGTATGATCGACCCATCATAACGTTTCAGGATAAGGAGGAGAAGATGATCAACAAGGCGATCCTGGTAGGAAGGCTGGGGGCGGATCCGGAGGTGAGGTATACGCCCGATGGGGCGATGGTGACCAATTTCCGGATAGCGACGGATGAGCAGTGGAAGGATAAGAACGGCGAGAAAGTGCAGAAGACCGAGTGGCACAAGATTGTCACTTTCGGGAAACTGGCCGAGATCTGCGGAAAATACCTGGTCAAAGGGAAACTGGTTTATCTGGAGGGGCGCATCCAGACCAAGGCCTGGGACGACAAGGAGGGCGTCAAGCGCTATACCACCGAGATCGTTGCATCCAACATGCAGATGCTCGACTCGAAGGGCCAGAAGGGCGCAGATGCATCGCCGGAAGAACCCCCGCTTCCCCATCCCGGTGTGGATGGGCCTCTGCCTGAGGAGGACGTTCCGTTTTAGACGACTTCAGGGCTTCTTTTCGTCGGACTTCTTTTCGGCGCCCGGCGTGATATCGATTTCGTTCGGCTCACGGAAGGCTTTCTTGAAATTCTTGATGCCCCGGCCAAGCGCGCTGCCGATCTCGGGGAGTTTGCCGGCGCCGAAGACGATCAGGATGATCACCAGGATGACCAGCAATTCAGGCATGCCTATTCCAAACATATTCTTCCACCCGCTTTCTTTCTTTTCATGGGATCGATTGTAGATGATCTCCCGTGCAATGTCAAACCGGAACTTTTTCAGGGCGTCTTTCGGTCGGATCCCTTCTCCGGCAGACGCATGTGGATAATCTGTCCCGACTTTCCCAGGCTTCCCAGAGACTTCCCCTGGAAGGTGAGATTGATTCCCCCCGCATTGCCGATGTCTAACTGGAAATAATCGGAGGCCATCCGCTCGATTTTGTCTCCCGGTTTGAGGAGGGCCTGGTAGGCGGGGTTCCGGTCTTCGGTGATCCGGATCCATGTCAGTTCGCGGGCCTCGATCACGAGGTGGTACATCTTTCCCGCAGCAGCCGGCGACTGAATGGCCGCGCCCGGGGAGGCGGTCACCGATCCCGCCGTCGTTGCCTGAGCGGATGCAGCCGGGACTGCTGCCGTTGGAGCAGGCTCGGGCATGACCGGCGCCGGGGAAGGTGAGTCCGCGACCGGCGGGGGTGAAGCCGGTTTTCCGGCCCGGTCATAGAGGAAAAGGGCAGAGACCAGGGCGCCGGCGATGATCACGGCTGCAAGGCTTGCTAAGAGGAACCGATTACGCGCACCGGTTTCCGGCCAGGGTTTCTGAATCTCCGTCTCCTTGACGGTTGGTTTCAGGCTCTCCAGATACTTTTCATAGCGGTTGAGGATCGGCTTTTCGTCGATTCCCACCGTCCGGGCGTATTCCCAGATGAAATTTCTCGCGTACACGGGAGGCGGGAGGCGATTGAACTCGCCGCTCTCCACTGCTGCGAGGTAGATGAGACCGACCCTTGTCGTCTTGAAGATATCCGGCAGGGATAGTCCGCTGGCCTCCCGCAGGGCCTTCAAATTCGGGACGGTTTCCTGCGGAGGTGATGCGCTCTCCGCTGCCGGAATGTCATTGTTTTCGTCCATTGCATCCGATCCTCATCTAAACCGCGAATGACGCTAACACCATTTCAGCCGCGGTGCAACAGAAAGATGAAGGATTTGCTTCAGCGGGCTGCGGGGCGGGACAGTTTCTTCTGGATATTTATCCCCTTTTGTGCTGGTATGGCCGCCCAAGTAGAATGCCGTCTTCATCAAAACAGGGATCTTTTCCCGGTTCTGCGGATGGTGCGCGATAAACTCCCAAGGGGACACCTTGCGGCAAGGTGTCCCCTTGACAACGGATGACGATGGACGCTTGTAGAACATTGATCGAGGCGGTGGCCCGCGAAGCGGGGGCTCTCGTGCTGGAGAGGCTCCATGACCGCCATATTGTCCAATACAAAGGGGAGATCAACCTTGTCACGGAGGCGGATCACCTCTCCGAGGCGCTGATTGTGGAGCGGATCCACCGGGAATTTCCCGGGCACGACATCCTGACGGAAGAGTCCCCGGAAACCGCAAACGGCTCCGGTTTCCGCTGGATCATCGATCCGCTCGACGGGACGACGAATTACGCCCACGGCTATCCGGTTTTCTGCGTCTCCATTTCGCTGGAGGTAAAAGGGGCGATCATGCTCGGCGCCGTCTATAACCCCATGCTCGACGAGCTCTTTACGGCGGAGAAGGGGGCAGGCGCCTTCCTGAACGGCCGGCGTCTGACCGTATCCCGGACGGAGAGTCTCTCCCGAGGTCTGCTGGCGACAGGTTTCCCTTACGATATCCGCGAGGACCGGAACAACAACATCAATTACTTCAAGGCGATGGCTTTGTGCGCCCAGGCGGTCCGGCGGACGGGGTCGGCCGCCCTGGATCTGGCCTATATCGCGGCGGGCCGGTTCGACGGCTTCTGGGAGCTGAAGCTGGCGCCCTGGGACACAGCGGCCGGCTGGCTCCTCGTCGAAGAGGCCGGGGGGTGCGTGACCGACCTCCGCGGCGATCCGTATCATCTCCATTCCAAGGATATGCTCGCCTCCAACGGCCTCATCCACGCCGAAATGGCCCGCATCCTCGCCGGGACCGATCCCCTCTATGAGAAAGTTCATGAGTAAATTAAAGAAGCAAAAAACCAAGGGGTACGAAAGCCCCAAGCTGCTGGCGACGCAAGTCCTCGAGGAGAAAACGGCGGCCGATCTTGACCAGCAGAATTACCGCCGGGCCAAGGAATGGCTGAAAGAGCTCTGCAAACGCAATAAAGGGCTCTACCAGCCCCGACTCATCGCTTGCTACCAGGGCCTTGCCCAGCAGATGCTGGAAAAAGGTCAGCTTCATGAGGCGAAAACCGTATTCGAGCAGATACGGCTGTTGACGGGCCGCCCCGTTGACGGACGGTTAGAGGCGCAAAGCCGGACTCTAACTGATGATTATAACGCTGCTGCGTCGGTAATGGTCAGACGGTATGGAGAAGAAAGGGGAAAAACCCTGACGACGGCGGAAGGGAAGTCCCTGGCCGACGCCCTTGTGATCGCTTTCGAGGACATCCCGGAGCTGCAGGAAAACCATCCGGATCTGCACAGAGAGTTGCTCGCCGTCCGCACCGCCCTGGAGCATCTGGGCGCTGAACGTTTTGCCGATGCGCAAAACGAGGTGAAAGAGATCGGCCGGTACTCTGTCTTCGCCGACTGGCGGCTTTTCATCAAAGGACTATGCGCCTTTTATGCCGGGGATGACGCCAAGGCCCTGGAGGCGCTGCAACGCTTCGGCAAGGATTCCCTTCTTTTCAGCGCCGCCCGGCCTTTCATCCATATCATCAACGGTGGGGCGACGCCCCTTTCCAAAGATGAGGCCAAGGAACCCCTGCTGATGGATATTTGCAGGGTCCTCCACCGACCGGAACTGGATCACGTCCTCCCGCGGGCCGAATATCTCTGGCGCATGGGGCGCCATGCCGATTCCTTCGATCACGTATCCAGGATGTTGAGCGATTTTCCGACGAACGAGCCGGGTTTGCTCCGCACCCTGTCGGGATTCTATTTTCAGGCGCTCTTCCACATGAGTCCCAACCAGGGGGATAAATATTTTCGCGACCTCCATTACATCCTGAAAAAAAGGCAAAACAACGATGTCGCCAATCTCCTTTATACCCGCAGCAGGAACCTTTTTTTTGAAAACGATCAGGGATTAAGCGACCCTGATTTATTGCGGATGTGGGAAGAATTCCTCATTTGCCATAAGCGCGTCGCAGGAGAGAGCAGTCGGCTCCGCGCCGTCGTCTATGCCCATCTGGGAGATCTGCTTGGGGACACCTTGCTGCAAGGTGTCCCCAAGGGCGACGATGATCCCTGCGAATCGTGGTTTGACCGCAGAAAAAAGAAAGGCAAGACAAGAAACTTTCGATTGGCAGAGGAGGCTTATGAAAAAAGCCTTGCCATTTATCAGGCAGACAAGGACATCCACCTCAAGCTGCTGGGCCTCTATGAAAAAGCCGGCGATAACGGGAAACGAAACAAGAAACTGGACGAAATCAGCAGGTTGTTCCCAGACGATAAAGACGTTCTGGCAAGAAACGGCAATTACTGTATCGAGAGAAAGGCATATCTCAAGGGAATTGAGTACTTGAAAAGGGCCGTGGCCCTCGATCCCCTGGCGCGGATCAACAGGGAAGCCCTCGGCGTCGCCTATATCAAAGCGTCCCTGCATTTTGCCAGGCAGAAAAAGAGCCCGCGCCATCGGGGATTCATGAAGGAAGCTGTAGAGATGGGCGAGGCGGACCTCACGAATATGACCCTGGGGCGGCCCTATCTGCAGGTACGTCAGGCGATTTTCGAATGGATCGGCGGCTGGGAAAAGGAAGGGAACCTGCTCCTTGCCGAGGCCATGGGAAATGGCAACGAGGGCGGTCGATTATCCTATTTTGCCTACCTGATCAGCAGAACGTACGAAGCCCCGCTCCCCCTCATTTCCCAATTGGAAAATGCCATCAAGACGCTCTTTGCGGCGCCGACGCCGGCCGGCGCCGCAGCCCTTACGGACGTTTTTAAATACGTGAGGCTTATCGTCCCGGGCAAATGGTGGCTGGACAAAGAGTCCAAGCGTCTGAACGCCTGCGCCCTGAAGGCGGCAGATCAGCCTTGCACCCCCCAGGATGCGGAAAAGATCGTTCGTTACGCCTTTGATGAGCGATGGCCGGACCCGGAGCTCATCCACCTATACGTGAAAAAGATGCTCAAGCTGGACCCAAAGTCGCCCCTCTTTCTCTACTTCCAGTATCTGCACGGCAAAAGCTCGCATCTATTTCGGCCTCCTCCAATGGAAAAGGATCTGCAAAGGCTGAGGGACATTCAGGCCATTGCGGTGGAACGGAATGAACGCCTGCTGATCAATCTGCTGGGCAAGGAGATCAGGCAGATCGAGGAATTCCTGTCATCATCATTTGGGGATGATGATGACTATGATTCTGATGAAGAAGAAGATGACGATGGTGGTGGCGATAACCGCAAAGCCACCGATTTCGAAAAGCTTACCGAGGAGCTTGTCGAGGAGATGGATAGAATATTCGATCCCCGCGGCAAGTCGTCTTCCCGGCGGAAAAAGAAAAAGGCCGCTACATCTCAGGCCTCACTTTTCGACGATTCAGAATGCCCTTTTTGACGATTATTATTAGAAAGACGAATAGATAGATTATGGACCCTTATGAAGTGCTGGGTGTATCTCCGCAGGCCGACGACGATACGATTCGGAAGGCCTACCTGGAGCTGGTGCGGCGATTTTCTCCCGATAGTGATCCGGAGGCCTTCAAGCGGATCAGCCAGGCCTACGAACTGGTCAAGAATGAAAAATTGCGGCTGGAACATTATCTTTTTAACAGGGATGCACCCGGCGACACACCTTTTCATGCCTTTCTGCAGCGCGTCCGGGTATGCGAAAAGCGAAAACCGATGGCCTTTGAACAAATGAAAGTGTATCTACGAAAATGCACGAAGAAATAGAGGAAACAGGGGAGGGGACAGATTTGAAATCTGTCCCCGAATTGAATAAATTCACAGAAGTTAGTGAATTTGAAGAAGTGAATGATGACAGCGGTGTAGATCCGGCAGCAACGCCTCCCTGGCAGGATAAAATCCTGGATAATTGCCTGAGCTGGCTGGACAATCTTCAGGAAGAGCCCGTTCTTGCGGAGACGGAAGAGCAGCCGGACCTGTATTCGTTCTATGAAGAGCTTTGCGTTTTGCGGAATGAATTCAGGAAAAACTCCCGGCGCAGCCATGAGACCTTCCTCCAGTTCGGCGAGCATCTGGGGGAATTTAAGGGCGTCATGACCTCTTTGGCGCAGCGGCTGGACAACCTGACTAAAGAACAGGAAAGCACGGAGTTCCTCGCCCGGCAGGGAATCATGCTGCAAATAGTTGAAATACATGAGCGAATGCGGCGGTTTGACGAAAAGCTGAAAGAAATGAACTCCCCGCCGCCGGCACCGGAAGCCGCCCGACCCGGTCTCTGGGAAAGGATGTTAGGGAGAGGCAAGGGGACACCTTGCAGCAAGGTGTCCCCAAGAGACAAGGGCAAGCGGAAAGATCAGAAAAAGCAGATAGGCCAGATAGATCAGGTGAATCAGGCGGATCGGCAGGCAAAGCAGGATATTCCCGCCGGCGTCATTGACGGGTTTTTTCTGACCATGTCCCATTTTGACGAGTTTCTGGCCAGGGTGGGGATCAGGTGCACTACCACCACCGGAGCCCCCTTTGATCCCTCCGTAATGATCGCCGTCGGCGCCGTGGCCACGGATACCTGTCCACCTCATACAGTCGTGGAAGAGATTTCCGGCGGGTATCTTTATGGGGATCACGTTCTGAAACTGGCGAAAGTCACCGTATCAAAGCAAAAAGGGCAATAAATAACATGGAAATAATCGTTGGCATCGATCTGGGAACGACCAATTCGGAAATCTCCTGCTTACGCGAGGAAGGGAGGCCCGAGGTGATTCCCGTGGAAGGGGAAACGATCATGCCATCCTGCGTGGGCATCGACCACGAGGGCCGACTGATGGTCGGTCGAACCGCAAAGAATCAGATGGTGGCCAATCCGGAGCAAACCATCCTGTCCATCAAACGCCGTATGGGGGAAAAGATCACCTTACCCCTCGGAGACAAAACCTTCAGCCCCGAGGAAATATCCTCCTTCATCCTGGGGAAGCTCAAAAGCGCTGCGGAAACATATCTCGGTCAAAAGGTAGAGAAAGCGGTCATCACGGTCCCGGCGTATTTTGACGACGCCCAGCGGCAGGCGACCCGGGATGCAGGCATCCTGGCGGGGCTCGACGTGGTCCGGATTATCAACGAGCCGACGGCGGCGGCCTTGGTCTATGAGGCGGGTCACGAGGAGAAACAGCGGATACTCATTTACGATCTGGGCGGGGGAACCTTCGACGCTTCCCTTGTGGAGATGGAAAACGGCATCGTGGAAGTTAGATCCAGCCACGGCGACACCCACCTCGGCGGCGATGACTTCGATCGGCTCCTGATCGATCATGTCGCGCTGCCCTTTAAGGAAAAGTACGGCATTGACCTGAAAAGCGATCTCAAGGCGGCGAACCGCCTCTGGGTAGCCGTGGAAAAGGCCAAGCGCACCCTCTCCGACCGGCCGTTCGCGACGATCCGGGAAGAATTTATCGCCGGGGATCGCCATCTCGATGTGGAAATATCCCGGAAAGAATACGAGGAGATGATACTGCCGCTGCTCCGCAAGACGATGAGCGCCGTCCATTCCTGCCTGAAGGACGCCATGTTTCTCCCCAAGGCGATCGACAAGATCATCCTCGTCGGCGGTTCGACCCGGACGCCCCTGGTTGCCCGCATGCTCGAGGAGGACATGGGGATCGAACCTCATCATGAAATAAATCCTGATCTTATTGTCGCCATGGGCGCCGCCATTCAGGGCGCGGCGATGAGCGGGGCGAAGACCAAAGCCATCCTGGTGGACATCACTCCCTATACCTTTGGCGCCCGGGCCATCGGGGAGTATGAAGGGAGGATGACGACTGATATCTACGTGCCGGTGATCAAACGCAATTCGTCCCTCCCCGTCGGCAAGGAAGAATTGTTTTGCACCAATTACGATAACCAGCAGGATATTCTGGTGGAAATTTTTCAGGGAGATGCACCCCGGGCCTCCGAAAATATCTTCATCGGGAATTTCTGGATCAAGGGCCTGAGCAAGGCAAAGGCGGGGAACCTCATTCTGCTCAACCTCGAACTGGACGTAAACGGCATCCTCAAGGTGACGGCGAAGGAAAAGGCCACCGGTCTTGCCAGGACCGTGACAATGGACACTGCCAACAAAGGAACAGGGGCCAACCTGGAAGAAAAACGCTCCAATATCGCATCTTTTCTTATGGAAGATGACGATGTGGAGGCAGACGGGGATGACGAAGGCGACGCCGAACAAGACGATGGTGACGTAGTCCTGGACAAACAGGAATTGATCAACCGGGCCAAGTCGCTGCGCAAACGAGCGGAAGGGATGATCCCCGGCGTGAACGAGGAAGACGCCGCGGAACTAACGGATCTGCTGGAGAAGAACCGGCGGGCCATTGCCGGGCATGATTGGGGAACCGTTGACAGATTGAATGAATCCCTCTCCGATATGCTGTTCTATCTGGAGGATTGATGATGATTGCCTGCCCCGCCTGCGGCAAGAAAAGTGAGGATGTGCGGGAATGCCCCCGCTGCGGCTGTGAATTGTCCATCCTGGAAATGATCACCCGTGCGGCGGCCCGGGAGCTGTTTATTGGAAGAGAAAGCTTCTTGGCCGGCGATATGCAGTCGGCCATATATCATGCCGGAAAGTCCTGGTATCTCAAAAAAACCCCGGAAGCGGCTCGCCTTGCCTTCCTGTCCGCCCTGTCCGCCAGCGACTTGGTACAGGTTGACCGCTGGTACGCCAGGGCGAGCGTGTCTGCCAGGGAAAGCGGCGTTTCTCAGGATATCTCTTTGCGGCCAACCTCGAAAATCCCGGCCTGATGACCCTCTTCGAAAAGCATATGGACATAATGAACCTGCCCCAGAGGCATATTTCTATCCCAGGCATTGCGTAAGGGTGTAGTAAGCTGGGCTATGCTGCGAGATTTTTTTACTACCTTTCTCTCTGTAATCAGCGAGAGTTTATCAAGGGAAAGGCTGATTTGGCTGACAATGGCAACACCTACAAAGTGTTAGGCACAGGCACTCATAAAAAGTAATGATTACGGGTTATAAGCTGCGCAAAACGCGTCACCCTTCCAGCTTTAACACGTTTACACGGGGGATATACACAATCGCATTAGTGCGTCTATTATTGCTTTCAATTGTCCACACTGCAACGCACCCGCCTGCTTTATACGAGTCTGAACGGCAGGTTTTCCCTACCTGAACAACGGTCCTAAAGCAATTTTTTCCCATCCTGAATATCCGGTAGCTTTTAGCCAGACAGTCCGCTCCGCCGGGACAGCCACGATTTGGTAATTCGTATTGCCGTTCGGAAACGTTGGACCGCCCTGGTCAATGGTTTTACCGAATATCTCCTGCATGGCAGCCGCATCGATCTTCCCTTTGTAGCTTTCACCAAGGGACAGGAGGTTCGCGAGCCGCTCCTTACTGAAGGCACCCGATTCGCCGTCAGGAGGAGACGGCAGTCCCCATGAAGGGTCAATAAAGTGGTTCGTCGAGGCGATAAGGCCATTGCCGTTTCGGATCTTCATACCGTACGTTGCCCACTCATATACCCGTCCCCTGGTTGCGTCCGCTACGTTCATCACCAAACCGCCCCGTGGAAAGTTTGTAAGGAAATTGGTATCGAGCTGTTCCAACGTTGAGGAATTGAGGAGGAACGTGAGGAGGTTGTCGTTGACATTGGGCACATCCGAGCGGGAAGATGGATCGGAGAGGCCACCGTTCTGGAGGTCGAGGAATATCCCGCTCTTATTCATACCCGACTGAAACATGAACCAACCGAGATAGTTGATGTCGGCGACCGGGATAGAAGATCCGGTCGGGTTGTAGACGGCGACGGTCATGAAGCGGCTGAAGGCGTTCATATGAACCCCGATGTCCCAGTTCCTCCCCGCAACAAGCGGCCCTCCGCCGGTATAGTCCCCCCACGCATCCATGCTGGAGCAACCCACAAGGGCAATCAAGACCACGGCCGCACAGGTTCTCTTCTGCTCTTCCAGGCTCATGCCTGAGGTCTCGGCCATGCCGTTGATCAGCTCCTTCACGAAATCCATTTTGGATTGATAGAATTCTTCGGCAGCGTCCGATATTTGTTGTTGAGTGGCACCTTTCGACAGCAGGTACTCCGTTGAGCTGGCATAGAAATCGGCAAGTTTGGCGCGGGTGAGGTAACCATACTGCCTGCCCATCTGCCGCCAGTCACCATTGAGGACCAGCACATCGAAAGTCCCTGAACCACCCTCACCGGATGTAGTGTAGAGTGTGCCACCTTCAAAAGACGCAACGCGGTTAAGGGCGGGCGGGTCTGAGGATGAGGAACCGCAACCCGAAAAGCTTGCAAGGAGTGCGGCAAGCAAGAGAAACAGGATGGCGCGTAATGACCTATCGAAGGAATCTGAAACCAGACTGGACATAATATACCTCCGTGGGAAACAAGGATGGCCGAGTCATGCTGCTTCCTCCAAGCGACGGCATTCTTTGTCATTCGGAGGCGGGACTCTCATTTTACGACCTTTTATGTGCCCTCATTATATCGCGATTTGCATTTGAAATCTATATCCTAAATCAGTGATGTCAACCTGTGTAGTACAGGAAGTTACAAACACCCTCGATCACCTGAAAAGTCACCCTCCAAAAACTGCACATTTCAATTGGATATTTGATAAGCTATTGCTTTCTTGGGAAAAAGGGGACAAATTTATTTTTCTGATTTTCTCGGTCTTCCTTGCCCCGAAATTCCACCCGTCTTTCAATTTTCTTTTCTATCTCATCCACATATTGTGAACTGCCGGTCAACTGTCCCCCTTTTCTCTTATTCCTTCGGAACCATTCGATATCTTTTAGCATACCTATGACGGGAACCCGAGAAAGCGATATAACTAATGGGTGAGGACGTCATCGGCATGACGGATAACATCCGCAATCCAGGCGTTCAGACTCTTTCCCGACGCCTTGGCCAAAGTTGCCGCCTTGTCGTACAACTCCTGGGAAAGGCGAAGGTTTAATCTGCCGGATGTTTTCCGGTAGGGGGAAACCCCTTCCTCGGCGCACATATCAAGAAAGACCTTCAAGGAAGTTTCCCCTTCGCGGCGCAATCCATCGATATCGGTTGAGTAAAAATCGGCGC
>JAURXV010000097.1 GCA_030654195.1 Syntrophales bacterium | reverse complement strand
AAGGTCACCGACGCGATCGCGAAACTCCCCGCGCGCGCCGGCGTGAAGGGCTCCCTAGAGAACAAGAAGACAATCGACAATTACATGAAATTCCTGAAATTCCGTAACCTTATCCATCCCGAGATGGGTATCCGGGCCGAGGCCCCGACCCAGACGGCGATGACGGTCCTCTGGCGGAAGCGCAAGATGCTCACCGGCCTCGTCGGCGGAAAGTGCCGGGATTGCGGGACACCGCAGTACCCGAAGATGGACATCTGCGTGAACCCGAAATGCAACCACGTGAACACCCAGGATGACTACGAATTCGCCGACTGCACGGCCCGGATCAAGACCTTCACGGGCGACCTGCTCGCTGTATCGGTGGACCCGCCCGCGACCTACGGCATGGTCCAGTTTGAGGGGGGCGGCCGCTTCATGGCCAATTTCACCGACTGCGAACTCGCGGACTGCAAGGTGGGCATCCCGGTGAAGATGGTCTTCCGGCGGCGGTTCACCGATGATGAACGCGGTTTTACCGGTTACTTCTGGAAGGCGGTTCCGCAGCCCGGGGCGGCCGCGGCCCTTCCGGAGATCCGGTTCGACGGCCGCGTGGCCGTCGTGACGGGCGCCGGGGCCGGCCTGGGGCGGACCTACGCGCTGGAACTCGCAAAACGGGGTGCGAAGGTCGTCGTGAACGACTTCGGCGGCGCCCGTGACGGCGCGGGAACCGGCTCCAGCTCTCCCGCCGACCGGGTTGTCGAAGAGATCCGGGCCGCGGGCGGAGAGGCGGTCGCCAACTACGAAAACGTGGCCACCCCCGAAGGAGGCGAAAAAATCGTCAGGACGGCCGTGGAGTTCTTCGGCAAGGTGGACATCCTGATCAACAACGCCGGGATCCTCCGGGACAAGAGTTTCCTCAAGATGGATCCGGAGAACTGGAACACCATCCTCGCCGTCCACCTGAACGGCGCCTACAACGTCACCCGTCCCGCGTTCGCCGTGATGCGGGAGAAGGGGTACGGCCGGATCGTCATGACGACCTCCGCCGCCGGCCTCTACGGCAACTTCGGCCAGACGAACTACAGCGCCGCGAAGATGGGCGTCGTCGGCTTCATGAACACGCTCAAACTCGAAGGCGCAAAATACAACATCCGGGTGAACACGATCGCCCCGGCCGCCGCCTCGCGGCTGACCGAGGACGTCATGCCGCCCGACATGTTCGAGCAGATGCGGCCCGAATTCGTCGCCGGGATCGTGCTCTACCTCTGCTCCGAGACCTGCGCGGAGAGCGGCGACATCTTCAACGCGGCGGCCGGCTTCTACAGCCGGGCGGCGATCCTGACCGGCACAGGCGAAGCGCTGGGCGACGGGAAGAGCATCCCGACGCCGGAAGAGATCCGCGACCACTGGGAGAAGATCAACAGCCTCGATGGAGCCAGGGAGATCGGCGACGCGAACACTGCGGTCATCTCCTTCATGACGCCCCCCGCCCCGAAGGCGGAGTCGGCGGGCGCGGCCGGGGGCGGCGCGGCCGACGTGAAGGGGATCTTCGCGAAGATGCCGGAGGCCTTCGACGCGGCCGCTGCGGCGGGGAAGGATGTCGTCTTTCAGTTCTCCATCTCCGGCCCGGGAGGCGGCGACTGGGTCGTCGCCGTGAAGGACGGCGCCTGCAAGGTCGAGGCGGGAAAAACAGAGAAGCCCACGACGACGATCAGGATGGCCGACGGGGATTTCCTCCAGCTCATCGCGGGCAAGCTCGACGGGATGCAGGCCTACAGCTCGGGGAAGCTGAAAGTGGAAGGCGACATCATGAAATCCCAGCTCATCGGCAGGCTCTTTAAATTCAAGGGTTGAGCGCATTTTACCGCTCAATAATGTTGAGGGACAGCTACCTAATTTTTCATCCCCCTCCTGCCTCCCTCTTGAAGGGGGAGAAACTCAACATTTCCCCTCCCCCTGAGGGGGAGGGTTAGGGTGGGGGTTGGGGAAATTTACTTTTTACGTAGTCGCCAAGAATATAAGGAGGAATGAACGATGGCTTCTGGAATCAGAGACAAGGTGGCGATTCTCGGGATGGGGTGCAGTCGTTTCGGGGAACGCTGGAATATGGGGGCCGAGGAGCTGCTGGTCGAGGCCTTCCAGGAGTGCCTCGCAGACGCGGGGATCGAAAAGGACCGGATTCAGGCGGCCTGGCTCGGCCACTGCATCGAGGAGGTCGGCCTCGGCAAATCGGCGACGCCGCTCGGCGTGGCCCTGCGGCTGCCGCACATTCCCATCACCCGGACGGAAAACTACTGCGCCACGGGGACGGAGGCCTTCCGGGGGGCCGTCTACGGGGTCGCCTCCGGGGCCTACGACATCTGCCTTGCGATCGGCGTGGAAAAATTGAAAGACACCGGCTACGGCGGCCTGCCGAACGCCGGCTCCAATTTCGGAACGCTGGTCTGGCAGTGGTTTCCCAACGGCTCCGCGCCGGGCCTCTTCGCACAGTTAGCCTCGGCCTACGCCGCGAAATTCCGGGTCTCCGACAAGGATCTGAAACGGGCGATCTCCCATGTCTCGTTGAAGAGCCACGCCAACGGCGCGCTCAACCCCAAGGCGCATCTGAGAAAGGCGGTGACGCTGGAACAGATCATGGCCGCCCCGATCATTGCCCACCCGCTGGGGCTCTTCGACTGCTGCGGGGTCAGCGACGGCTCCGCCTGCGCGATCGTGACGACGCCGGAGATCGCGAAATCTCTGGGGAAAAATGAACTCGTTTCCGTAAAGGCGATCCAGTTAGCCGTCTCCAGCGGCTACGAGGGGGGCTTCAACGAGTGGGACGGGGAACATTTCTACACGACCAACAAGTGCAGCACGAAGGCCTACGAGGAGGCGGGGATCGCAAACCCGCGTGAGGAAATCAGCATGATGGAGCTCCACGACTGCTTCTCGATCACGGAGCTCGTCACCTACGAGGATCTTCACATCTCCGAGCGCGGCCATGCCTGGCAGGACGCCCTCGACGGTTTCTACGACCGGGACGGCAAGATCCCCGCCCAGGTGGACGGCGGCCTCAAGTGTTTCGGCCACCCGATCGGGGCGTCGGGCCTACGGATGCTCTATGAGATGTACCTCCAGCTCCTGGGCCGGGCCGGCGAGCGGCAG
>JAURXV010000090.1 GCA_030654195.1 Syntrophales bacterium | reverse complement strand
CAAAATCGCGGAGGAGGAAAAACAGCAATCGGCGGCGGAGGCGGACAGGCGCGCAGAGGTGGAAAAGAGCCGGCAGGAGGCGGAGGCCAAAAGGGTCGCGGAGGAAGAGACCAAAAGGCGTGCGGAAGCGGAAGCGGCCAAGAGGATTCATGAAAAAATGGCCGGCGAGTTTGTCTTCGTCAAGGGCGGCTGCTACCGGATGGGAGATACCTTTGGAGACGGGCGGCCGGATGAGCGGCCCGTCCATGAGGTCTGCGTGAATGATTTTTATCTCGGGAAATACGAGGTAACCCAAGGGCAGTGGCAGGGGGTCATGGGGCACAACCCGGCCTATCACAAGAACGGCGACGAATATCCCGTGGAGCTGGTGAGCTGGAACGACGTTCAGGGGTTTATCCGGAAGTTGAACGACAAGACGGGACAGTTCTATCGGTTGCCGACGGAGGCGGAATGGGAGTATGCGGCCCGCAGCGGTGGGAAACCGGAAAAGTATTCCGGCGGCGACGCCGTTGATGCCGTGGCCTGGTATCAGTCCACCTCGGGGGGGAAACCCCATCACGTGGGGACGAAAGCGCCGAACGGTCTGGGGATTCATGACATGAGCGGGAACGTCTGGGAGTGGGTTCAGGACTGGTATGACGGCGGCTATTACAGCGACAGCCCCCGGGACAATCCGAAGGGGCCGTCGTCGGGTACGCACCGGATCGGCCGCGGCGGAAGCTGGTACAACGATGCAAGGTTCTGCCGCTCGACGAGTCGCTACCGCTACGCCCCGGGAATCCGGGACGACTTTCTGGGGTTCCGCATCGTCAGGACGCCTTAAGTTTTTTTCATTTGCCCCACCTCGGTTTGCATGCAGTCAGGCTTCACTTTCTCTTTCATGGCTTCGCCTCTTGGTCGGAATCCCATAATTCACGATAGGCCTCGATATATTGCACCGTCGCGGTTGGGTTGATGTAAAAATAGTAGCGGCAGAGCTTTTTGTAGAGGTGAAGTGCGGGCTCGTAGCCACAGAAGTCGAGCAGGCCGTCAAGGGTATGCTCGATGTGGCGGGTGTCGGGGATGGGCGAGCGCAGGATGGCTTCCACGACCGGGGTGTATTCCCTTACGGCTTTTTGGTTTATCGCCTGAATACTTGATGCGAGACCACGGATGGATTCGAACATGTTGGCGTAGTCGCTCATGGCTGACGCTCCCGGGTTGTCTCTCGCCTTGCGGCTGGCTCTCTTGCGTGCTCGATGGTTTGGTGGAGGCGACTGGGTGAGCGCCCGAAGATCAGCGAGGAGGCTCGCTTCATCTGCAACGGTCGGCGGCTCTTGCAAAGCGGTCTGCGTTCGCCTCATCTGTCCGGCTGGCTTCGGTGGGGTGAGGCTGAGTTTTTTGGACGCGGGCTTGGTCTTCTTCATCGTTGGAATCCCATCTTCTTGAGATGTTCCTCCACATGGGCAGCGTCGTCGAAATCCGGCATGTCGGACTCAAGCGATTCATTCTTCATGGTTTATCACCTCCAGGTTATGCCACGGGGCTAAACATGGACAGGCTCGAAACGACGAATTCGCGACAACACATCAGAGAGGGCGTCTTTGGCTTGCGCCGTATCGTAATCGGTCTGCAAGCCGACCCAGAAACCGTCGCTGGTACCGAAGAAGCGTGACAGGCGTAAGCCGGTATCGGCGGTCACGCTCCGCTTGCCCGCGACGATCTCTCCGATGCGCCGTTGCGACACTCCGATTTCCTTGGCGAGCCGGTACTGGGTAATTCCCATCGGCTTCAAAAATTCCTCCAGCAAGATTTCGCCGGGGGTAGGGTAAGGTATTTCACGCGGCATGGTCACTCTCCTTCAGTGGTAATCGACGATCTCAACGTCGTAGGCATGGCCGCCCTCGAAGCGGAAGCATACGCGCCATTGATCGTTGATGCGGATGCTCCATTGCCCAACTCTGTTGCGCTTCAATTGCTCCAGTCTGTTATTGGGCGGAATACGCAGGTCTTCCGGCTTTTCCGCCCGGTTGAGCATCGCCAGCTTGCGCAAAGCCACGACTTGAATATTTACGAAACGGGCAACCCGCTTTCCGTTGAACAGGGCTTCAGTGTCGGAGCACTTGAATGTCGAGATCATGGGTAAACGCTAACGAACTGCGTTAGTAATGTCAAACGTTATTCGCACTTCATGCGCAACGCGTTTTGCGCGATGCCATTTTTATGCTTTCATGTGTGCTCGCGGGTCTTGCGGAACGCGATGTCGGACCACTCCTCCATGATGAAGCCGAGGCGCCACTCGCTTGTGGCGAGGTAGGTCAGGTGGCCGTCGGCGTCCCGGGCGAGGTTCGCCTGGCACCTCTTCTCGAATTCGGCAAGGCGCTTTGGGTCTTCACAGGCAATCCAGCGGGCCGCGGCGTAGTCGATCGTCTCGTAGGAGGCGTCCACGCCGTATTCGCTCTTGAGGCGGGCCATCGTCACGTCGAACTGGAGGACGCCGACCGCGCCCAAAATGTAGTCGTTCCCGAAGAGCGGCCGGAAGACCTGCACCGCCCCCTCTTCCGAGAGCTGGACGAGCCCCTTCTGGAGCTGCTTGATCTTGAGCGAGTTCTTGATTCGGACCCGCCGGAAGTGCTCCGGTGCGAAATTGGGGATCCCGGTGAACTGCAAGGTTTCTCCTTCGGTAAATGTGTCGCCGATCTGGATCGTCCCGTGGTTGTGGATGCCGATGATGTCGCCCGGCCAGGCCTCCTCGACGTTGGTCCGGTCCTGGGCCATGAAGATCGTCGCGTTGGAGATGACGATCTCGCGGCCGATCCGGTGGTGGAACACCTTCATCCCGCGGGTGAACTTCCCCGAGCAGATCCGGAAGAAGGCGATCCGGTCGCGGTGGGCCAGATCCATGTTCGCCTGGATCTTGAAGACGAAGCCGGAGAATGCCTCCTCCAGCGGCGAGACCATCCGGGCGGTCGTCGGCCGCGGACCGGGGGCAGGGGCCATCTCCACGAAGGCCTCTAAGAGCTCCCGGACGCCGAAGTTGTTGATAGCACTACCGAAAAAGACGGGGGTCTGGTTTCCTTTCAGGTACTCCTCATGCGAAAAGGGATTGGCCGCCCCCTCGATCAGGGCGATCTCCTCCCGAAGCCGTTCCGCCTGGCTCCCCAGGAGCTCGTCCAACCGAAGATCTTCGAGATCGGTGATTGTGATTCCCTTCTCCTTTCGGCTGTCCCGCCCCGGGGTGAAGAGATGGAGCGACTTCCGGTAGAGGTTGTAGACCCCCTTGAAGTCCTTCCCCATGCCGATCGGCCAGGAGAGAGGGGCGCACTCGATCTGGAGCTTGTCTTCGATGTTGGCGAGGACCTCCATCGGGTTCATCCCGTCCCGGTCCAGCTTGTTGATGAAGGTCATAATCGGGGTGTTCCGCATCCGGCACACCTCCATGAGCTTCTCCGTCTGCGGCTCGACCCCCTTGCCGCTGTCGATCACCATCAGCGCGCTGTCCACGGCGGTGAGGACCCGGTAGGTGTCCTCGGAGAAATCCTGGTGGCCGGGGGTGTCGAGGAGGTTGATCTCGAAGGCGTCGTAGTGGAACTTCATGACCGACGTCGTGACGGAGATCCCCCGCTCCTTTTCGATCGCCATCCAGTCGCTCATGGCGTGTCGGCCGGCCTTCCTTGCCTTGACGGCGCCGGCAAGCTGGATCGCCCCGCCGAAGAGGAGGAGTTTTTCGGTGAGCGTCGTCTTTCCCGCGTCGGGGTGGCTGATGATGCCGAAGGTCCGGCGCTGATCGATCTCCTGCTTCCGTCGTCGATCCGCCTGGAAGATGGCCGGCGTTGTCTCCGCGGCGCTCCCGGGTTGAATACCCATAATCATTTCCTGTTCCGATTCCATGATGAAAAAAATCCCCAACAGCCAAAACCGGCTCCGGGGACGGAAACTTCCAAAAACCGGATCTCTTCTACGGCATCGGGAGACATTTGTCAAGCTTTTTGATGATGTTTGATGATGTTAAAATTCTTGACAAGTCATCGAAGTCGCCATAACCTGACCGCTTCGGCAAGGGGAACCCGGGGACAGATTTCAAATCTGTCCCCGAAAAATGTGCGCCGCAATGAACCCGGAACGGAGGAATGATCCCTATGGTCACGGAAATGTCTTCAAGTCCCAAAGTGATGGCCGGGCACGAACCGCTCGAGAAATTTTGCATCCAGGTGCTGGAGAAGCTAAGTGTGCCGCGGGACGAGGCCGAGATCACGGCCAATACCCTCGTGACGGCGAACCTGCGGGCCATCGGCAAGGATCTGGGAATCCCGATAGACCTCTAAGCTTTTGAAATGACCGAGCGAAACCACACCGATGTCAAAGTGATCTTCGCCCTCACCCTGATCCACTTCACGGGCGATTTCTATGGCTCTTTTATCAGCCCGCTCCTTCCGGTCTTCGCGGACAAATTTGCGCTGTCGCTGGCCCAGGTCGGTCTGATCACCGGGATGATGCGGATGCTCGCCTTTATCGTCCAGCCGGGCGTTGGTTATTTTGCCGACCGCTATCCGTCGCGGATCTTCATCCTTGGCGGGCCGCTTCTTTCGATCATCTTCATCGCGCTGGTCGGATGGGCGCACTCCTTCTGGGATCTTCTGCTCTTTATCGCGATCGGATCGATCGGGTCCTCGATGTTCCATCCCTCCACGGCGGGGATGATCGCAACCTACGCCGGTCGCCGCTTCGGCCTCTCCATGTCGATTTTCAACATGGGAGGGACCTTCGCCTTCGGCGTCGGACCGCTCTGCATCGCCTGGCTCGTCAGCGGCTGGGGTCTGGAGGCGACCCTCTGGACGGCGATTCCGGGGCTCGCCGTGATGGTCCTGCTGTTCAAGATCACGCCCCGGCCGCTCGCGGAGGGGCTCCGGGGGCAGGGATTTTTCGGCGCGGTCCGGGAGGCGTTCGGAGAGGCGTGGAAACCGGTTCTGTTGATCTGGGTGGTCATGGTTCTGCGCACCTTCGTGGCCCAGTCCTTCCTGACCTTCGCCCCCATTCTCTACTCCCGGGAGGGCCACTCCCTCATTTCCATCGGTCTGGTCATCTCCCTCTTCACGGTGGCGGGGGCCGTGAGCGGCCTCCTCTCCGGCCACCTTTCCGACCGGATCGGTTACAAACCGATTTTCTATTTCACCTTCGTCCTGGTTACCCCGGCCCTTTTTCTGATGCTCATCCTGCCGGGGAAATGGATTTATCTGGGCGCCGCGCTGGCGGGATTCCTGATGTTCGCCACACTGCCGCTGGGGCTGGTTATGGCGCAGAAGCTGGCGCCGCAGGGCAAGTCGATGGTCTCCAGCCTGATGATGGGGTTCGGGCAGGGGCTGGGGGGGATGATGGCGCCCCTCGTCGGCAGCATGGCCGACCTTTTCTCGATCCGGACGGTCCTCTGCGGCCTGGCGCTGATCCCGCTGCTTAGTATCGGCCTTGTCTGGTTCTTCCCGGAGAAGCGCCTTCGGGAGCAGACCCTGGTCGGTTGATGCCGACGGCCCTTTTCGGATTCCGGAGAACATTGTCAGTGAAGAAATCCCGTGTCGATCGTGGGAGAGGGGGGGGCGAAAGTGATTTCCGTTCACAACCTGTTTGACGGGTTTTCCCCGGAGCCGCCCGGGGAGGCTGTTGAGGAGATCCTGCAGGCGGAGACCTTCCGGATCGAGCGGATCGTCTCCCGGGGGCAGGCCTCACCCCCGGGTTTCTGGTACGATCAGCAGACCGAGGAGTGGGTCCTGCTCGTCTCGGGAAGCGCCACGCTTTGTTTCGAAGACGGCCGACGGATCAATCTGAAACCCGGCGATCATCTCCTCATCCCCCGGCATGTCCGCCACCGGGTGGAGCGGACGGATACGGAACTGGAGACGGTCTGGCTCGCCGTCCATTGGACCTGCGGATCATAAACGCATTTCAGCAGTCTATCTTCTTGAAAAAACCCAGGACGCCGTCATCCGAAACCTTGAGATCATCGGTGAGGCCGCAGGAAATCTGCCTGCGCCAATACAAAAGGGTGAGCCGGAGATCGATTGGCGCAAGATTACAGGATTAC